>NZ_SGWE01000004.1:1540000-1705000 GCF_013337115.1 Deinococcus sp. JMULE3
CCCAACCCAAGGGCAAGGTCGCGGAAACGCCGGATCAGGCCGCCGCGCTCGCCACCGAACTCGGCTTCCCGCTCATGGCCCGCCCCTCCTACGTCCTCGGGGGCCGCGCCATGCGCACCGTCCGCTCCATGGACGAACTCACCACGTACCTCAACGAGGTGTACGCCGCCGTCGAAGGGCAACCCAGCATCCTCCTCGACCAGTTCCTTGAGGGCGCGCTGGAACTCGACGTGGACACCCTCTGCGACGGGGAAACCGCCGTCGTCGCGGGCATCATGGAACACGTCGAAGCCGCCGGCGTCCACTCTGGGGACAGCGCGTGCATCCTCCCGCCCGTCACCCTGGACCCCGCCATCCTGGCGCGCGTCAAGGCCGACACGGAACGCCTCGCCCTGGAACTGGGCGTCAGGGGCCTCATGAACGTCCAGTGGGCCATCAAGGACGGCACCGCGTACATCCTCGAAGCGAACCCACGCGCCAGCCGCACCGTCCCGTTCGTCAGCAAGGCCGTGAACCACCCCCTCGCCAAGAGCGCCGCCCGCATCGCCGTCGGCCACACCCTCGCGCAGATCGGCCTCACCGACACCCCCACCCCCCCCATGTACAGCGTCAAGGAAGTGCACCTGCCCTTCCTTAAATTCAAAGGCGTCATCCCCACCCTCGGCCCCGAAATGAAAAGCACCGGCGAAAGCATGGGCATCGACACCGACCCCTACCGCGCGTTCTACCGCGCGCAGATCGGCGCGAAAAACAACCTCCCCACCAGCGGCACCGCCCTGCTGCTGGGCGACGGACTGGACGACATCGCCACGCAACTGCAGGCGGCGGGCCTGACCGTCACCCGCCAGCAGACCGAGCACCTCCCGGACCTGCTGATAGACGTGACCGGCAGCGAATACCTGCGCACCGCGCTGGAACGCGGCGTGCCCATCGTCAGCACCAAAGAAGCCGCCGAATGGACCGCCAAAGCCATCGCCGCCGCCAAAAACGACCCCCTGAACGTCAAGAGCCTCCAGGAATGGGTGAACCACCAATAAAATACCTGATAAAATCTCTTCAAATGCAGTTTAATCAATGACGTGAGTCAAAAGACCTGTTATTGAATGCCCCATAATCCCCAGTACATAGTTTCACTCGAGCAGTTTCGAAACCATAGAGGCGGCAAATTTTCGCCGCCTCTATTTTTATCTTTTCGAAAGCGCTAAAATATTAGCAATTTATATAACTAATACGGACTCCGGTTGAAAGGTTTGCAAAATCTTTCAACCCGAGCGGAGCGAGCGGGAGAGAAGCGGGTTCCGGACGTGGAGTTGACAGATCGGTGGAGTTCCGATCTGTTAACGAAACAAACGGAACCCGTATAATACTATTCGCTAGTTTTCCCTTTACATAATGAAATGCAAAACGCAAGCATTTAATAGTCCTCGACGTATCCATTCACGCCCTTTATCTCTCTTCTCCAAACCGATGGATCAAACACATGCACAGCATCAATATCGTTAAGCCTCAGTATTATCCGCAATACTTCCTCAGACATCTGATCCTCATAATACTCGCCCATCCATCTATTTGCAATCTCAATACTAACAGGAAATGCGCCACCAATAAATTTTGAACACATACTTAATGCAACCGCAGAGGAGATTAGCATATCATCATCAGTTGTGTTATTGAAAATCTCAATTAGACTTTTCAATATATCAGCTATTGGTGAGTCAGGTTTTATATAATAATTTCCATTACTACTAACACCATGGTATTTTTCATCTCCGATAAATATTACATTAGAATTAGCAATTTTCAGAGAACTTGTTCGAGACAGAGAACTACGCTCTCTCCCTCTAAAAATATCCGTAATTCTTGCCTGGCTTCTAATGCTTTGGGAAATCCAAAGGCTTTCAGATGGATCATGCTGACTCCACCGCATATCCAATCTCCTGAGATCAACATTAAATCTGATTAGGTCAATTTGCTTTCCATTAAATGCAAATTTATACGGATTGGATTGCATCTGCGAATCGGAAAGGATCGGCTCTTCGGGCATCTCCGAACTCTCCAATGAAAGCTCTTTCATGATGTTCTTTATAGACAGTGATACGGGGGCGTTTTTCAATACATTATTAACCGCGCTATTAAAATCCCAATCTATGACCCAGAAGGAATTATATTGATTTAACTGCTCTATAGAAATATTTTCCCTCTTATCTGCTATATCCACCAAAATGAGTGGGATCTTCTTAAGTTCTTCGTTAAGCAATTCCTGTCGTATAGGCCTGTATCTGCTATGACTCTCCTCGGTTATAGGAGGAAGTAGCCACTTAGCTTCCGCGACAGCCCAAGTCAAAGAAAAGTTTTTCTCATTGACGAGGTTATTGATTTCAGAAGTTATGTGGCCACCGTATGATGAATAGATTTGCCTCAGAAGTTTTATTAATTCCCCCGTAGATTCCAGGCCTGATCTCGCCACATTAGTTTTCGGAGCTTCCGAACCGGTTACGTTAGCAATAGCTGCTATTGAGTAGCCAACAAATCCCGGGGTGCCCGACTCGACGCGAATTCCCTCAATACACGTAGATATTGGCGTATATTCTATTTCCTGCCTATTACGCCAGGAATCTATCTTATAAAACTCCCATTCTTTAAAGTAGTTTGACCATTTTAAAGCATAAGATAAGGACAATCCGCCAACTTGGACAGTTTTTATTTTATATCCCGAAATCTGTTCTCCCCCTTCAACAAACGCCTTAATCCCGATTTCATCTAAGTAAGATAATAATGCCTTTTCGGTATTTTCATACCCAACTATATCAGCCTCTTCTCCATCTACAGACACTTCAACTTTACATACTGGGAATAGTATCCATTTTTTTGCAATGTTAATAACATCAAAGTCACCCAGACTCTGTCTTACCTTAATTGTTATAACCGTACCGCTCTCGGCTATTCCCATTTCAGATAGCGTTGATTTATCCAACAGACTAATAAGATATTTACCATGAACAGACCTCAATAGCAAATGCCGCGCCTGTTCGTCATCCGAATGAGATGTAATTACTTCGACTTCATCAGATATCATGAAACAAGAGAGGACTCCAATTCCAAATCTGCTGATTGAATTGAAATTAGGATGATTTTTCTTAAATTCTCTATCATGATATCGCGACGATCCGGCTTTCAGGAAATGGTTTTCGATTATCTGCTGACTCATACCTGTTCCGGTATCAATAATACGCAGCACCCTTTTATCTGAATCCCATTCTATTCTTATATAATCTTTCCTGTAATCACTATTTCCCTTGATGAAGTTTTTTAACTTAATAGCGTCTATTGAGTTCTGTACAATTTCCCTTACCACGACGCTTGGATCGTTATATAGAGTATGGCCAGTCAATAAATCTAGGATTTTTTCCTGATCTATTGAAAATGAAAATTGCTGCTTTAAGAATCCCTCTGAATTTACTCTGCTCTGATCAATTGATGACCAGGGAAAAATATAATTTCCGCCGCCTTTTGATTTTGCCGACTCGCACCACTTCTTATTCTGCTTTATTTCTTTTTCAGCCCACGTCAAATAAGAAGTAAGGCCGAAATAACCGTCAGCACTTGAAAAATCCGCGAAAACTTCAATTGCCTCAGATTGCTCCTCAGACTCGTTGCCCTTTTCATCGACTACAGTAATTTTTTTAGGTCTTATCCGAGTTACTGCATTTTGCTTTACCCACTCTATTTGACTTTTCGGGTTTTGAGGATTGATTAGCCTGAATTGTACTGATGGAGTTCTATCTGTTGTAATATGCAGTAAATCTGCCGTCCTTAGAATAATTGCAGCGTATTGGATATTTCCAGTTTCATCATCACTGTCACCATATGGCTGGGACACTATATACTTATCCAAATTATCCAGATCATTAAGATGATGACTCTCGCACACAAGGGCCAAGTCATTTCTAAATCTACTCGGAAGAACTGACATCAGCTCATCAACTTCTTTAAACATTTTCTCGCTGTATCCCAGCTCTGCATTAAATTTACCTTCTATCCACTTACGAATACGTTTAGCATGATTCGCTCTAACAAATTCCTGATATAAAAATTTTTCTCTTTCGATTTCGTCAGGATAATCAGAAAAGACCTCAGATTTGTAGTCTTCTCCATCCTTACCAAAAAATAAATTATCTTGCAGATATCTGTCAAAACCACTCTTATCTCGATTATTAAATTCATCCATAGTCACAATCAAGCCGAGATCATGAAAATAAATAGATAAGACTATAAGAAGATAATCAGCTCGCGACATACGAGCCTTTGTTTCGCTAGGAATAATCCACTCCGCAATGCTAAGCATCTTGTTTATGTGAGAAATATTATGAACCGTGTATTCAGAAAAAAGCCCATTTTTACCAAAGAGATCAAGGGCCTGACTAACCACATCTTTTATTCCATTGAGATTAATCTTATTAAAACTAACCAACTCCTGCGCCTTCTTCGCCTCTAATTCCAGGAAAGATGAAACAGCAACTGATTGATTCAGGGTCATGCCTAATGCTATCGAATTTCGGGGCCAGAGGGGGTAAAAATGAGAATTGCCTAGACTACCCACGTAATCTCTGAGCAAGGGCGGCACAATATGCGCGCCCGGTTCTGGTTGGCCGACCGCACGTACAGTGGGACGAAAGCGCATCGGTGCTATCTACGCCGTGGGATACGATTTGTCATAACACAGCGTGACTGATAGCGGCCCCGGTCACAAGACCGGGGTCGCTATCCGCATGGCAATTTGATCGAACGTCTGATGAATCGCTCGAAGCGGTCACGTCGGATTGCCACGCGGTTTTAGAAAAAAGCCTGTTACTTCGAGCCGATGCTGACGCTGGCCTGTGTGATGGAGTGATTATGAGGCATAGCAGACAGAACCCTAGGCGACGCATGTGGCGGTGTGTCTCGGAACGTTTGAATGCAGATGGAGATCAACCTTCAATGTCTGCCTGTGCTTCTGCTGGGGCGCGAGGTGGTGACGGGGGGCGGACTGGGCCAAAAAGCCAGAACCGCCCCTCTCCCCCATTCCGACCAACGCGCGGGAGGCGGGGACGCACGCTGCGCCCCGCCTCCCGCGTCCTGCTTCGCTCAGTTCTCGTATTCGAGGTACGTGTACCCGAGGAGTTCCTCGCCGTAGTCTTCGAGGAGTTCATGTTCCTGTTCGTTGGTCAGGATGCCGTTCTTGATGGCGGCGTCGGCCTGATCTTCGATGCTGTCGCGCAGCATGGGTTCCTCGTAGCCCATCGATTCGATCATGCGGCGGGCTTTCTGGCCGCGGACGAACAGGTCGATGTGGAAGCGGCCGCCGGGGCGCAGGGTGACGTGCGCTTCGCTGACCTTCCCGAAGAGGTTGTGGGCGCTGCCGAGCACGTCCTGGTAGGCGCCCATGAGGAACACGCCCAGGTAGTAAGGTTTGTTGCCGGGTTCGTGCAGCGGCAGGGTGGCTTTGACGTCGCGCAGGTCGATGAATTTCTCGATCTTGCCGTCGCTGTCGCAGGTGATGTCGACCAGGGTGGCCTGCCGGGTGGGTTTCTCGTTCAGGCGGTCCAGCGGGACGATAGGGAACAGCGCCTGGATGGCCCAGTTGTCCGGGAGGCTCTGGAACAGTGAAAAGTTGCAGATGTACTTGTCCGCCAGGACCTTCTGCAGGTCTTCCAGTTCATCCGGGACGTACTTCTCGTTCTGGATGAGTTTGGCGACCTTGCGGAGGATGGCGTTGAACAGCGCCTCGCCGCGGGCGCGGTCGGGCAGGGTGACGTAGCCGAGGTCGAAGAGGTTGTGGAGGGTCTGTTTGTCGCCGACGGCGTCGTTGTAGGACTCGCGGTAGTTCCGGGCGGTGATGTTCGCCAGGATGTCTTCCATGTCCTTGATGATCTGGTGGCTGTTCTCGTCGGCGGGGGCGAGGTCTTCGAGGTCGCGGGTGGGGCCGGTGACGTCCACGACCGGGAGGATCAGCACGGCGTGGTGCGCGGTGAGCGCCCGGCCGGATTCGCTGACGATGACGGGTTCGGGGACGCCTCGGGCCTTGCAGGTTTCCTGGACGGTGTACACGATGTCCGAGGCGTATTCCTGCACGGTGTAGTTCATGCTGGCGTAGAAGGTGGTCTTGGACCCGTCGTAGTCCACGCCGAGGCCGCCGCCGACGTTCAGGTACTTCAGCTGCGCCCCGGCGGCGATCAGGCCCGCGTACGTCTGCGTGGCTTCGCGCACGGCGACCTTCACGCGGCGGATGTCGGTGATCTGCGACCCGATGTGGGTGTGCAGCATGACCAGACTGTCGAGCATGTCCTCTTCCCGCAGGCGTTCGACGACGCGCAGGAGTTCGTAGGCGTTCAGGCCGAATTTTGCCTGGTCCCCGCCGGATTCCTCCCACTGCCCCGAGCCGCGCGCGTGCAGTTTGAAGCGCACGCCGATGGCGGGGCGCACGCCGAGCGCCTTGGCCTGCTTGAGGATGCGGTCGAGTTCGCTGTACTTCTCGATGGTGATGACGACGTTCTTGCCGAGGGTGCGGCCCCACAGGGCCAGTTTGATGAACCCGTCGTCCTTGAAGCCGTTGCAGCACAGCAGCGCGTCGGGGTGCATGCGCTGCGCGAGGCACAGCGCGAGTTCGGCCTTGCTGCCGGCCTCCAGGCCGTGCGCGTAGTCGTACCCGGCGGCGGCGATGCTCTCGACGACCACGCGGCGCTGGTTGACCTTGATGGGGAACACGCCCTGGTAGTGGCTGGTGTACCCGTACTCGGCGATGGCCTTCCCGAACGCTTCGTTCAGGTGCTTCACGCGGCCGCTGATCACCTGCGGGAAGCGCAGGATGACGGGCAGGCTCTCGCCGCGGTCGACGATCTCGTCCACGATGGCGCGCAGGGGGGCGTGCAGGCCGGGGGTGGGGGTGACCTCCACCTGGCCCTTGTCGGACACGCGGAACCACCCGCCGCTCCAGTTGGGCACCTGGTACAGTTCGGCGGCGTCGGTGGTAGAAAAACTTGCTGGGGTCGTCATTGAGGGGCGTCCTCCTCCGGTGGGGATAGGCTCGCCGTGCGCGGGGTTCGGAGGCCAGCTCGCGGACGCCGTGCGAAACCGGGCGCATGATACGGCAAACGGGTGCGCCCGCGTGTAGTCCGCACCTTCATGGGGGCCTTCATGCTCCAGGGGCCACGGTCCAGGCCCGCGCACGGGGGATCACATGAAGGAAGCGCCAACGGCGTTCACCGTGGCGCTTCCCTTGCTGGCGGTCCGGACGGGATTTGAACCCGCGACCTTCTGCGTGACAGGCAGATATGCTAACCGCTACACTACCGGACCAGCGGAGAGAAGGTTAACGGCCAGCGGCGCGCCTGTCAAGTGGGGGGGCGGGTGGGGCGAGCACCACGCGGTCCCGTCCGGCGTCCTTCGCGGCGCGCAGGGCCGCGTCGGCCCGCTCGAAGGCCAGCGTGAGGTCCTCCCCGGCGCTCAGGCGGGTCAATCCGGCACTGAGGGTGACGCGCTGCCCGCCCGTGAAGTGCCGCGCGGCGATCTCGCGCCGGACCGCCTCGACCAGCGCGGGGGCGTCGCCGGGGTCGGGGAGCAGCAGCACGAATTCCTCGCCGCCCCAGCGGTACGCCTCGCCGTGCCCGGCCAGGGTGTCCTGCATGACGTCCGCCACGGCGCGCAGCACGCGGTCCCCGGCGACGTGACCGTGCGTGTCGTTCACGCGTTTGAAGTGATCGATGTCCAGCACCGCCACCGCCAGGTCCCCGTCCGGGTCGGGCGGGCGTTCGTTCAGCGCGCGGCGGTTCAGCAGTCCGGTCAGCGGGTCGCGCAGACGGTCTCGTTCGCCCGCGTGGTAGCGGGCGTTCATCTGCGTGAACGTCAGGGCGTAGTACACGGCGGTCGCGCTGATCACCGCCACGAGCAGCGGCAGGTTCAGCAGCGGCCCCGGCTGCAGGCCCTGCGTCTGCCAGCGCCACACCAGCAGCGTCATGACGGTGGTCAGGACGGCGTTCAGCGTCAGCGCGGTGCGGGGGCGGTCCGCGAACAGCAGCGTCCAGGCCATCAGGGTGGCGGGCGTGAACAGCAGCGCGACCGACAGGGTGGCGGGCGTGCCGCGCAGGGTCTGCTGCGGTCCGGCCAGGGCCACCAGCAGCAGGAACGCGAGGACCACGCCCACGAACCCGTACCGGAAGACGTCGCGCGGCCGTTCGGGAAGCAGCAGGTGCACCAGGGCGCCCAGGGCCGCGATCAGGGTCAGGACCAGCAGGACCGGGCTGCCGCGCCACTCGCCACTGAATGCCAGCGCCAGGGTCACGGCGGGCAGTACCGCGCGGAAGTACAACCGACCCACCTGATCATGCAGTGGGGGGTCCTGGATGTGGGTGCGGTGTGGCATGCGGACTCCAGTGGCGGGCGCGGCGGACCACCCGCGACGCTGAGTGCAGGGTAGGAGGTGGGCCGTGGCGGAACTCTGACATCCACTCGATTTCGCCGCTGCGTGAAGGATCGGACAGGGTGCGGCGGGTGGGCGGGGCGGGCTACGCTGCCGGGCATGTTCCACGACCCGTGGCGGGCGGCGCTGCGCGACCTCAGCAGCGTGCTGGGCCGCGACCTGTCGGCGCGTGACCTGTCGGCGCAGCGGGCGCTGCTGCGCGCCGCGCTGGCGCAGGGAGGCGTGGTCGGGGCGGCGCGTGGGGACGCGCGGGCCGTGCGGGGCGTGGGCGGGGTGCCGCCGGGCGGCGTGTCGGAACTGGCGAGTGTCAGCAAGCCGTTCACGGCGGCGCTGGCCGGGGTGCTGGTCGCACGCGGGGCGCTGGACTGGCACGCGCCCCTCGCGGCGCTGGGGGGACCGCTGCGGGGCGTGCCGCGCCACGTGACCGCGTGGACCCTGGCGACGCACACGGCGGGCGTGCCGCTGCACCCGGCGCGGGTGGGCGTGACGACGTTCACGCACTTCCACGACCCGTACGGCCCGATGAGCCCAGAGGACGTGGTGGGCAGCGTGCGGCGCTGGGCGCGGCCCACGGGCCGCTTTCAGTACTCGAACCTCGGCGTGGGCCTGCTGGGGCTGGCGGCGGCGTGGGCGGCCGGGGAGGCGTTCAGCGCGGACGGGTACGCGCGGGCGCTGCGGCGCGAGGTGACCGGCCCGCTGGGCCTGAACGTCACGGCGCGCGCCCCGGCGGGCGTGATCCGTCCCGGCGGAAGCCTCCTGACGGGCGCGCAGCTGACGGGGTTCGGGCCGCTGGTGGGGGCGGGTGGGCTGTTCGGGTCGGCGGATGACCTGCTGACGTTCGGGCAGGCGCACCTGAACGGGCAACCGGGCGGGAGGCTGGGGGGCGCGTGGCTGGACGCGCGGCGCGTGCCGGGCCTCCCGCCGGGCGTGGACGGCGTGACCCCCGGCTGGTTCGCTCGGACGGGGCGGCGCTGGCATGACGGCGTGGCGCGCGGCACCCGCACCGGCCTGGGCGTGAACCTGAATTCCGGCGCGGTGGTCGTGGTCCTGGCGCGCGGCGGCGTGCCCCTGCTCGGCCCGCGCAGCGCGGTCCCGCTGCTGCTGCACACGCTGCTGGGCGCGTGATCCACGGGGGAACCCGGCCGCGCCCACCCCCGTACTGCCCGGTATGGACTTCACCTGGAAAGGCGTCACCGAACGCAGCCTGAGCAGCGGACAGAACCGTCTGGACGTCATCGAGTACAGCGCCGAACCCATGGAGGCCGCCCTGAGCGGCTACCACCAGACGCTCAGCCGCCCCGCCCGCTGGCGGCAGCTGGCCGTACAGGTCGCCGGGGACGGCAGCGCCGGAAACGCCGTGCTGGAAACCGGCGCGCTGCAGTACCTGCGCGGCACCCTGGAGATGCAGGCCGTGAACGCCGCCGGAGGCAGCGGCCTGGGCGGGTTCCTGCGCGGGGCCGTCACCGCCGCCGCCAGCGGCGAAGGCCTGTACAAGACCGCCTTCAAGGGTAACGGCACCCTGTACACCGAACCCACCCGCCTGCACCTCCTGCTGGGTGAACTGCGCGGCGAGAGCCTGATCGTGGACGACGGCGCGTTCGTCGCGTGCGTGGGCGACATCACCGTGGGCCGCCACGTGAACCACGGCTTCGCGCAGGCCGTCGGCAGCGGCGAGGGCCGCGTGCAACCCAAACTGACCGGCAGCGGCCTGTTCGCCCTGCAGAGCCCCGTCCCCCCCGAGGAATTCCAGGTGCTCGACCTGCGCGGCGACACCCTGAAAGTCGACGGGAACCTCGTCGTGGCGTACACCGACGGTCTGGAATTCAAGGTGGAGAAGAGCGCGCGCGGGCTGCTCGGCAGCGGCAAGACCGGCGAGGGCTTCGTGCAGTCCTACCGCGGCACCGGCCGCGTGTGGCTCGCCCCGACCCTCCCGCTGCACACCACCCACTGACCCGTCTGCACCTGCGCCCCATCCACCCCGCCACGCGTGACAGCATGGCGGGGTGCTTCAGGCCCTGAGTAACGTCCTGCTGCCCGTGATGCTCGTCGCGGGGCTGGGCGCACTCGTCTCCGCGCGGTTTCCGATCGATCAGGCGACCGTCGCGCGGATCACGCTGTACCTGCTGTCCCCGGCACTCGTGCTGAACGTCCTGCTCACCACCCGCGTGCAGGCGAGCGAGGTCCTGACGCTGGGCGCCGCGTACGCCCTGACCGTCGCGGGCAGCCTCCTGCTGGGCTGGCTGACCGGGCTGCGCGCCCCGCAGGCGCAGCGGCGCAGCCTCGCCGCGAGCGTCGGCATCTGGAACAGCGGCAACATGGGCCTCCCGATTGCGCTGTTCGCGTTCGGGCAGGCGGGCTTCGCGCACGCCACGCTGCTGTTCCTGATGTCCTTCGTCGGCATGTACTTAGTCGCGCCCATCGTGTACACCGCCCGCGTGCGCCGCCCCGACCAGCCGCCCCCCAGCGCAGGCGGGATGCTGCTGAACATGGTGCGCCTGCCCGCCGTGTGGATGGTCGCGCTGGGCGTCACCCTCCGCGCCCTGCACCTCCAGCCCCCGGCGGGCCTGATGCGCGGCGTGGACCTGCTGGCGCAGGCGACCCTGCCGATGGTGCTGCTGTCGCTGGGCCTGCAACTCGGCTCGGGCGGCTGGCCGCGCCTGGACACCCGCGTGTGGCTCGCGACCACCGCGCGCCTGATCGGCGGTCCCCTGCTGGGCCTCGCCGCCGGACTCGCCTGCGGCCTGCGGGGCGAGGTGCTGGCCGTCCTCGTGCTGTCCGCCAGCATGCCCACCGCCGTGAACGCCCTGCTGATCGCCCGCGAGTACGGCGGGGACGCCGACACCGTCGCCCGCACCGCGTTCCTCAGCACCGTCCTGAGCGTCCCGACCATCGCGGCGGTCGTGGCACTGCTGCCCCGCCCGACCGGCTGACGCGACTGCATACGCCGCATACCTCCAGACCAGAAAACGCGTCCAGCACGCGCCTCCCGGAACCCATGCAGCAGGGTTGACACACCCTGCATACCGCGCTATCCTTTCCTTATCACCGTCCGCGAAGGACGGGTTTTTTGTTTTGATCCCCAGCCACCCCGAAACGGACGGCAAAGACCGCCTGACACGGATTCCAACTGTTGCGTTGACAACCCAGAACAGTACCGGGTTGCCAACTCCACGCCTGGAACCCGTTTCTCTCCTGCTCGCTCTGCTCCGCAGCTCTCCGAGTCCGCTCGGGTTGAAGGTTTTGCAAACCTTTCAGCCGGAGACCGCCTGACAGACCGCTGTCAGACGCGCGGTACACACTGAAAGCACATGCGAAATCCTCTGCATCGGAGCATCCGGCAGGCGAAAGTCGAGTGGCGCGTCAAGTACGGCAGCCGCAGCAACGGAGGCCGCACCGGCAGACTCCGCGTCCGGACTCCCAAACCCCACCGGCGAGGCGCATGAGGCGAAGGCGGCCCCTGCGGGCGGCTACGCTGCGCCCATGACCGAGAACGTCTCGCTGGTTCCTGTGACCGAGTGGGCGCCGCTGGTGCCCGAGTTGATGACCCGTGACCTGGGGCGTTCGCTGGACGCGTACACCCGCATCTTCGGCTTCACTCTGCACTACACTCGCCCCGGCTTTGCGTACCTGAGCCTGGGCCGGGCGCAGTGGATGCTGGAGCAGGCGCAGCCGGGGAAGGCGTGGCTGACCGGGCCGCTGGAGGTGCCGTTCGGGCGGGGGATCAACTTCCAGATCGTGCACCCGCAGCTGGACGCCCTGCACGCGCGGCTGGTCGCGGAGGGCTACCCGCTGTTCGCGCCACTGAAAACAGAGACGTACATGGAAGGCGACGCGCCGCATACGCAACGGCAGCTGCTGGTGCAGGACCCCGACGGGTACCTGTTGCGCTTCACGGACTGATCAGGACGTCACGCGTTCCTCGTTGATGTAGCCGTCCAGACGGGCGAGGCGGCCCCGCAGCGCCAGGATGTACACCGCCGGGGGGACCTCCTCGCCCATCGTCCAGGCGCGGATGTCGTGCGTCGCGCCGACGGTCAGGAGCCGGTCGAGGACGCGCAGGAGCATGCGCCGCCCCTCGGCGTGCTCGGCCAGCAGGTCCGGGAGGGTCATGTCGGCCAGGGGCGCGGTGCGGCGCAGCGGCAGGCCGTCCAGGTGCCCTTCGAGGCCGATGCGCATCTCCATCTGGATCTTGCGTTCCATGCCGATGCAGTCGCGCAGGGCTTCCTCGGCGCCCGCACTCCAGGGTCCGGGTTCCAGCGTGGGGAGGGGACGGGCGTTCAGGTCGCGCTGCACGGCGCGCGGATCGGCGTGGCGGGCTTCCTCGCGCAGCAGGTTCAGCGGGTGGGGATCGCGGGCGGTCATGCCGGACAGTCTGCCGTACCCGGCCTCACCCGCGTGCGGCACGTCGCCTATCCTGACCCATATGCAACACACCCGCACCTGGTCTGACGTGTATGGCAGTGCCCGCGCCCTGTTCGAGGGTCGCGCCGGGGGGCACGCGTGGCTGATCGCCGCGCCGCCCGAACTGGCAGGCGAACTCGCGGCGGCCATCGCGGGCGTGGACGGTAAGGGCCGCGCCGCGCTGGTCGTACACGAGGGCCTGACGCCACTGCTGGCCGCCGTGCAGGAGGAACGTCCGCGCGGGGTGATCGTGGTCGCGGACACCGCGCTGGCGGGCGGCCCGGCGGTGAGCGTGCCGGACGCCATGGTCGAGGACGCGGGCGCCCTCCCCTACCGCGAGGGCGGCGAGTTCCCCGCCTGGACGGGCGAGAACGCAAGCACGGGCGCGCAGGGCGAGTGCCCCGCCGCGTCCGCCGTGGCGGGGCTGGGCATCCCCGTGACCGTCACCACGCCCGCAGATGTGGCCGCCACCCTGACCGCCTGGATGGACCGCACCCCGCACGGCCGCTGACCGCGCCGGAGTGGGGGTTCAGCGCGAGGTACACGCCACTTCCGCATTGCGGGTCGATGGGTCAAGGGTCTGAGAGAAAAAAGGCGTGCCACACGCCGTTCTTAGACCCTTGGACTCTCAGACCCTCCGACTCAGCGCAACAGGAGGCAGGTGGTGGTGGCGTGCGCGTACAGCTTGCCGGCGTCGTCGACGATGCGGCCCTCGGCGATGGCGGTCTGGCGGGTCGCGGCGACGACCTGTCCGATGGCCTGCACCTCGGGCCCGCCGGCGAGCAGGGGGCGGATGCAGTTGAATTTCAGTTCCAGCGTCGTGTAGCCCACCCCGGCGGGGAGCGTGGTGTGGACGGCGCAGGCCAGGGCGGAGTCGAGCAGCGTGGCGAACACGCCGCCGTGCACGCTGCCGATGGGGTTGTGGTGGAACTCCTGCGGTTTCAGGCGGAACACGGCGCGTCCTTCGGTGAAGTCCTCCAGTCGGCCGGGTTCCATGCCGAGCGTCCGGCCGATGGGGGGCGGGGGCAGTTCGCCGCGCACGATGGCGTGCAGATACTCCAGGCCGCTGAGGCGGCGGGCGGCTTCCAGGGCGGGGGTCATGTCGTCCCAGGTGTAGGTGCGCTGTCGGGTGGGGTCGGTCATGCGCGGAGAATACGCGCGGGCAGGCGGGGTTTCTGGACTGTCCTCTGGAGGGCGCGATTCACCCTGACAGCGGTTTCCAGTTCCACCCTTGGGCCAACACCACCCCCTTCAAGTCCACTTCCAACCGCTGATGTTGCAGGTGCTCGCTCCGCTCGTTCAGGAGTATCGAAGGGGCCCTTCAATCCTCCTGAATTCTGCTGTGAGCAGGGGTTCCGCCGCGAGATCAGAAGCGCAGGCCCTCGCTGACCAGCGGGGTCACGAGGCGGCGCACCCAGCACTCGCCGATCTTCTCGGCCTTTCCGCCACTCTTGAGTGAGATCGCGTCACCTTTCACCTTCTGGTCGAGCAGGATGCCCGGGCCCGCGAACTGGTCCCGCTGGATGCCCGCAGCGAACTCGACGGTCTGATTGACGCGGCAGGCCAGCAGGTCGTCCTGATCGGTCTGGTGGAGGAACAGCACACCTTCGTCCCGCGTGCCGACATCGAACCTGTTGATCTGGAGCAGGCCGAGCTGGCTGCCCAGCCAGCCGCCGGTGAAGTCACCGTCGGAGGTCTTTCTGGTGCCGACCATGCCCACGAAGGTGCCCTGCGGCGTGCCCATTTCCCAGACCTGGTTCGGGCTGATCGGAAGCGGCCAGGTCGGAATGCCGGAGACGCTCACCGGCAGTGGACTGCTGGCGGGCCGCAGGGCGCAGGTCCCGAGTTCCTTGGGGTCTCCTTTCGTGGACGTGTCGACGTAGCGGCCCGTGAGGAATCCCGGCCCGCTCTGTCCGTCCTGCTCCACGGTGCAGAACCGGTAGTCCGCCCGGTTGGTGCCGCGCATCAATGCGACGACCAGCCCACTCTTGTCCGTGAAGGCCAGCACCTGCCCGCTGGCGTTGCTGGCGGTCAGTGAGCCCACCGGGGCTTTGCCCCAGGTGCCCAGCTGATCCAGTTTCGGCCAGCGTACGGCCAGGACGCCTTCTGGCGTGTCCAGTTCCCACTCCAGATTCGAGGTCACGGCCGACCAGGGCACGGTTGCCCGGGTGGGCAGCGCCCTGGTGTAGATGCGGCAGTCACCCACCGGACTGCTCGTCTTCTGGTTGCGCAGGCTCAGGGTTCCCTGACCGGTCAGGTCGCGTGTACTCGCCTGAAGCGCAGTTGCGGGCACGTCGCACAGCCATGCGCCCGACGTTTCGGAGATCTGCAGGCGCAACTGGTCATTCATGTGAATGACGTAGCTCTTGATGCTGCGCCCGCCGATGGTGGTCGTGCCGACCGAATCTCCGTCGCTGTCGGTTTCCTTGGCGGTGTACTGGCCGACCTGACCTCCGAGGACCACGGTCCAGGTCGCGCCGGGTTGGGGATGAGGCTGATTCTGGGAGCCCGACTGGGCCGAGGCGAGGGAACCGCCGAGCAGGAGGGTCAGGGTCATCGCGCTGGCATGTATGAACTGCATGTGTGGCCTCCTTGGGAGCCTCCGAATCCCGGTGCAGGCGGTGTCGAGAGCTCGGACTTCATTGTCAGGATCAGGCGGGACACTTGATGGGACACTTCGGGACGGTCGCGTCCTGGGGGGCGGGTCACGGCTTCGCGCGGGGGTGGGCGGTACACTGCCGCGCGTGAGCCTGCCTGCCTCCTCGCCTGCGCTGGACCCGGTGGTGCGGCACCTGTACGTGCACGTGCCGTTCTGCCCGACGATCTGCCCGTACTGTGATTTTCACGTCCTGACGCGCCGCGCGGGGCTGGTGGAACGCTACCTGGAGCAGGTAGAGGTCGAGGCGGCGGGGCTGGCCGCGGCGTACACCGTCGAGCTGGACACGGTGTACCTGGGGGGCGGGACGCCGAGTTTCCTGCGGGACGAGGAGCTCGCGGCGCTGGTGGGCAGCGTGCGGCGGCACCTGGGGTGGGGCCGCGTGGAGAACACGCTGGAGGTGAATCCGGGGACGGTCAGCGGGGCGCGCGCGGCGCACTGGCGGGCGCTGGGTTTCGACCGGGCCAGCGTGGGCGTGCAGAGCCTGGACGACGCCACCTTGAAGTTTCTGGGCCGCCAGCATGACGCGGCGCAGGCGCGCGAGGCCGTGACGACCCTGATCGGTGAGGGGTTCCGCGTGAGTGGTGACCTGATCACGGCGGTGCCGGGGCAGCCGCTCCTGAGTGACATTCAGGGGCTGGTGGACCTGGGCGTGGGGCACGTGAGCGCGTACACGTTGACCATCGAGCCCGGCACGGAGTTCGCCCGGCGTGGCGTGACCGTGCAGGAGGACGACGAGCGGCGCGGTTTCGAGGACACCGAGGCGGCGCTGGGCGCGCTGGGCTTTGCGCGGTACGAGGTGAGCAACTACGCGCGGCCCGGGCAGGAGTCCCGGCACAACCTCGCGTACTGGCAGGGCCGCACGTACCTGGGCCTGGGTCCGGGCGCGGCGGGGCACTACCCGGCAGATGGCGGATGGCAGATGGCGGATGATGCAGCGGCGCGCGCGGCGAACGCGCTGACGGTGCGCCGGACGAATCCGCACCTGCACGAGTGGCTGACGGGCGCGGCGGGCGAGGCGGAGGCGATCGACGCGACCGAGTTCGTGACGGACGCGCTGTTCATGGGTCTGCGCCTGCGCGCGGGGGTGGATCTGGCGGACCTGTCGCGCCGCAGCGGCCTGGACGTGGCCGGGGTGTACGCCGCGCCCATCGCGCAGAACGTGGCGCGGGGCCTCCTGACGCTGGACGGCGACCGACTGCGCGCCACGCCCGAGGGCTGGTGGGTCCTGAACCGCGTGGTGACGGACTTCCTTGAGGTGTGAGTCTTCTCTCCATCACCCGTCACCTGTCGCCCATCAACTTTTTTGACCAGTGGGAGTTGTGAATTGCGCCTGTCCAGCTATGGCGGCAGGTCAGTGACGGCTCACGGGGGGCGCGTTAGACTGCCAGCATGACGAAATCCTATGACTACGACGTGCTCGTGATCGGCGCGGGACCCGGCGGGTATCACGCGGCGATCCGCGCGGCGCAGCTGGGCCTGAAGGTCGCGTGCGCCGAGCGGGAGAAGGTGGGCGGCGTGTGCCTGAACGTGGGCTGCATTCCCACCAAGGCGCTGCTGCACGCCGGTGAGCAGATCGCGGCGTCGCGGCACGCGGCGGACTTCGGCCTGACCTTCGGCGAGCAGCGGATGGACATCGCCAAGCTGAACGGCTGGAAGGACGGCATCGTGAAGAAGCTGACCGGCGGCGTGGGCGCGCTGTTCAAGGCGAACAAGGTCACGCACCTGACCGGGCAGGCCAGCTTCGTGGACGACCACACCGTCAAGGTCGGCGAGCAGACGGTCACGGCGGGCAGCATCATCATCGCGACGGGCAGCGAACCGGCGAAACTGCCGGGCCTGGACGTGGATCAGGAGACCATCGTGGACTCCACGGGCGCGCTGGTCATGCCCGACCCGGTGCCCGCGCGGATGCTGTGCGTGGGCGGCGGCGTGATCGGCTTCGAGTTCGCGCACGTGTACAACAACATGGGCAGCAAGGTGAAGGTCATCGAGTTCATGCCCAGCGTGGTCCCCGGCGCGGACGCCGACGCCGTGAAGGAATTCAGCAAGGCCATGAAGAAGCAGGGCATCGAGATCGCCGTGCAGACCAAAGCGAACAAGGCCGAGAAGAAAGCGGACGGTATTCACGTGGAGCTGGAGGACGTGAAGACCGGCGCGAAGACCGTGGAGGTCTTCGACCGCGTGCTGGTCGCCGTGGGCCGCCGCCCCCGCACCGACGGCCTGAACGCTGAGAAAGCGGGCGTGACCGTCACGGACCGGGGCTTCATCCCGGCGGACAGGCAGCAGCGCACGAACGTCCCGCACATCTACTCCATCGGGGACGTCGCCAGTAACCCCATGCTGGCCCACAAGGCCATGAAGGAAGGTCTGGTCGCGGCCGAGGTGATCGCCGGGAAGCCCGCCGAGCAGGACGCCGTCGCCATTCCCGGCGTGGTGTACACCAGCCCGGAGCTGGCCTGGGTGGGCCTGACCGAGCAGGAAGCGAAGGACAAGGGCTACGAGGTGAAGACCGGGAACTTCCCGTTCAGTGCGTCGGGCCGCGCCATGACCCTCCAGCAGACCGACGGGTTCGTGAAGATGGTCGTCGAGAAGGACACGGACCTCCTGCTGGGCGTGCACATCGTCGGGCCGCACGCGAGCGACATGCTCGGCGAGGCTGGACTGGCCCTGGAGATGGCCGCGACCGCCAGCGACATCGCCCTGACCATCCACGCGCACCCGACCCTGGGCGAGAGCGTGCTGGAGGCCGCCGAGGCGGTGCATAAGCAGGCGATTCATATCATGAACAGGTAATCGCGCCCGCAGGGCCGAGCAGAGCGAGTAGCGATCAACCCCCAGGGCCGCCCCTGGGGGTCTGTCACGCCGGGCCGGGTGGTGTGGGTGTCCCCGGCTCACGGACGGGGTGGGGGGTGGGCGCCTAGACTCGGGGGATGCCGACTTCCCTGTCTGATCGTCTGTCTGCCGAGCTGTCCGGCCTGCGTGAGAGCGGGCTGCTGATTCATCCGCGTGTGCTGGACAGCGCCAACCGTGCGCGGACGCGGGTGGATGGGCGTGAGGTGGTGAATCTCGCGAGCAACAATTACCTGGGCTTCGCGGATCATCCGGCCCTGAAGGCGCGGGCTGCCGAGTACCTGGAGCGGTGGGGTGTGGGGGCGGGTGCGGTGCGCACGATCGCGGGGACGCTGCGCATCCACGAGGAGCTGGAGGAACAGATCGCGCGCTTCAAGCACACGGGCAGCGCTCTGGTGCTGCACAGCGGCTTCACGACGAACCAGGGCGTGCTGGGCGCACTGCTGCGCGAGGGCGATCTGGTCGTCAGCGACGAACTGAACCACGCGAGCATCATCGACGGACTGCGCCTGACGAAGGCCACCAAGAAGGTGTACAAACACGCCGACCCGGATGATCTGGAACGCCTGCTGAAGGAGCACGACACCGGCGGCCTGAAACTCGTCGTGACGGACGGCGTGTTCAGCATGGACGGGGACGTGGCGCCGCTGGACCGGCTCGTGGCAGTCGCGCGCAGGTACGGCGCGGTGACGTACGTGGACGACGCGCACGGCAGCGGCGTGATGGGCGAGGCGGGGCGCGGCACGGTGCATCACTTCGGCTTCGAGTATGCCGACGACGTGATCCAGGTGGGGACGCTCAGCAAGGCGTGGGGTGGCGTGGGCGGGTACGCGGCCGGGCATGGGGACCTGCGGCAGCTGCTGATCAACCGCGCCCGACCGTACCTGTTCAGCACCGCGCAGGCCCCGGCGACGGTGGGTGCGCTGGCCGCCGCGCTGGACGAGGTGCAGCGCGACCCGACCCTGATGGAGCGCCTGTGGGCGAACACCCGGTACTTCAAGGCGGAGTTGCAGGGCCTGGGCTTCGACATCTTCGGCAGCACGACGCCGATCACGCCCGTGATCTTCGGTGAGGCTCCGGCGGCGTTCGAGGCGAGCCGCCTGCTGTTCGACCGGGGCGTGTTCGCGGTGGGCCTGGGCTTCCCGACCGTGCCGAAGGGACTGGCCCGCATCCGGAACATCGTGACGGCCGAGCACACCCGCGAGGACCTGGATCACGCGCTGCAGGCGTACGCCGAGGTGGGCCGCACGCTGGGCATCATCTCCTGATCACGTACCGCGTCCGCGAGTGGCCGGACCTGCCCGCGCTGGGCGGCCTCCGGTCGCTGGCGTGGGGCGGCGTGGACGACGGGTCACGCTGGGCGGCGGTGCTGGAGCGCAGCCTGACCTGGGTCACCGCGCATGACGGGGCGCGGCTGGTTGGGTTCGTGAACGTCGCCTGGGACGGCGGCGCGCACGCGTTCCTGCTGGACACGACCGTCCGCCCGGACTGGCAGCGGCGGGGCGTCGGCACGCGGCTGGTGCGGGAGGCCATCCGCGCGGCGCGGGCGCACGCGGAGGTGGAGTGGCTGCACGTGGATTTCGAAGCGCACCTGACGGCCTTCTATGTCGCCTGTGGCTTCACGGGAACGTCCGCCGGGCTGCTGCGCCTGTAAATTCAAGACCTGTTGCGCAGTAGAGGTCGGAGCAGGTAGGTTCAAGGGTGTTGCGGCTTGAGAAGCTGAAATCCAGGGGGCGGTCCTTTGAACGGCTGGTGGGGTTGAGTCCTGCCGAGTTTGACCAGCTGCTGATTGAACTGGAGCCCTTGTGGGAACGGAGTCATCACCGCTCCCTTTCCCGCGCCGGACGGGTCCGGCGCATCGGAGCGGGCAACACCTTCAAGCTCGACCTCAGCCAGCGACTGCTGGTCACGCTGCTCTATCTGCGACAGTACTTCACCATGCATGTTCTGGGCATCCTGTTCGATCTGGACGCGGCGAACATCTGCCGGAACATCCATGCCCTGCTGCCGGTCCTGGAGCAGGCGTTGCCTGCTCCCCTCCGTCCCCGGACGCTCCAGGCCGAGCCGGATGAGGCTCCTGGAGGGGCGAGCAGGAACCCGAGGAAAATACGCTCTCTGGAGGAGTTTCTGGAGATCTTCCCCGAACTGACCGACGTGATCGTGGATGGGACTGAGCAACCTCGCGGGCAGCCGAAAGTGAAGAAGGGGGAGAACCCCGGCAAGAAGGCGGTCGGGCGGCCCAAGGACAAGAAGCGCTTTTACAGCGTCAAGAAAAGGACCCATACCCTGAAAACCCAGGTGGCGGTGACGCCCGAAGGACAGATCGTGCACCTCAGTGCGACCGCCAGCGGTCGCACCCACGACATGAAGGTGCTGCGACGTTCCCGACTGATGAACCGACTGCCCAGGCACGTCCGGGTGTGGGGAGACCGGGGCTATACCGGAATGGAGAAGGTCTATCCGGACTGGGAAACCATCGTGCCCGCCAAACGACCGAAGAACGGCGAGTTGAGCAAGGAGCAACGTGAGCTGAATCGGCTGATCTCCAAGGTGCGGATCAGCGCTGAGAATGCCATCGGCCGCATCAAGAAATTTCGCGTCTGCAAGGAGTTTTTCAGGAATCGGACCTCACAGCACGGCGTGATGTGGGGGTGTGTCGCCGGACTCGTCAATCTCCGTTGGCAACGCCGCCACCACCTCTGCACGCCCTGAGCGTAGGGACAGATCAGTGGGGAGCCGATTCGCGGCTCCCCACTGATCCTTCAACTACTGCGCAACAGGTCTTCAGAGTGATGCCTCTGCACGCTGCGCTCTATTCACGACAGCTGCCGCATTTGAATCCGGGCAGCCGCCTTCCTTCAGGGGAACGCGGATGAGACTGCCCCGTCTCTTCAGGCAACCTCGGCCCGGTTGAATCGCTTGACCTTCAACGGTTGCACCGACGTGCAGAATTGAGGGGCGGTCTTTCAACGAACCCGCCTGTGGCCATGCACGAACTGGCGCATACCTTGACCCTGGAGGCGCACGAAGCCCTTCGGGGCGGGATGAATGGTCTGTAAGGACCGGTCCCGCGCATCATCGCTTGGCGTTCTGGTTGTGTGGCACGCATCTGAATCAGTGGGGCCTCCCGATCGACTTCAGGGCAGGATGGCGTGATCGGCCACTGTTTCACTGGTGGATTTCGCTCCTCAAAGAGTTCAGATGCGACCTCTTGATTGACCGGGAACGCTTCGCTCAACATCTGGCGGTCTTTACTTCATGTCCTCCGGACCGTCATACTTATGAGTCAGGAGGATTTCCACTTATGGCTTACAAGAAACTCAGTGAACAGGTGATGGAACTCAGCAACCCCCAGCGCAGCGACACCTTCGTGAAGCAGTTCCAGGAGGCGGTGCGGGCCGGCAAGATCGACGGTGCGTACCTGCCCGAGCGGTTCACGATGCCCAAGCAGTTCACGCGCCGTGGCAGCACCGACACGTACCAGAAGGACACCCGCGAGATGATCTTCGACCACACCCCGGACTTCGAGGCGTGGTTCGAGGAGACCAACCGTGAACTGGCCGCCGCGCGCCGTGGCGGGAACATCAAGCCCAGCATGGAGGCCGTCGAGTCCGGTCTGGTGGACTTCCAGACGATGGTCGAGGAGACGCGCCGCAAGATGCAGGCCAGCTTCGAGAAGGGTCAGGCACTCGGCAAGGGCCGCGCGAAGACCACCTCCGGCAAGAAGAAGAAGTAACACCCCCCTCCAGTTCAGGCGCGGCCCCCCATACTCGTGGGGGCCGCGCCTGTCCCGTGCGGGTTTCCAGTCCTGGGGGGCCCCAGGTATGGTGGGGGGATGACGGTTTCCGAGACTCCACTTTCCACTTCCGCGCGGCGCGGGCTGCTGCTGGTCATGACCGGCGCGTCCGGCGTGGGCAAGGGCACGCTGCGTGAACGCTGGCTGGCCGGGCAGGACGTGTTCTTCAGCACCTCCTGGACGACACGCGAGGCACGCCCGGGCGAGCAGGACGGCGTGCACTACGTGTTCGTGACACCAGAGGCGTTCGAGGAGAAGGCGCAGGCGAACGGCTTTCTGGAGCACGCGGCGTTCGTGGGGAACCGGTACGGCACGCCGATCGAGCCGATCGAGGCGGCCCTGAGTCGCGGGCAGGACGTGGTGCTGGAGATCGAGGTGGAGGGCGCGATGCAGGTCAAGGCGCGCGTGGGCGAGGAAGCCATCCTGATCTTCATCATGCCGCCCAGCCTGACGGAGCTGCGCCGCCGCCTGGAGGGCCGCGCGACCGAGACGCCTGAACGGATCGAGAAGCGGCTGGCGCGCGCCCGTGAGGAGATCCGCGAGGCGCACGAGTTCCGGTACGTGGTCGTGAACGACGACCTGGACCGCGCCGTGGAGGAACTCGTGGCGATCCAGCGGGCCGAGCGGGCGCGGCAGCTGCCGGAACCCGAGTGGACCGAGGCGGACCGGGAGGCGCGCGTGCGGGCCGATCACCTGCGCAGCTACACCTTCACGGACGCGCGGCTGGCGCAGGTCACGGGGGAGTAAGGGGCGCGTGCCGCTGGACCTCGTGTAGGGGGACATCGCCGCGCAGGACGTGTGCGCGGTCGTCACGGCGGCCAACAGGGAACTGGCGGGCGGGGGTGGCGTGGACGGCGTCATCCACCGCGCGGCGGGCCCGGAATTGCTGCGCGCCATCCGCGCCATCGGCGGGACACCGACCGGAACGGCGGTGATTACCCCGGCGTTCGGACTGTCGGCGCGGGGCGTGCGGCACGTGATTCACGCGGTCGGGCCGATCTGGCGCGGCGGCACTCAGGGCGAGCCGGAGCTGCTGGCCGGGGCCTACCGGCGCAGCCTGGAGCTGGTGGTGCAGGCCGGGTGCCGCAGCGTGGCGTTCCCGGCGATCAGTACGGGCGTGTACGGGTACCCGCTGCCACAGGCGGCGGAGGTGACCCTGCGGACGATCACCGCGTTCCTGGCGGATCACCCGGACCTGCACGTGCGCGTGGTGCTGCTGGGCGGGGGCACGCTGAACGTGTTCCGCCGGGCATGGCAGAGATTGACCGCCTGATACGGATTCCGTCTGTTTCGTTGACAGATCGGAACACCACCGATCTGCCAACTCCACGCCCGGAACCCGTTTTTCTCCTACTCGCATCCGCTCGGGTTGAAAGATGTTGCACACCTTTCAACCGGAGTCCGCATGAGCGGCGGGTGTAGCCTGCGGGCATGGCCGACCTGACGCTGCCCACCCCGCTGGTTTCCGTGTCCTGGCTGCGCGCGCACCTGCGTGACCCGCGCGTGCGGGTGCTGGACGCCCGCTACGCCCTGAGCGACCCGCTGACCGGGCGGATCGCGTACCTGGGCGGGCACGTGCCGGGGGCCGCGTACGCCGATCTGGAGACGGACCTGAGCGGCCCGGTACAACCGGATGGGTCGGGGGGGCGTCACCCGCTGCCGGACCCGGCGGCGCTGGCCGCGTGGCTGGGGAGCGTGGGGATTCAGAACGACAGTCTGGTCGTGTGTTACGACGATCCCAGTACCGGGCAGGGCTTCTACGCGGCGCGGGCGTGGTGGCTGCTGCGCTGGCTGGGGCACGCGCGGGTGGCGGTGCTGGACGGCGGCTGGCCCGCCTGGGTCGCGGCAGGCGGCGAGGTCGGCACGGAGGACTCCTCCCCCACCCCGGTCACGTTCGTGCCGGACGTGCAGGCGGACCTTGTGGCGACCGCCGAGGACGTGCAGGCGCGCGGGGCGGGCACCCTGCTGATCGATTCGCGCGCGGCGGGCCGCTACCGGGGCGAGGTGGAACCCATCGACCGGAAGGCCGGGCATATTCCGGGCGCGGTGAACCGCGACTGGACGGGCGCGCTGGACGGGTCGGGCCACTGGCGGGACGCGGGGGCGCAGGCGGCGCGGCTGGACGCGGGCGGCGCCCCCACGGTCACGTACTGCGGCAGCGGGGTCAGCGCCACGCCGAACCTGCTGGCCCGCGAACTGGCGGGCGTGCCGCTGGGTCCGGACAACCGCCTGTACGCCGGGTCGTGGAGCGACTGGATCAGCGACGACGCGCGCCCGGTGGCCGTGGGTCAGGACGATTGAGGAGCGTCAAGGGCCGTACCCGTCTTCATGTCCCAGGTAGCCCAGCGAGAAGACCGGGTCCCGCACATCCAGGACAGGCATATGCGTTTCCCAGCGCACACCTCCCAGTCCGATGGCCAGGCCCACCAGAAAGGACGTCCAGGCGAACGTTCCCCACAGGACCACCCGCAGCAGCGTCGGCACCCGCACGGGCCTCCGCCACAGCCGCGCCACACCACCCACCACCAGACCGACGATCAGGAGGTACACCAGCCAGTCGAGCAGCAGCGGCCCCAGGAACACCGCGTACTCCGCGCTGGACGCCGTTCCCCAGTGCGTGAATCCCAGCGGGAATCCGTATTGGTACAGCGTCGCGTACCCCTGATCCCACGACGCCTCCACGTCCACGGTCGTCCGCATGTTCACATGGTGTACCAGCACCCACGACAGCGGCACCGTCACGCCCCAGTGCAGCGAGTGGTTCCCGTTCCAGACCGCTAGCCTCATGCCCCGACCCTGGCACCGGCCTGAGGCGAGTGTCCGTCAGACGCGAGGGGTGCGTGCCATTCGTTGTCCTGCCGGGCCAGGGTGGTCATTCCCCCTGTACCGGGCGGTCGTCTGCCGTGACCGGGACGGTGCCGTCCGCCCAGTCCAGCGTGAGGGGCTGGCCGGGCGTGACCTGCGCGGCGCGGGTGACGGGCTGCCCGTCCGGGCCGCGCACGAGGGCGTAGCCGCGCGCCAGGGTGCGCTGCGGGGTGAGACCCAGTGCCTGCCGCATCAGGGCGTCCACGTCCTGCGCGGCGCGGTCGACGTGCCGGGTGGCGGCTGTGCGGGCGCGGTCCAGCGTCCAGTCCGCGCCCGCCTGGGCGTCCACGAGGAGCTGCGTGGCGTGGGCGCGGATGGTGCGGGCGTCCTCCTGCGCCTGCGCGGCGGCCCCCGCGACGGTGCGGACGATCAGCGCGGCGGCCTTGCTGGGCGTGTCCATCCGCGCAAACGCCACCTCATCGGGGAGAGTGTCGTCCCGCGCGTGCCCCAGGCCCGTGATGACCGGCGCGGGGAAGGTCGCCAGGGCCCGCGCGAATGCGAGGTCGTTCAGCCACGCGAGGTCCGTGACGGCCCCGCCGCCGCGCAGGACGACCAGCGCGTCCAGCGGCTCCTGCTCGTGCAGCGCGCGGGCCTCTTCGGCGGCGCGCAGCAGGCTGGGCGCGGCGTCGCGGCCCTGGAAGGTGGCCTCCAGGTACAGCGGGCGCAGCACCCCGGCGGCCTCCAGCGGGTCGATCTCGCGGCGGAAGTCGCCCAGCCCGGCCGCCTCGCGCGGGGCGATCACGGCGAAACGCCCGAAGTCCTCGGGAGCGGGCAGCAGGCGGTTCAGGCCGTACACGCCCTCGCGGACCAGGGTCTCGCGGTGCTCGGCGAGGCGCAGCGCGGCGTCCCCCAGCGTGAATTCCGGCGCGACGTCCAGCACGTTCAGCGAGAAGCCGTACTGCTCGTGGAAGGTCGCCTCGGCGAACAGCAGGACCTTCAGGCCCGCCGTGAGGGTGCCGCCCGTCGCGCGGCGGAACTTGCCTTCCAGGCTGAAGCGTTCGCGGGCCCACACGGTCGCGCGGCACTTGGCGACCTCGCCGTCCTGGGCGGCCTGCACGAGATCCAGGTACAGGTGGCGGCGGTCCGTGACGCTGGCGATCTCCGCGCGGACCCACACGGCACCCGGCAGGCCCCGCGCGACGACCTGCCCCACGTACGCGAGGAGTTCCGACAGTTCCAGGAACTGCTCCGGGGGCGGGTCGCGCCGCTGCTCCCCCCCTCCCCGGTCTTCCTGCGGCGGGTCACAGGCGGCCCCCCAGCGTGCGGCCCGCCACGGCCGCCAGGACGCCCAGCGTGACGCTGAGGCCCGCGTACAGCAGCGCCGCGCCGCCCCGCCCCTGCGCGAGCAGGTCGTCGAGTTCCACGCTGAACGTGCTGAAGGTCGTGAAGGCGCCCAGCACCCCGGTCCCGAACGCCAGCCGCGCCACGTCAGGCCACACGCCCCGGCCCACCAGCGCCAGCGTCAGGCCCAGCAGGAACGACCCCGCGACGTTGATCAGCAGCACCGGCACGGGAAACGCGGCGCGCAGGGCCAGCGGCGCCAGCAGCAGCTGCGTGCCGTACCGCGCGGCGGCCCCCACGGCGCCGCCTGCCATCACCCACAGCCACGCGTTCACCCTTCCAGCATAGAGTCCGGGCGGGAGTCTGCCATCCTGCGGGCATGATCAGGGCGCGGCGACTCAGCGACGGGCAGGACTTCCCCTGGAACGGGGAGCACGAGAACGTCTGGGTGGACACCCAGGACCCCACTCCGGACGAACTCGCGGCCCTTCAGATGGCGTTCCCCCTGAATCGCCTCGCGCTGGAGGACGCCCTGGAACGCGGCCACTGGAGCCGCGCCGAGGCCTACCCCGAGCACGCGTTCATCACCGTGCGCTCCTACGTGAATCCCGCGCAGACCGACGAGTTCACCGAACGCCTGAGCGTCTTCACGTTCGGCAGCGCCGTCCTGACGCACAGCCCCGGCGGGACCCGCGCGCTGGACAGCGTGTGGAATCTCGTCGGGCGCGACAGCGTGAACACCGCGCAGGAGGTCACGTACGAGCTGCTGGACCACACCGCCGACACCTTCTTCACCGCCGCCGACGCGCTGGAGGCCCGCGTGGACGACCTGGAGGAACGCGTGTTCCAGCGTGTCCGCGAGAACCCGGTCGCGGCGGTGTTCGAACTCAAGCACCTCGTGTCGCAGGCGCGGCGGCTGGCGACCGACGCGCGCGAGGCGACCGCGCTGCTGGGCCGCCACGCCAACTGCACCCCCGCCGATCTGGTGCGCTACCGGGACGTGCAGGACTCCTTCACGCGCGCCGCCGGACGCTTCGACACCCTGCGCGACCTCCTGACCAACCTGCTCGACCTGCACCTGAACCTCCAGAGCCAGCGCATGAACGAGGTCATGCGGACCCTGACCGCCGTCAGCGTGATCTTCCTGCCGCTGACGTTCCTGGCAGGCGTGTGGGGCATGAATTTCGAGTTCATGCCGGAACTCAAGAGCCCCTTCGGTTACGCGCTGGCGTGGGGCACGTTCCTGCTGATCGGCGGGGCCCTCAGCGTGTACTTCAAACGCCGCGGCTGGTGGTGACGCGCGCGGGAACGGACGCGGCGGGCAAGAAAGAACCCCGCCACGGGGGCGGGGAACGTGGTGCACTCGCCGCGATTCGAACGCGGGGCCTGCCCCTTAGGAGGGGGCCGCTCTATCCAGCTGAGCTACGAGTGCGCGGGGCGCGGCTGGCCGCCGGAAGTATAGCAGGGGCCCCCGCGCGGCGTTCACGTGCGCTCGGATGAGATAATCATGTAAGTCCGGTGTACCTATACTGGCTTGAGGTCCCTCATGACGAACGCTGTGTACACCATGACCGTCCGCGCCCTGGCTGGCGTGGTCTCTGAGCGGGCGGCTGAAACGATGGTGCGGTCGGTGCTGCGCGAGCAGAACCTGCTGCCGGAAACCGTGAGTGCCCAGGAGATGCAGCGCATGCTCTCCGGGCCGCTCCTGTCGCGCCTGAGTACCGTGATGCCCGCCGCCCGCGCCCGGCGGGAACTGCTCTCGCTGTCGTCGCTGATGGCCGAGCGGTACCCCAAGGCGCCCACGCTGTTCGTCGAGACTGGCCCCAGCGCCACCTGGGACGACACGCAGGACACCGAGATGTGGAACGAGCTGGGCCTGGGCGCCGACGATTTCGAATTCGACGATCCCGAGTACGCCGCCGGACTGTCGGGCCGGTCGTACGACCTGAACGCCACGCTGGACCAGGACACCCTGATCCAGACACTGGGGCGCCTGAGTGGCGTGCAGGGCGTGATGGTGTGCCGCGCGAGCGGCGAGGTGCTGCGCGTGCGGGCGGTGCGGGACGCGACCGGTCTGGCCGGGGTGGTGGCAGCCAGCGCGATGCTGTTCCAGAAGCGGGCGCTGCGGCTGCTGTCGGCGGATCTGGGCGGGCAGACGGTGTGCGTGTGCCCGCTGGGCGAGTACTGCGTGGCGGTGATCGCCAGTTCGCAGGCGAACGTGGGGAGACTCCTGGTGGAATTGCAGCAGATCAAGGTGGCCGCGTGAGCGCGGCTCAGGTGCAGGTGGCCGCGTGAGTGCGGTCCGTGTGAAGGTGGCCCGAATGAGCGCAGCCTGGGCGCTGACCGCGCTGCTGGGCGCGGCGGGCGCGCAGAACCTGACGGCGTACAGCGCGCTGGCGGGCAGCCTGGACGGGGCAGTGCAGGTGCGCGCGCAGTCGGCCGAGCAGGCCCTGAACCGACTGGACGCGGCGGGCAGGGCGCTGGATGAGCTGGCGCCGACGCTGCGCAACCAGCAGATCGTCAGTGGCCTGCGCGACGCGCTGGGCCGCAGCCGCGCGGCGCTGGCCCGCACCCCGGCGGAACTGGAAGCGCAGGTGCAGCTCGCGCGCGGCCTGATGCGCAAGGCGCTGTACGACCAGAGCCTCGCGGGGCTGGGCGCGCAGCCCGCGAACGCCAGTTCGCAGCTGCTGCTGCTCACGCGGGAATTCGGACTGACCGGCGACGCGGCCAGCGCCCTGAACGCCGACGCGAAGGCCGGGCGGCTGGAGCGCGTGGCGTGGCGCTTGCAGCGCGCGGCGGTGCAGAAGGTCAGCGCGGCGCTGCAGGCGACGCAGGCGAAACAGACGACCGGGTCGTACGTGAACCTGGCCCGCGCGACCGGGTGGTTCACGGTGGTGCAGGACGCCGATGGAGCAGGCGACCTGAAACTCACGCAGTTCGGGGACGCGCTGCGGCAGCTGACGTCCGGGGACACGGCGGCGCTGGGCGCGTCGCTGACCACGCTGCGCCGCGGTACGCAGGCCTTCGCGCAGACGCTGGCGCAGCCGCCGGCCGTGGCCACGACCCCCGCGGCGGGTGCATCGAAACCGGGCACGCCCACCCCGGCCACCTCGCCAGCCACCTCGCCGGCCACCCCCCCGGCGCCGGCCACGCCGACCCGGACCGGTGGGGCCGAGGCCGTGTACGCCGCGCTGGGCCGCGCGCTGGCCGCCAGCGGGCACGCCGACGGTGTCACGGCCCGCGCGGCGCTGCAGGACGCCAGCGCGCAGCTTTCGCGTGTGGGCGCGCCGCTGCGCGACACCGCCGAGTACCTGACGCTGCAGCGGGCGCTGGAGGGGGCGCAGAACCGCGCCGCGCCGCGTCCCAGCGACGTGCAGGCCCTGATCTCGGGTCTGGCGAATGCCGAGCGGGCCGCGCGCGGCGAGCCGGTCAGCGCGCTGGACCGCGCGTCCCTGAGCACCGCCGGGTGGTTCAGCGGCTGGCTGCGCGCCCTGATCTTCCTGCTGCTGGGCGTGGGGGTCGCGGCGCCGCTGTACCTGCTGAACCTCGCGTTCGGGGGGCGGAACGTGTACTGGCGCGCCATCACGGGCGGGCTGGTGCTGCTGCTGCTGCCGGTGTTCCTGGAGGGCGTGTTCGGCTTCCTGGGTGCGCTCGGGGACGCGCTGGGCGGCGGGGCACTGGCGGGCCTGACGAACGTGACCCTCTCGCAGGGTGCGTACGCGCTGCCCGTGTGGGCGCTGCTGGCGCTCGGCGCGATCGGGCTGCTGGCCTTCGGGTTCCGGGGGCTGTGCATGCAGTTCGGGCTGCTGGGAGACCAGACCGGCAGCGCACACACGACGGTGCATCACACCGTGATCGACTGGGATGAGGACGTCTGATGGCCAGCCTGCACCGTTTACCCGTCCAGATGCTCGGCGACCTCGTGTCGCCCCGCGCGCTGGAACGCATCCTGCAGGAGGCCGCCCAGGCGCGCGGCTCCACCCTGGAACTGCTCGACGTGGCCGCCCTGGAGGACATCCTGAAGAAGGAGGTCTTCAAGCGCCTGCAGCTGAGCGTCCCCGCGCCCCTGGCGAAGAAACGCGTCTCGGAGGTGCTGGGTGAACTGATCAAGGCCACCCAGGAACGCATGCTGCCCGCGCAGGGCAGTCAGATCCCGGCGCTGGAGGAGGCCGCGCGGCGCTTCTCGCTGTACTTCGACTGGCCCGAGACGCAGCGCCTGCGTGGCGTGCTGACCGTCGCCCGGCAGGAGGAGAAGGACGGGCGGGACGTGGGCGACCTGGTGCGCGAGGCGCAGAACCTGATCGACACCATGGACCGCCGCCTGCAGGAGGGCCTGATCGAGCAGGGTCAGGACCTCGCGGAACTCCGCGCGGCGTTCGAGCGGGTGCAGGGCATGGGCGGCAAGGACGTCCGCCGCCTGGACACGTTGATCGGGCAGATCGACGAGGCGCAGAAGCAGGGCACGCTGCTGCCCGGCGAGGTGGAACGCGCCCGGACGATCACCTTCAACCTCCGCAAGCTGCTGGAATCGTCGGTCGTGCAGACCGTGCAGTCCGATCAGGCGGTCATCCCGACCAGCGCGACCATCCTGGACCCGGACGCGCAGGCGCGCGTGCTGGCGCTGGAACAGGAACACGCCGCGCAGCAGCTGAACCTGACCGAACGCGAGTTCATGACGCTGCTGCAGGGCCGCACGGACCTGCGCGAGCAGCACGACCGCCTGCGCGCCCTGCACGGCCAGGGGCAGCTGACCGCCGATCTGGTCGAGGACTGGCGCGGCCAGCTGAAAATCGAGCGGGAACGCACCCTGAGTGAACAGCGCGCCCAGCTGGTCCGCCTGGAGGACGCGCTGGCGCAGGCGACCGCCACGGCCGACATGCGCATCGCGCTGGACTCCGCGCGGCACCTGCTTGACAGCGGCAGCCTCGCCACGGACGAACTGCAGGAACTGCAGGGCATGCAGGCCGCCCTGGCCGCCGGCGTGAACGCCGCGCAGCAACTGGAAACGCAGCGTGAACTGCTGGACATCGAACGCTCGGCCCGCAACGTGCCCGGCGCCAGCGAGGCGCTCGCACCCATGATCGCGCAGGCCCGCGCGGCCCTGGCGCAGGGCGCCAGCGTGGACCTCGCGGACCTGTGGACGCACCTGGAACGCCGCATGGGCGCCGCCGCGCAGGAACGCGAGGACTTCGACGCCCGCGCCGACCGGGTCGTGCGCGAGTACGACATGGTCCGCGGGCTGGCCGGGGAAACCACCCAGAACCTGGGCCGACTGGCGGACACGCTGCGCGCCCAGCGCCGCCTGGGCCGCATGAGTGCCCAGGCCCGCGAACGCTACGAGCAGACCCTGCACGACGCCGAGGCGCTGCTCGCCGAGGCGCACGCCGAGTACCGCGCCGCGCAGGAAGTCACCGCCACCTTCGGCCAGGACGCCCTGAGCGGCCTGCTGGACGTGTTCGACTTCCAGGAGAGCAGCATCCTGGACACCGACCCCGGCCCGGCCATCGCCGCCCGCACCGACCCGTTCGGCTTCACGGGCGGCGCCGCACCCACCCCCGCAGCGCCCACCCCGGCGCCCGCAGCGGCCCCGGCCCCCGCTGCGAGTGCCGCGTCGCTGTTCGACACGCTGCTCTCGGGCGTGAGCGCCGCGCCCGCCAGCGCCCCGACCACCCCGGACCCCGCGCCGAGCCCGGCAGCGGGCAGTCCCTTCTCGTTCGGTGCGCCCGCCACCCCGGCGGAACCGGTCGAGACGTGGCTGTTCGTGCAGGGCCAGATCCAGCACGGCGCGTACACCCTGGCCGCGCAGGGCATGAGCGCCCTGCTGCAGCAGGCCAGCGCGCTGGGCCTGCAACGCCTGGACATGGGCGACGCCACGCACGTCTGGTCGGCGCGCAGCACCACCCCCGGCGAGTGGCGCGTGGGCCGCGCCCTGAACTGGACGGACCTCGACGAACAGGTCGGTTCCTGGCTCGACACCGGCCAGAGCTGAGCGCCGCCCGTGATTTCCGGCCTTCACCCCACGTGAAGGCCGTTTCTCATGCGTGGGGCCGCGCGTCCCTGTGCCCACTGTCAGAATGGGCACATGTGGACTCTGGTGCTGAATTGCGGGTCGAGCAGCGTGAAGTTCGCGCTGCTGGACGTGCAGGGTGGGCAGGTGCGGCTGTCGGGGCTGGCGGAGCGGTTGGGGTCGGCGGGCGCGTCGGCGCGCGTGGAGGTGGACGGCGCGCGGCGCGTGGTGGATCTGGCGGGCGGCAGTTACGCGGAGGCGTTCGCGGTGATCGCGGGGGCGCTGGATGAGCTGGGCGTGCGCGCGGGGGTGGGCGCGGTCGGGCACCGGGTGGTGCACGGCGGGGAGCGCTTCAGTGCCCCGGCGCTGATCACGCCGGAGGTCCTGGCGGAGATCCGGGCGTGTGTGCCGCTGGCGCCGCTGCACAATCCGGCGAACATCGCGGGGATCGAGGCGGCGCAGGCGGCGTTCCCAGGCGCGGCGCACGTGGCGGTGTTCGACACGGCGTTCCATCAGAGCATGCCGGAGGTCGCGTATCGGTACGCGGTGCCGGGCGAGTGGTACCGGCAGCACGGGGTGCGGCGGTACGGGTTTCACGGGACGAGTCACGCGTTCGTGGCGGCCCGCGCGGCTGATCTGCTGGGGCGGCCGCTGGCGGAGTTGAATCTGGTGACGGCGCACCTGGGGAACGGGTGCAGCGTGTGCGCGGTGCAGGGGGGCCGCAGCGTGGACACCAGCATGGGCCTGACGCCGCTGGAGGGGCTGGTCATGGGCACGCGCAGCGGGGACGTGGATCCGGGGCTGCATGATTACATCGCGCGGCAGGCGGGCCTGAGCCTGTCGGAGGTGACGGCCGCGTTGAACCGCGAGAGTGGCCTGCTGGGCCTGTCGGGGCTGAGCAACGACATGCGTGAGCTGGAGGAAGCCGCCGGGCGCGGGCACGCGGGGGCGCGGCTGGCGCTGGACGTGTTCGTGCACCGCCTCGCCAAGTCAATGGCGGGGATGGCGGCGGCGATGGGCCGGGTGGACGGGCTGGTGTTCACGGGCGGCATCGGGGAGAACAGCGCCTGGGTGCGCGGCGCGGTGCTCGCGCGGCTGGCGGTGCTGGGCGCGCGGGTGGACGAGACGGCGAACGCGGCGGCGGTGCGTGGGCAGTCGGGCGTGATCAGCGCGCCGGACGCCCTGGCAGCGCTGGTCGTGAACACGAACGAGGAACTGATGATCGCGCAGCAGACCCAGGAATTACTGGCTGAACTGAAGGAGGTTGAGGCATGAAGACGTTGTTTGTCGCCCCGACCCGCAACGGTGTGGGCCTGAGCAGCACGGCGCTGGGTCTGACGCGGGCGCTGGAACGGCAGGGCCTGAAGGTCGCGTTCCTGAAACCCATCGCGCAGACGCACGAGCTGCGTACCGACGACAGCGTGCATTTCGCGCGGGCGCTGGCGCACCTAAGCGTGCCCGACCCGATCGCGCTGGCGCTGGCCGAGGAGCAGCTCAGTCACGGCGGCGAGGAGGACCTGATGGAGAGCGTCGTGGCCCTCTCCCAGGAGGTCACGGAGGGCGGCGCGGACGTCCTGATCGCCGAGGGCCTCGCACTCAATGAGCGGAATACCTACGCCGGGGCGCTGAACGCCAGCCTCGCGCGGAACCTCCAGGCGGACACGGTCCTGGTGTCCAGTCTGGCGGGGGTCACGCCGGGCGAACTGGCCGACGAGCTGGAGATCGCCGCGCAGGCGTACCGGCGTAGCGACGGGTCGGGCCTCAGCGGGTACGTGCTGAACTTCGCCCCGCCCGGCCTGGACTACGGCACGCTGATGGCCGAGTTGCGCTCACGCAGTCGCGTACTGGCCAGCGGGGAGCTGCCGCTGCTGGGCGTGGTGTCGCAGTCGGTGGGATTGAACGCGCCGCGCACGCTGGACATCGCCCGGCACCTGCGCGCCGACGTGGTGAACGAGGGCGAGGCCGGCGTCCGCCGCGTGACGAGTACCGTCGTGACGGCCCGCACCGTGCCGCGCATGGCGCACCTGTTCGTGCCGGGCGCGCTGGTCGTCACGCCCGGCGACCGCGAGGACGTCATCATGGCCGCCGCGCTGTCGCACCTCAGCGGCGTGCCGCTGGCGGGGCTGATGTTCACGTCCGGCAGCGGCCCCGAGGACAGCATCGAGCGGCTGTGCCGCGCCGCGCTGGGCAGCACCCTGCCGGTCCTGCGGGTGAACACGAACTCCTTCGAGACCGCCTCGCGCCTCTCGCGGCTGGACGCGCGCGTGCCGCACGACGACCCGCAGCGGATGGACCGCATGCTGGACTTCATCGCGGACCGGCTGGACACCGTGCCGCTCGGCACGCGCCTGCGCGCCCCGCTGGACGGCGAGCGCCGCCTGCCGCCCAGCGCGTTCCGCTACGAACTCATCCAGAAGGCCCGCGCGGCCGCCAGACGCATCGTGCTGCCCGAGGGGGACGAGCCGCGCACCGTGAAGGCCGCGATCCGCTGCGTCGAGAAGGGCATCGCCCGCCCCGTGCTGCTCGCCAAGCCCGAGCGGGTGCGGCAGGTGGCCGAGGGGCAGGGCCTCACGCTGCCCGAGGGGCTGGAGGTTCTCGATCCGGACACCATCCGCGCGCTGTACGTCGCGCCGATGGTCGAACTGCGCAGGAGCAAGGGCCTGACCGCCCCGCAGGCCGAGGCGCAGCTGGAGGACACCGTCGTGCTGGGCACCATGATGCTCGCGCTGGGCGAGGTGGACGGCCTCGTGTCCGGCGCGATCCACACCACCGCGAACACCGTGCGGCCCGCGCTGCAGCTCATCAAGACCGCGCCCGGCTCGAAACTCGTCAGCAGCGTGTTCTTCATGCTGATGCCCGAGCAGGTGCTCGTGTACGGCGACGCCGCCATCAACCCCAACCCGAACGCCGAGGAACTCGCCGACATCGCCATCCAGAGTGCCGACAGCGCCCGCGCGTTCGGCATCACGCCCAGGGTCGCCATGCTGTCCTACTCCACCGGGGAATCCGGCAGCGGCGAGGACGTCGAGAAGGTCAAGGCCGCCACCGCCCTGGTGCGCGAGCGCCGCCCGGACCTCCTCGTGGACGGTCCCATGCAGTACGACGCCGCGTCCGTCCTTTCGGTCGGGCAGCAGAAAGCCCCCGGCAGTCCCGTTGCGGGCCGCGCCACCGTGTTCATCTTCCCCGACCTGAACACCGGCAACACCACCTACAAGGCCGTGCAGCGCGCCGCCGGGGTCGTCGCCGTGGGGCCCATGCTCCAGGGCCTGCGCAAACCCGTCAACGACCTCAGTCGCGGCGCACTCGTGGACGACATCGTGTACACCATCGCCCTGACCGCCATCCAGGCCACGCAGGTCACAGGGGCGGACAGTTGATGGGTGATGGTTGATGGACAGAGAGGGGTGCGTGATCTGAACTCACGCGCCCCTCTCCCCTGTCCGTTACCGGCGGGCGCTGAGCCAGAGCAGGAGGCTGCCCGCGAGGACGGCGACGAGGTCGGGGGCGTACGCGGCGACGGCGCCGGGCAGGGCGCCCTTCTCGCCCATGACGTTGAAGACGCTGTACGTGGCGTAGTACGCGAAGGTCAGCATGAGCGCCCAGACGAAGCCGACGTTGCGGCCACTGCGGAAGCTGAACACGGCGAGGCTGACGCCGAAGAATGCGAGGGCCAGCGCGGCGAGGGGCGCGGCGAATTTCTGGTGCAGCGCGGTGAATTCGGCGGGCGCCTGGACGCCCTGGGTGCGGTAGGTGTTCACGCGCTGCCACAGGACCGGGAGGGGGTCGTTGACGGGTTTGCCCTGCGCAGCGCTGCCGAGGTCGGTGCCGGTGTCCTGCAGGGGCAGGGTGCCGGTCTCGAAGCTGAGGATGGTGACGGGGCGGGCGTCCTGGTACGTGACGCGCTGTCCGTCCTTCAGCGTCAGGGTGGTGCTGCCGGGCACGAGGCGGCCTTCGCGGGCGGTGATGACCTCGCGGGGGGGGAGGCCGTCTTGCATGGTGACGATGCGCAGGTCGCGGAGTTCACCGCCGGGGAGGATCTGGCCGATGCTGATGGCGCGGCCCAGTGCGTCGCGCAGGACGACGTTCTGCTCGCCGAGTCCGAGGACGCGGGGGTTGGCGAGGACGATCTGCTGCTGCACTTCCCCGATCTGCGTCTGCGCGCGGGGGACGAGGCCCTCGCCGAGCGCGAAGGCCAGTGCAGTGACCGCAGCGGCGAGGATCAGGACGGGGCGGTAGAGGCGCGTGGCGGGAATCCCGGCGGCCAGGGCGCTCTTGATCTCGCTGTCGGCGGCCAGTCGTGAGAGGCCGAGCAGTACGGCGAACATCAGGGCGATGGGCAGGGCGCGGGCGGCGGCCTCGGGGACGTTCAGCGCGAGCAGCCGCGCGACGAGCAGGGGCGGCGCGCCCTTGGCGAGCAGCGGCGCGAGGTAGCGTTCCAGGCTGGCGACGACCAGCAGGGCGATCACGGCGGCCAGCGCGCCGAACAGCAGCGGCGCGATCTCCGCGAGGACGTACCGTTCGAAGGTCTTCAGGCGCGGCGCGGCTCGTGGGGCGCGCGGGGCGGGTGGGGTGGCGGGGCGGGTCACCGGAGCCTCCAGGCGAGCGCGGCGGCGAGGATCAGGAACGCGAGGTTCGGCGTCCAGGCGGCCAGGTCGGGCTGCACTGCCCCGGCGCGCGCCAGGCCGGGCATGGTGGTCCACAGGACGTAGAAGCCCACCAGGAACACCAGCACGGCGCCGAACGCGGCGGCGCGGTTGCGCAGCAGCAGGCCCAGCGCCCCGGCGGCCAGCGCGAAGATGATGGGCGTGACGGGGTCGGCGGTGCGCTGCGCGACGGTGAACGCGGCCTCGCGGCGGTCGGTGCCGGGCAGGCCGGGGTCGGCGGCGCGTCCCCGCAGGACCGGGGTGGTGGTCTGTTCCACCTCGATGATGGCGGGGCGCAGCCGGTCGGTCTGTGGCACGGTGACCGGTCCGGTCAGGGCGCGGGGGGGCTGGCCGGGGCGGGTTTCCCAGGGGGCCAGCAGCGTCCAGGTGCGCGTGCGGGTGTTCCAGGTGCCGGTGCTGGCGGTCAGGATGGTCTGACCGCGCTGCACCATGACGCCCTGCAGCTGCGCCTCGTCGCTGCCGGGTGGCGTGATGACCTTCCCGGCGTAGTACAGCGCGCCGGGCGGGGCGTAGGTGTAGCGCAGCTGCTCGGGGGGTGGGGGGGTCATGTTGTACACGCCGTACCAGGTGTTCCACCAGCGGGCCATGCCCTGCGGCGCGAACTGGTTGGCGTTCCCGTACGTGACGGCCGCGACGAGCAGGAACGGCAGCGCGAGGGGCCACACCAGCCGCAGCGGCGGCACGCCCCCGGCGCTGATGGCTTTGAGTTCGTTGTCGCTCTGCATGCGCGCCAGTGCCAGCAGGATCGCAAACGGCACGGCGAGGACGAGGCTGCGGTTCAGGAAGCTGGGCGCGAGGCTCAGGAAGGCGGCGGCGGCGGTGCCGAACGCGGGTTTGTACGTGATGAGGTTCGCGACGGTGCTGCTCAGGGCGTCCGTGAGTTGCAGCGCGAGGAACAGCGCGACGCCCGCCGCGTACCAGCGCGTGACCTCGGCCAGAACGAGGCGGATCAGGAGTGACGGCACGTGCCGGATTCTAGCGGGCCAGCATGAGGGCGGCAGGCAGAGAAGCCCGCCGCCCCTGGGTGGACGTCAGCCTGCCTGGGGCGGCTGGGTGCTGCTCCAGCCCTGCCGTTCGTGCCGCGCGAGGTGCTCGTGCAGCCGCAGGATGGCGGCGTTGCCGTGCGCGCCGCGGTCCTGGATGGCGCGGGCGGTGGCGGCGTCGAGGTACGCGAGGCGCAGCAGTTCGGTGCTGCTCAGGCCGTCGCGGGTGTGCTTCACGCCGCGTTCCCGGCGGATGGTGGCGCTGTCGGTGCCCAGGACGCTGCGGTTGCTGATGCTGCCCAGCTGCCCGTACACGTTCCCGGCGCCGCCGTGCCGCGCGACGGTGCTCATGAGTTCCCGGCGGGCGTGGGTGCTGTCCAGGCGCGCGGCCAGCCAGCGGCGCGCCTCGGGGTCCGGGTTGCGTTCGGCGATGCTCGCGGCGAGGCGCACGTCGCCCTGCAGCGCGCGGGCCAGCAGGTCCTGCGCCCGCTTACGCCAGCGGCGGGCCTGGGTGGTGTCCAGCGCGAAGCACAGCGTGGTGAACGCGGGGACGCTCAGGGCGTCTTCCGGTCCGGCACCGAAGTCGGCGGTGTCGGGGTTGAAGTCGTGGGCGGCGAGGGTGGCCGTGTGCGCGTCCTCGGGGACGCCCAGCTGCGTCAGGGCCGCCGCCGCGTGGAGGAGGCCGTCCGCGCTGACAGGCAGCCGCACGGTGCCGAAATCGAGGGTCAGGGGTACGTTCTTCACAAGAAAAGTATAGCACGAATTATGCTTTCAGCATAATTGGGTTGTGGGGTGCAGGTCGTGGGATGTGGGAACGGCAGATCCCCTGGGATGCCCACTGCCACGGCGTTTTTCAATCTCTTCCTACAACCCACATCCCACCTCCCACAACCCCTATACACTGAGCGGAACACACAACCCGACGCCGCTCCCCCACGGAGGTTTCACCCATGACGGATGCCCATCGCCCTGACCGCTGGTTCGCGCCCGAGTCCGTGCTGCGCCGCCTGCGGAGTGACCCGGATGCGGATATCGAGGCCGCGCGCCGCGCCCCGGACGCGTTCTGGCTGGCGCAGGCCCGGCAGTTCGAGTGGACGAAGGCGCCCACGACGGGCCTGACCTGGAACCGCCCGCACATGCAGTGGTTCGCGGACGGCGAGACGAACATCACCCTGAGTGCCCTGGACCGCCACGCGCGGGGCGAGGCGCGCACTCGCGCGGCGCTGATCTGGCTGTCGGAGACCGAGGAGGCGCAGGTCATCACGTACGGCATGCTGCACGAACGGGTCGAGCGGGCCGCCGCCGGGCTACGCGCGCTGGGCGTGAACGCGGGCGACCGCGTCGTGATCTACCTGCCCCTGACGCCCGAGGGCGTGATCGCCATGCTGGCCTGCGCGCGGCTGGGCGCGGTGCATTCGGTCGTGTACGCGGGCCTGGGTGTGGGCGCGCTGCGCGACCGCATCACGGACGCCGGGGCGCGCGTCGTCATCACGGCGGATGTCGGGTACCGGCGCGGGAAGCTCGTGGACCTGTACGCCATCGCCTCCGAGGCCATCGCGGACCTGGGCGGCGTGGAGCACCTCGTGCTGTGGGAACGCATCAAGACGTACCAGCGCGAACACGACGCCCGCACCGTCCCCTGGGAGAGCCTCTTCGCGCACGGCCGCGCCGGGGCGGTGCCCGTGAACGCCGAGCATCCGCTGTACGTGCTGTACACGTCGGGCAGCACCGGGAAACCCAAGGGCGTCATCCACACGCACGGCGGGTACATGGTCGCCAGCACCTACCACCTCGGACAACTGTTCGATGTGCGCGCCGGGGACGTGTTCTTCTGCACCAGCGACATCGGCTGGATCGTCGGGCACAGCTACATCGTGTACGCGCCGCTGGCCGCCGGGGCGACCGTCCTCTTCCGCGAGGGCGCGCCGGACTTCCCGGACCCCGGCGTGTTCTGGCGCGCCGTCGAACGCTACGGCGTGAACGTGCTGTTCACCGCGCCCACCGCGCTGCGCCTGTTCATGAAACTCGGCCCCGACGTGCTGAAGGGGCACGACCTGAGCAGCCTGCGCGTGATCGCCTGCGCGGGCGAGGCCCTGAACCCGGAGGCGTGGCGCTGGGCGCAGCAGCACCTCGCAGGCGGGCTGGAGGAGGGCGCGCACGCCGTCGTCATCGACCACTGGTGGCAGACGGAACTGGGCGCGCCGATCCTGGGCACCCACCCGCGCTGGCCCGCCCGGCCCGGCTTCGTGGGCCGCCCCCTGGCGGGCGTGGACGCCGACGTGGTCGACGAGCAGGGCCACAGCCTCCCGGACGGCGTGCAGGGGCACCTCGTGCTGCGCCGCCCCACGCCGGGCATGATGCGCGGCATTCACGGCAACCCCGAGAAGTACGCGCAGGTCTGGACGGAGAACCCCGCCGGGTACCTGTCCGGGGACCTCGCCGTGCGGGACGAACACGGGTACATCAGCATCCTGGGCCGCGCGGACGACGTGCTGAACGTCGCCGGGCACCGCATCGGCAGCGCCGACGTCGAGGACGCCCTGGTGTCCCACCCCGCCGTCGCGGAGGCCGCCGTGATCGGCATTCCCGACGACCTGAAGGGTGAGAGCATCGTCGCGCACGTCATCCTCAGAAAAGGTTTCGAGGATCAGGTGGGCCAGGGCCTGCGCGCCAGCATCAGCGAACACGTCCGGCGCGAACTCGGCCCCATCGCCACCCCCGGCGAGATCCGCGTCGTCACGGCGCTCCCCAAGACCCGCAGCGGGAAGATCATGCGCCGCGTCCTGCGCGCCCAGGCCCTCGGGCAGGACCCCGGCGACCTCACCACCCTGGAAGGCTAGGCGGGGACAGCAATAAAAAATCCGCCTCGTGGGCGGTGATGTCCAGAACCATAGCGCGGTATGCAGGGGCGGTCAAGGGTATCCACTCGAATCCGCCCCTGCCGCGGTTCAGGTGGTTGGGCCTTCGCGGCGCAGGATCTCCAGCCAGTTTCCGGCGACCAGCCACGGCAGGAACGCGACGAGCACCCCGACGATGTTCACGATGGTGAGCAGAAACAGACTGGTGAGGTTGCGGGAATCGTAATTGAGCAGCGCGGGCGCGAACTGGATCAGCAGGAACGGCAGGACGCCGCCCAGCACCACGGCTCCCAGGACGCCCTGCGCAGCCCGCCAGCCGGTGTCACGGCGCCCCAGCCACACGCCGTACGCGAAGATCAGGCCTGCCGCGAGAATGCCGCTGCTGACCGCCAGACTGCCCAGACTCAGGGTGGTGTTCACACCTGCACGTTACGTGGCCCGGACTGCCCGGGTTGCCGCACCTGCGGCACGCTCAGGGGATCAAAACGAAAAATCCGCCCTTCTCGGACGGTGATAGAAACAGAATAACGCGGTATGCGGCGCGTGTCAACCCATGCGCATAGGCCCAAAAAGCGCGTGCAGCACGACCTCCGATCATCCGCCCACCAACGGTATGCAGTCCCGCCTCCCCTCTCCCGGCTGGAATCGTTCCCGCTGCACGGACGCATACATGCCCCCATGCGGTAGACTCGCCTGTCGCAGGCCCCCTCACCGTGAGGCGCAGGCCGTTTCGGCGGAACCCCCCAGACGCCCGGGGTGGAACCGACACCGTACAAGGAGCGTCACCATGCACCCAGACTGCACTCCTCCGGCCCGAGCCTGCCGGCCGTGCCTCCGGACTTCCGTCCGGGCGCAATAACTCCCACTCGCTTCGCTCGTCGCCCAGACGGGCGCGGAGGACACTATGCATAAAGTCGCCATCGTCGGCCGACCCAACGTCGGCAAGTCCAGCCTGTTCAACCGCCTCATCGGCCGCCGCGAGGCCGTCGTCGCCGACTTCCCCGGCGTGACCCGCGACGCGAAAGAAGGCCTGATGCTGTACCACAACCACCGCATCACCCTGATCGACACCGGGGGCCTCTGGAGCGGGGACGAGTGGGAAGACGCCATCCGCCAGAAGGCCGAGTGGGCCATGGAAGGCGCGCAGGCCATCATCTTCGTCCTCGACCCCCGCGAGGGCCTGTCCGCCGCCGACTACGAGGTCACCGACTGGCTGCGCCGCCTGAACAAACCAGTCATCATCGCCGCGAACAAGATCGACAGCCCCAAGCACGAGGTCTACATGGCCGAACTGTGGGGCCTGGGCTTCGGGGAACCCGTCGCCATCAGCGCCGAGCACGCCCGCGGCCTCGACGACCTGCTCGACCGCGTCATGGAGCACCTGCCCGAGGACACCGAGGACGTTCCCGAGATCGCGCCCATCCGCATCAGCCTGATCGGCCGCCCCAACGTCGGCAAGAGCAGCCTCCTGAACGCCATCACCCAGACCGACCGCGCCATCGTCGCCGACCAGCCCGGCACCACCCGCGACAGCCTGGACGTCGAATGGGACTACGGCGGGCAGCGCTTCGTGCTCGTGGACACCGCCGGGATCCGCAAGAAACCCGACACCGCCATCGAGGACTACGCCATCCAGCGCTCGCAGGCCGCCATCGAACGCAGCGACCTGATCTGGCTGGTGCTGAACGCCGGGGAACTCGGCGATCACGAACTGAAACTCGCGAACCTCGCGTACGACAGCGGCAAACCCGTCATCGTCGTCGTGAACAAATGGGACCTCGTGCCCGACGAGGAACTCAAACGCGTCGAGAAGGAACTCAACCAGAAACTCAACCACATCAGCTACGCGCCGCGCGTGTACACCAGCGCCATCAACGAGTACGGCATTCACGACATGCTCGCCGAAGCCATGAAACTCCACGAGAAATGGCAGAGCCGCATCCCCACCAGCGAACTCAACCGCTGGCTGGAAGTCTGGCAGATGCGTCAGGCCGTCCCGAACTTCCACGGGAAGAAACTCAAGATGTACTTCATGACCCAGGTGGAAACCGCGCCCCCCACCTTCGCGATCTTCTGCAACCGCGCCGACTTCGTCACCCGCGCGTACGAAGGCTTCCTGCAGAACCGCATCCGCGAGGACCTGCAACTCGCCGGGATTCCCGTCCGCCTGAAATGGAAGGAAAAAGGCCCCTACAAACGCGAGAAGAAAAACGAAGCCGCCGAGTAACCACAGAGCCCCCGCCCCGCGCGGGGGTTTTTCATGACGCCGGGTTCAGGCCCAGGAAGGTGTTGAGGTTGCGGGACAGGGAGAGGGTTCCGGCGGGCTGCGCGGGGTCGGTGAAGGTCAGCACGGCCAGCGTGCAGGGGTCTCCCGTCCCGCTGTGGCCCTCGGCGGCAGCGCGGGTCAGGACGTCGCTCAGATCGCGGGCCAGCCGCGCGTAGCGTTCCGGCGTGAGGCGCAGCGTCAGGCGGTCCAGGTGGGCGGGGAAGGGCACGGGGATGGGGTCGGTCACGTCCTCAAGTGGCTTAGCAGGATGCTGCGCGTTCCCGAAGCCGACCACGTCCTCCTCACCGTCACGCATGAACGCCCAGCAACGCTCGTACGCCGCCAGGAACCCGTCCGTGAGGTCACGCAGGTCACCCCGTCCGTTGCCGTCCGGGTCCTGCGGGGGCAGCAGGTCGCTGGCTACCCGGAAGGTGCGGGCGCGCAACTGGTAGTACACGCGTCCAGCCTCGCGCCGCTGTTCGAACAGCAGGCCCAGGCCCGCCAGACGCCGCGCGTGGTGATGCACGAGGTTCGCGGGCATGTCCGCGCGGGCCGCCACGTCGCTGGGCGAGGCGGGGCTCAGGAACAAACCCAGCAGGTGGGTGTCCTGCCGCAGGGCGCGGGCGGCGGGTTCGTCGGTGACACGCAGGCTTTCCAGCTGGGTGGGTTCGGGCATGGGCGCAGCATGCCCCGAGAGGCTTTCAGTGCGCGACGGGCGGGGCTGAAACGGCGTTTGCAGGCATGGAAAAACCCCTCCGGGTGGAGGGGTCTACTCTGGTGGAGCTGAGGGGATTCGAACCCCTGACCTTCTGAATGCCATTCAGACGCGCTCCCAACTGCGCCACAGCCCCTGAGTGACTCAGGGCTCAGGGAATGTATCACCCCGTGCGGCGCGTGTCCAGTGGGGGCGTGTGTGGGGTCGGTCCTGCGCGGTGGGGGTCGTCCGCGCTACGCTGTGGGGATGTCGGACGCACTGCTTACGCTGGAAATCGAGAAACTTGTAGCCGGGGGGCTGGGGCTGGCCCGGGACGAGTCCGGCGTGGTGCTGGTCCGGGGGGCGCTGCCGGGTGAGCAGGTCACGGCGCGGGTGCGCAGCGGAAAGGGCGTGCGCCAGGGCGTGACGGTGGAGGTGCTGCGCCGCAGCCCGGACCGCGTGGACGGCCCGGACCTGCCCACGGCGGATCTGGCGCACGCGAGCTACGAGGCGCAGCTGGGCTTCAAGCGGGCGTTCGTGGAGGAGGCCCTGAGCCGCATCGCGAAGGTGCGGCATGGGGTGGCGGCGACGGTGCCGAGCCCGCAGGCGTGGGGGTACCGGAACACCGCGCAGTACCTCGTGACGCCGCAGGGCTTGGCGTACCGCGAGCGGCGCGGCAGCGATCCGCTGGTGGTGCGCGTGGACCCGCTGGTGATGCCGCAGATTCAGGCGGTGCTGGACCGCATCGATCCCGAGCGGCTGGACCCGGCGACCGAGGTGGCGTTCCGCGCCAGTCGCCTGACGGGCGAGGTCGTGGCGGCCGTGATCGGGGCGGGGGAACCGAAGGCATTCCTGCGGGCCAGTGATCACCTGATGGAGGCCGGCGTGGTGGGCGTGAGTCTGGCGCAGCCGGCGGGTCGGCGCTTCAGTGCGGGCGTGCGACTCATCGCGGGTGAGGGTGAGATCACCGAGCAGTTCGGGGAGGTGCAGGTGCGGGTGTCCGCGACGGGCTTCGCGCAGGTGAACCCGGAGGCGGCGGGTCTCGCGTACCGACGGGCGACGCAGCTGGCCGGTGAGGGTGAGCACGCCGTGGACCTGTACGGCGGGGCGGGGGCGATCGGTCGTCACCTCGCGAAGCACTTCCGGCGGGTGACGGTGCTGGACTCGTCCGCGGAGGCGCTGGCGCGCGGGCGGCAGGACGTGGCGAACACCGGTGAGGGGAACGTGACGTTCCGCAACGGGGACGCGGCGCGCTTCAGTGAGCTGGGCACGGACGTGATCGTGGTGGACCCGCCGCGCGCGGGGCTGGAGGAGGCGGCGCGGGATCACATCCACGCGAGCACGGCGGACCGGCTGGTGTACGTGTCGTGCGACCCGGCGACGTGGGCGCGGGACGTCGGAGATCTGGTGCGGCGCGGCTGGAAGCTGGGCGAGGTGGTCCCGCATGACTTCTACCCGCAGACGAGTCACGTGGAGATCGTGAGTGTCCTGAACCGCTGACGCGGCCTCTCCTGTTCGCCCTGCCCGGCTGCTCCGGTGGCCTGGGCGGGGCGACCTTCATGAAGCCGTTCGTGAGTGGACTCTGATCTGGGCTTCCCCCGCAGGCGGTAGGCTGCCGCGCGTGAAGGTGTTTCCCCTGCTGCTGTGTTCCGTTCTGCTGTGCGGCTGTCAGGACCGCGAGGCCCGCGCGCAGAACGCGGCGCTCCAGGCGCGCGTGACGGAACTGGAGGCGCAGGTGAAGGCGCTGCAGGGCGAGCAGGAGACGGCCCTACCGGCGGACGCGCAGAGCGTCACGGTGCGCGCGGCGGGGCAGACCTGCGCGAACGCCCTGACCCGCACGCTGGAGGTCTTCCGGCAGGACAGTCTGGATGACCGCTACCCGTCGGCGGCGCAGACGCAACTTCCGGCGGAGTGCGTGGACCTGCGGGTGAACTGGGTGGCGCGCAGCGAGCGGGCGTACACGTTCACGGTGACGGACGCCTCCGGGCGGGAACTGGCCCGTCAGAGCGGTGGGGCGACCCCTCCAGCCCCGGTCAGCGGGGGCTGAAGGCGACCGGGTCGTTCCCGGTCTCCCCTTCCCGCAGGATCACGAAGGTACTCACGCGGGTGCCCGTGAAGCCGATGATCAGTGCCCAGACGGTCGTCGGGTCGCGCTGGAAGGTGGCGCTGCGGACGTAGAAGGTCTCGCCGTCGCGGGTCAGGGTGCGTTCACCGATCTGCTCGCGCTGCGCGCCGAAGGTCTGCACGCCCGCCTCGCGGTACGCGCGGAAGTCCGCCAGGGTGCCCCACTGCGCGCGGACCTCAGGCGTGAAGGCCTGCCACAGGGCGTCGAGTTTCACGGCGTAGAACTCTGCCAGCAGGGCGCGGCCACGGGTCAGGGCGGTCTGCTCGGCGGCGGCCTGCACGCTGGGTCCAGGCAGGCTCTGCGCGGGGGCCGGAGGCGCCACCAGCAGGCAGAAGCTCAGGCCGACTCCCCGGCCCACGGTACGGCACACGTCCCGGATGCTGGCGTTCATGCGCCAGCGTACGCCCGCCCCGTCGGGCACGCTGTCAGCGGGCGGACAGTTCCGGCAGCGTCTCGATCACGGCGGCCACACCGTCCTCGTCGTTGCTCAGCGTGACCGTGTCGGCGGCGCGCAGGGCGTCGGGGTGGGCGTGGGCCATCGCGACCCCGCGCCCGGCCCAGGCGAGCATCTCGGCGTCGTTGGGCGCGTCCCCGAACGCCAGCACCTCCTCCTGCTGGATGCCCAGGTGGGCGCACAGGTGCGCGAGGCCCCAGGCCTTACTGACGCCCGCCGCGAGGATCTCGATGAACGGCGCGCCGCTGTGCGTGACCGCCACGCCGGGATGGTCCAGCGCGCGAGCCTCGCGCAGCAACTCGTCGGGGCTGAGAGTGGGGTGCCGGACGATCAGTTTCAGGCTGGGCGCGGCCAGCACGTCCGCCAGGGGCAGGGCCTGCATCTCGTGCGGGTGCCGCTTGTGATCCTCGAAGTGCGCCAGTTCCGCGTACCCGGCCTGCGCGGCGAACACCTCGCCCCGCTCGCGGACCGACACGAACAGCAGCCCCCCGATCCGCTCGTTCAGGGCCGCCGTGACCGCCCACTGGGCCTCCACGTCCACGTGCGCCTCGAACAGCGTCTTCCCAGTCCCCAGGTGAATGCCGTGCGCGCCGTTCCCGCACAGCGCCCAGCCGGTGAAGCCCGCCTGCGCCGCGATCAACCCCAGACCACGCGGCTGCCGCGCCGTGACGGGCACCACCTCGATCCCCGCCGCGCGGGCGACGTCCAGCGCCGCGCGGGTGCGGGCCCTCACCTGCAGCCCCGAGTCCAGCAGCGTGCCGTCCAGGTCCGTGGCGATCAGGCGGGTCCTCAACGGGCCTCCAGAATGACGACCGCCGAGGCGTGTTCCTTGGTGTGCGTCAGCGTCAGGTGCGCCACCCAGCCGCGTTCGGTCAGTTCAGCGGCGATGTCGGGCGTGAAGCCCAGCACGGGCGGCGCGAACGGAAAGGGGCCGCCGGGGGTGCGGTCGCGCTGCACCCACACGTCCCGCCAGCCGTGCGGGCGCGGCCAGACCTTCTGGAAGGCTTCCTTCGCGGCGAAGCGCGCGGCGAGGCTGGGGGCGGGGTCGGTCAGGCGGGCGCAGTACTCCAGTTCGGTGGGCGCGAAGAGCTTCTCGGCGCGTCTGCCTTCACGCTGCAGCATGCGCCGGATGCGGCTGATCTCGATCAGGTCATGCCCCACGGCGACGATCATGAGGGTCAGCATAGCGGCTCGCCCGCGCCGCGCGCCCTATCCTGGGGCGCATGCCTGCCGCCGAGCCGCTGTTCCCGGACCTGCGCCTGCCGACCATCGCAGCGGCGCTGCGGGCGGCGCGGCCCGCGTGGGAGGCGCTGGGCGTGGCGCGCGTGCGGGTCTTCGGGTCGGTGGCGCGCGGCGAGGCCGGGCCGGACAGTGACATCGACGTGCTGATCGACTTCCGGCCCGGCCCGGCGCGGGGCCTGCTGGACCTGATGCGGGTGCGGGACCTGTTCGAGGACGTCCTGAAGCGCCGCGTGGACGTCATGACACCCGGCGCGCTGCGCCCACCCCTGCGCCGCGAGGTGCTGGCGGACGCCGTGGACGTCCTGGCGGTGCCGGAGCCCGCGCCCCGCTCGCACCGCCCGAAGCGGTGGCGCTGGCGGGTGTTCGACCTGCTGGCGACCCTGGACCGCATCGTGGCGTTCACGGACGGGCATTCCCTGACGACCTTCGAGCGGGACGAGGTGGTGCGGGACGCCGTGCTGCACAACCTGACGCGGCTGGGCGAGACGACGAAGTTCATCCCGCAGAGCGTGCAGGACACCCACCCCGAGGTGCCGTGGGTGCTGCTGCGCGACATCCGGAACACGGTCGCGCACGACTATTTCGGGATCGAGGCGGGCCTGATCTGGCACACGGCGCGCGTGGACCTCCCGGCACTGCGCCCCGCACTCCAGGCGCTGGCAGACAGGCCGGAGGAGACTGCCGGGTCACTGCCAGGGCAGCGCTGAGCGGGCCGCCCAGTACTGCGCCGGAGGTTGCTTCAGGTCGCGCAGCGCGTCCGCCGGAAGGGTCAGGCGCAGCGCGGCGAGGTTCTGTGCCAGCTGCCCGGTGGTGCTGGCCCCGCTGAGGACCACGTCCGCCCAGGGCTGCGCCAGGACCGCCGCGAGGGCCACGGCGTCCGGCGTGACCCCGTGCTCGTGGGCCAGCCGGGCCAGGGGAGCGGGCACGTCGCCGCGCCCGGTCAGGCCGTGGGTGGTCAGGCGGCCGTTCGCCACGCCTTCCTTCACGACGACCGTCCAGCCCGCCGCGTGCGCCTCGGCAAGGGCCGCGCCTGCCGATGGGTCCAGCGCGTTCCAGGTGGCCTGCACCACGCTGAAGGGGTTCGCGCCGTCCACCTGCACGGCCTGCGCGCGACGCAGCGTGTCGGCCTGCGCGGGACCGCTGGTGGACAGGCCCACCCGCACGCCCGACGCGGCCAGTTCCGCCAGTCGCCCCAGCACCGCTGCGTTCTCCAGCACGCCGGAGTCCAGCGTCGCCGAGTGGATCAGGTACGCGTCCGGCTCGCGCCCCAGCGCCGCCAGGGTCTCCGGCCACTGCCGCGTCAGGGTAGGCAGGTCGTGGGTCTTCACCTCGTGCGTCTGGGCGTCCACGCGCCAGTCCGCGACGTACGTGTACCCCCACTTGCTGCCCACCCGCACGCCCGAATCCGGCCCGAGCCCGCGCGCGGCCAGCCAACCGCCCAGGAACGCCTCGCCCAGCCCGTAACTGCGGGCCGTGTCGAAGTACCGCACGCCCGCCGCCCACGCGGCGTCCAGCACCGCCCACGCCTGCGCGCGCAGCCCCTCCACGCTGCGGTCCGCGAGGTCCACGCCGTGCCCCAGGTTGATGTACCCGGGCCGCCCCAGCGCAGCCAGTCCCAGCCCCAGTCGGGGCGCCTCAGCAGGAAGGAAGGTCATGGCCCCAGTCTGCCGCGCCGCAGCTCCTGCGCCAGCCGGTCGTCCAGCGTGAGCCCCAGCCCTGCGGCCAGGTCCAGCGTCCACGCGACCGCCGCCGCGTACCGGCGTTCCAGCCCGTCCAGCGGGCCGGTCAGCGCCGTGAAGCGCGCCAGGGCTGCCGGGCTGAGTTCCTGCTCCGCGCGGCGGGTCGCGTTGCCCCAGTGCCCGGTCGCGCCCTCGTGAAGGCGCGCCAGTCGCAGCAGGCCACCCTCGACCCACCACAGCGTCTCGTGCGCGCGCAGCCGCTCGCCGCGCGCCAGGACGTTCAGGCCCAGCACCAGCCAGTTCACGCTGCGCTCCAGGATGGCCTGCGCCTCGGCGGCCGGGTCGGGCGACCGCGCGGCCAGCGCGAGCAGGTGCCGCGTCAGCTGCCCGCCCTTGTCCCGGACGCACATGGCTTCCGGGCGAACGTGCTGCGGCGTCCACGTCTTGACTTCAGGCAGGCGGGAGGCCGGGGCGACGTGCAGTTCCACGCGGCGCAGGCCGGGCAGCACCGCGACCGCCCCGCCGAACTCGGTCGTCACGACCAGCAAGGGCGCGAGGTGCCCGCGCAGCCAGTCGGCGGCGTCCACCGCCGCGCCGGGCCTCAGGAACGCCCAGAACTCCAGGTCGCTGAACCGGTCGGCACGGCCCTGCGGCACGCTGCCGTACGCCGCCACGTGCGAGAAGCGCACGTCGGCCCGCAGCGCGGCGCGCAGCCGGTCGTCCAGCTGGTGAAGCTCATCCAGGGAACCCTCGGTCATTCATCCAGTCTGCCGCGCCCGCTCAGGGGAGGATCGCCTCGGCCTCGATCTCCACGAGGTGCAGCGGGTCGATCAGCGCGGCGACCTGCACCATGGTCGTGGCGGGGCGGATGTCGCCGAAGACCTCGCCGTGCGCGAGGCCGATCTCCTCCCACTGGCGGATGTCCGTCACGTAGATGCGGGTGCGCACCACGTCCTCCAGGCGCGCTCCGGCGGTTTCCAGGGCGCGGCGGATGATCCCGAGGACCGCGCGGGTCTGCTCGGCGGGGTCGCCCTCGCCGACGACCTCGCCGTTCACGGTGGCGGTCGTTCCGCTGACGTGCACGACGTTCCCGATCTTGACGGCGCGGGCGTAGCCGATCTTCGCTTCCCAGGGGCTGCCGCTGCTGATGTTCTGCCTCATGCCCCAGGGTAGGGGCGGGCCTAACGTGCGGGCAGCGGCCTCGTCTGCACGGGCGCTGTCACCGCGCGCGGCACAGCCGGGGGCGGTTACCCCAGCGCCTTGACCTCGCCCTGCAGGGCGTCCAGTTCGGCGCGCAGCTCCCCGGAGCGGGTGCGGGCCGCGTCCAGTCGCGCCTGCTCCTGCCGCGTGAAGCGCGTGAAGGGGCTGATCGCGTCGTGCAGGCGCGTGTCGGCGCGTTCCTGTTCGCGTTCGAACTCGCGCCGCACGATGCGTTCCAGCGCCTCGCGCAGTTCCGCCACGCGGTTGCGCAGCTGCCGGTGCGCCTGGATGCGTTTGTTCGGCAGGACGAACAGGCCCAGGCTGCCCAGCGTCAGGCCCGCCAGGATGCCCCCGGTGAAGTCCAGTGCGCTGGCACCCACGAGCGCACCGATGCCCGCGCCGATCCCGACGCCGCCCGCCAGGCCGCCGATCACGCCCTTCATGGCGTCCTCCGCGTCGCGGGAGAGGTTCCGGGCGAGTTCCTGCTCGGTGGTCGTCGCGAGGTGCTCGCGGGCCGACCCGGCGATGCCCTCCAGGAGCGCGGCGCGGTCGTACGAGAAGCGGGTGCGGGCCACCTCCTGGCTGGGCTGGCGGCGGATCAGGAACGCCTGCACGTCCTCCCAGAAGTGCAGGTTCGCCTCCACGAAGCGGTCGATCATCGTGCCGAACTGCCGGTCGATCGCCTCGGGCAGGTCCGCGACCGCCTCGCGCCGGAAGTCCTCCTCCAGTTCGCGGCTGTTCAGCAGCCCGCGCAGGTTCGAGAAGCGCAGCCGCGCGTCGATGAAGCGGTCGGCGCGGACCTCGAACTCGCTCAGGAGGCGAGAAACGCGGTTCAGCTGCCCGTCGAGTTCGCCCAGCATCGTCTCGCCGTGCGTGGACCGCTGCGCCTCCAGGTCGCCCAGGACACGCAGATCCTCGGTCAGGGTGGTGCGGGCTCCCTCCGCGCGGGTGGCCTCGCCGTTCAGAAGCTGCGACACGGTGTTCAGGGGACTCAGGAGTTTCAGGCGGGTGCGTTCCGTCTCGGACAGGCGCTCCTGCAGCAGCGAGCGCAGCGCCGCGAAGCCCGCGTCCCCGCCGCGCTGCTCGGCGCGGGCACTGATCAGCAGCACGGGTGGGGTCAGGCCCAGCACGCCGCGCGCCCCGGTCTCCACGAACGCGCGGACCTGCTCGCGCTGCTCGGGGGTTTCGAGCAGGTCGGCCTTGTTCACGACCATGATCACGCCGCGCCCCCAGCGGGCCGCGAGTTCGAGGAACTGCCGTTCGGACTCCGTGAATGGCCGGTCCGCCGACGTCAGGAACAGCACGAGGTCCGCGCGCGGCAGGAACCCCTCGGTCAGCGCCTGATGCTGCCGGATGATCGCGTTCGTGCCCGGCGTGTCCACCAGCGCCACCCCCTCCAGGCTGGGCAGCGGGTACGTCAGGCGACTCACGAAGGGATCACTGGTGGGCTCCATCTGCCCCGGCTGCTCCCCGTGCACCAGCACGTAGATGCGGTCCGTGGTGGGCGTCACGCCCTCAGGGAGCACCGCCGCGCCCAGCAGCGCATTCACGAAGGAACTCTTCCCCGCGTTGAACTCACCCACCACCACCAGCAGGAACGCCTCATCGAGGTTCCGCAGCGCCTGCCGGGCGTGCCCCACCACCTCCGGCGGCGCGCCCTGCGCCTCCAGAAACGCCTGCACGTCCCCCAGCAGCCCCCGCTCACGCGACAGCAGCCCCTGCACCCGATCCGATACCAGCATGAGAACCAGCCTACGCGGCCCGACCTGACGGCACCTTCAGAAAAAGGCCACACCCCCACAGGCCACCACCCAAACCGGGGCCCACCCCCTGGGGCAGCGGCAATGGGGGTATTTTGAAAAAGTTCACGTTCCAGCTAACACGCTTGCCAGAAACTTGCAAGAGCGCATACGCGATATTTCGCACAGTGACCCGGGTGTCAGCCCCTGCCACCCACCCACAGGAGACCCCAGGATGAACACCCCCGCCCGCCGCCCCCACCCCCGCGGCCCACACCACGCCGTTCAGTACCGTGCAGGGCATGAGCACCCTGATCACCGTCCTGGGCGCCTGCCTGGTGATCGCCGTACTGCTCTCCATGACCGCCACCGTGATCCTGGGCAACCAGCGCGGCGTGGCCGACAACCGCGCCGCGCTGGAAGCCCAGTACGCCGCCGAGTCCTCCCTGGCCCGCGCCCAGGCGACCGCCGACGCCTTCGCCGACGTGCTCAACACCATCCAGATCGCCAAGGGCACCCAGAAGGACGACATCCTGAGCGGCCTGGGCAGCCTGTGCGGGCAGTCCGGCAGGCTGGTCCTCCCGGCCAATGTCCCCAACCTGCCCGCGGTGGGCAACAAACTCTGCACCCCGCCCGGTCTGGTCGGCAAGACCACGAATGCCGCCGATCAGCAACTGGCCTTCCTGCGTGACCGCGCCAAGATGCCTCCCGGCCTGACCGACGAGAAGTGGAAAGCGCAGTGGCGCAACATGTTCAGCGGCAAAGACGGGGTGCTGGTCACCACCAGCGCCAGCACGCAGGGCACCGCCAGCGGCACCCTGACCACCGAGGTGCGCGGCGGCCTGAGCCTCCAGTCCGTGACGATCACCCCCGACAACAAGCTCCGCGTAGTGATGCAGAGCACGCCCCTGGTCTCCACCGCCACCCTCCGGAGCGGCGGGCGCATCGTCGCGCAGCGCCGCTACTCCTCGGGCGGCACTGCCACCCGCGAGATCGTCATCTCGCAGCCGCCCTTCTCGCAGTACCAGTACTTCGTGAACCGCCGCACGCTCCCCGGCGGCGGGCGTCTGGTCTTCTGGGACGAGGACACCTTCGAAGGCCGCGTGCATGCTAACGGCGCCTACGGCAGCTCGGCACCCCTGTTCTACGCCAGCACCGTCACGCGTGGTCCCCGCTTCCTGGGGAAATACACCTCGACCAGCGCGACGCTGGAATACTCGACCACCGCTAGACCCTCGGCAGACACCATGTTCCAGGGCGGATACCAGCTGGGCGTCGCCAGCATCGATCTGCCCACCAACGCCAACGACCAGCGGCTTGCCACCACCGGCATACAGCCCGGCGCCTGCACCAACACCAGCACCTGCCTGAACTCCGTCTTCGGCAGCGGGGCCGCCACCAGTGGCGTGTTCTACGCCCCCGGGACGGCCGCCACCCCCAACAGCGGCAACAGCTTCGGCCAGAGCGGCACGGGCGGCATCTACGTGAAGGGCAACGTGGACAATCTGACCCTCTCCAAGAACGGGGACTTCCAGCGGATCGAGATCGTGCAGGGCAGCAAGACCACCCGCTTCCAGCAGACCGACACGAACACCTGGCAGGTCTACGAGAACGGCGTCCTGAAAAAGACCATGAACGGCACCTTCAACGGCATGCTGTACGTGGAAGGCAACATCGGCTCCCAGAGTCCCGCGGGCAACGGCGGCCTGAAAGGAGACGGCACGAGCGGCGCGGACATCGCCGCGACCACGAAGATGACCGTCGCGGCCACCGGCGACATCTTCATCAAGGACGACGTCACATACACCGATCCGATCAGCAAGAAGGACGGGCAGAACGTCTTGGGCGTGTACTCCGAACAGGGGAACGTCAAGGTCAACGGCCCGCTGAACCGTGACATCACCATTGACGGCACGCTCATGGCTGCCGCCACCGGCAAGGGCTTCGGGACGGTGGACTACACCACCTCACGCACCACGGGCCCCACCACTCCCAAGATCAACCTGACCGGCGGCATCATCGAGGAGCAGTCCCAGGGCGTCGGGCAGGTCGGCACGCCCGGCAAGGGCTACTCCCGCAACTTCAAATGGGACGGCCGTCTGGCCGAGGGGCTCGCCCCACCGTTCTTCCCCACCCAGGGCTCATACGAGGCGGCCCCCAACTTCACCGAACTGACCATGCCGCGCACCTTCCGCGCCGAGGGCATGTAGGTGCGGCAGGGCTTCACCCTGGTGGAACTGCTGATCACCCTGGCGATCCTGGGGATCGTCCTGGCGATCGGCAGCTTCTCCATGCTCAGCTACTGGAATTCCCGGCAGTTGCAGGAGGGCGCCGCGCAGCTGGCGAGCGACGTGGAACGCGTCCGCAGCGGCGCCCTGCGGTACAACACCACCGCGACCTTCCAGCAGGTGGATACCACCACGTACCGCCTGACCATCAACGGGGTCAGCAGCACGACCACGCTGCCCTATAACCTCTCGCTCACGAACGCGCCTGTCACCCTGACGTACAGCGCGCCGTACAGTGAACTGACCAGTTCCCCCGCGACCCTGGTGCTGCGCCACCCGCGCAGCGCCCGCACGGCGCAGCTGCGCACGGTCGGGGTGACGGGTAAGGTGATCCAGGATGGCTCCTGAACGAACGCAAGGCTTCACCCTCATCGAAGTGCTGATCTCCATCGTCGTGCTGGCCGTCGTGCTGGCCATGGTGTCCTCGATCATGACCGGCCTGTTCCGCAACAACCGCCAGGCCGAGCAGCGGCAGAACCTCAGTGTCCGCCTGCAGTCCACCGCGGAGGGACTGCGGCGACACTGGCTCGACCCGAACGCCTCCCCGGACGCGACCAGGACGCTCGGGAACTACCGTCTGCAGCGCGGCTGCGTGGACAGCTTCCCGGTCCCGGCCGGGATGACCGTCACGGTCTGGGACGTGACACCGGACGGGCAGGGTGACTTCACGGTCAGTGCGCCGTACACCCTGGTGAACAACTGCGCCGCCGCCGCCGTCCGCCCAGGCCGCAGCGTGCGGCGCGTGCGGGTGCAGAACACCGCGAACGGCACCACGAACGAGATCACCTTCGAGATGTATGGCGGCTGACATGCACCGACTGCCGCAGCCGCACGCGGGCCTGACCCTGATCGAGATCCTGATCACGCTGACGCTGGGCCTCCTGATCCTGGGCGCAGCGTACTCACTGACGACCAGCACCGCCGACGCCAACGCCCTGCTGACGGCCCGGACGCAGCTGCGCGCCGACGCCATGGTCGGCACGCAGCTGCTCAGCGCGCGGTTGCGTGAGGCCTGCAGCGTGATGACGGCCGGGACCAGCGTCACCCTGCCCGCGGTGCCCGGCACGAAGAACGCGGCCGGGACCAGGGTGTGGAAGGTCGGAACGAATTTCATGGGGCTGGTCGTCCCGGCCCGCGTGACCGAGGTCGGCAGCACCCCGGTGCTGTACGCGTACTACCTGATGGACCGCACGACGTACAACGATCAGATGTCCGCGCAGCAGAAGATCGCCGCGACGGGCGCGGCCTCGCTGGTCCTGATGGAGTTCCAGGTGCCGCTGCCGTCCACCCCGGACCCCTGCGCGGTACCGGCGCTGGGCGCTCTGTCAATTCCGTCCGGCGGGGCGCGGGCGCTGATGCTCGCCGAGAACGTCCGCCCCCCCACCGCCGCCGAGGTCGCCCTGACGGCCGAGTCGGATCTGGCGCTGACGTACCGCCTGCGGTTCGAGAAGACCATCGGCGGGAAGGCCACGGTGTACCCGCCGCTGGCGGACACGCCTCTGCAGGCGTCCATCGTGGGTCGCAACGTCCGCTGACCGCCGGCGACCGGCTTCGACTTCTCACATTCCCGCATGACTCCGGGTGGTCCGCGACGCAGGTTGCCGCGGGCCACTTTGTTTTTCACTGTAGGTGCTAGCCTGTACCTGTGACGTGGCTCAAACCGGTGGAGATTGGTCAGGACGCGCAGGCGACCTACAACGAGTTCCTGCGTGATCTGGACGCGCGCCTGTCGGATCCGGGCACGGACCGGTTCGAGCTGGCGGCGGGGGTGCTCGCGGAGATCATGTATGGGCGGCCTCTGGGGCAGCTGCGGGTGGACGCGCCGCTGGCGGCGTTGAACGTGGACGCGCGGAACGTGACGTTCGAGGCGGAGTACTACATGGCGACGGACACGGAGGCGTTCACGCGGGTGAAGCCGCTGCTGTGGCTGTGGAAGAACGCGGACCTGACGCCGGTGGGGCAGAACCCGGTGCTGGGCATTCCGCTGCGGCGGGTGCTGGCGGGGCACATCTTCCGGCGGGTGGGGCGGGACTTCAAGTGCTGGCAGAACGTGGAGTTCAGCGTCGGGTACAACATGGAGGTCGGGGACGACGTGGTCGTGCACCGGCACGTGCTGCTGGACGATATCGGCGGGATCGAGCTGCACGACAACGCGAGCATCAGCGATTACGTGAACGTGTACAGCCACACGCACAGCGTGCTGGACGGCCCGGACGTGACGTTGCGGCGTACGGTGATCGGGCGGGGCGCGCGGGTGACGTACCACTCGACGGTGCTGGCGGGCAGCGTGATCAGTGACGACGCGATGCTGGCGACGCACGCGCTGCTGCGCGGCGACATTCCCCCGCATGGGATCGCGATGGGGGTCCCGGCGCGCACGACGCGCTTCAAGGTGCGCCCGGCGCAGGACGTGCACGTGGATTCGCGGTCGTTCGTTCGCGCGGCGGACCGTAAGGCGAACCCGGAGTTCCCGGAGCCCACGCCGAACCAGACGCGGCTGCCGGAGGAGCAGGAGCAGCCGCGTCCGCTGGTGACCGGGCAGGGCTGAGGCCGGGCAGCACAGGAGGGGGGCGATCAGGGTGGATTCCCGGTCGCCCCCTCTTCCCTGTCTGGCTTTACAGGGTGGTGTGCTCGCCGGGCTTCAGGATGCGGACGTCCACGCCGCGCGCCTCGCCTTCACGCTGGAAGACGGCGGGGTCGCCGGTCAGCGGGGGGAAGGTGCCGTAGTGCATGGGGATCGCCACCCGGGGCTTCAGGAGGTCCAGGGTGCGGGCGGCTTCCTCGGGGCCCATGGTGTAGTGGTCGCCGATGGGGAGCAGGGCGGCGTCCAGACCGCGCGCTCCGATCAGGCTCATGTCGCCGAAGAGGTTGGTATCGCCCGCGAAGTACACGCGTTTGCCGCCCAGTTCGATGATCAGGCCGGTGGGCATGCCGCCGTAGGTGCCGTCCGGGAAGGACGAGGAGTGCCACGCGGGCGTCAGGGTGACGCTGCCCCACGCGGCGCGGTACGTCCCGCCGATGTTCATGCCGACCGGGTGCGTGGCGCCGTTCCTCGCGGCGTACGTGGCGATCTCGGCGGTGGCGATCAGCGGCACACCCGCGCGGGCGAAGTCCAGGGCGTTGCCCCAGTGGTCCCCGTGCGCGTGGCTGATCAGCACGGCGCTGGGCTTCCAGTCCAGGGCGTCTTGCAGCGTGACGGTGGCCTGGGGGTTGCCTTCGATGAACGGGTCGATGAGCAGGCGGTGCCCGCCGCTTTCGAGGAGGAAGGTGCTGTGCCCGATGAAGTGGATGTTCATGTGAAACCTCCGGTGGGGTCAGCTTCCCGCGCGGGGGCGGGCGGCGACTGTGGGCGTTCCCGCGTTCCGGCCCTGACTGCGCCCGTCGTCCATCTTCCGGGGGACGCGCGTGGCGCTGGCGCGACGTTCTCATGGGGTGCAGACCGTATAGTGGGCGCGACTTCGCCCGTCTTCCGCCCCCAGACCCTGAAAGGAGTGCCTTCCCCTGATGCCGCCACTTGGACAGATCAGTGTCCGGGATGTTCTGGACATCCTGCTGGTCACGTTCCTGGTGTATCAGGGCTACCTGCTGGTGTCGGGGACGCGGGCGGTGAACGTGGTGCGCGGCATCCTGGTGTTCGCCGGGGTGTGGGTGGCGGCGCAGCTGCTGGGCCTGACCACGCTGTCGTACCTGCTGGGCCGCGCCGGGACGGTGGGGATCTTCGCGCTGATCGTGCTGTTCCAGCCGGAACTGCGCGCCGTGCTGGAACGCGTGGGTCGCCCGCGCGGGCGGGACACCGGGGCGAGCGGCGCGGCGCTGCAGGACCTCGCGCGGGCCATGGAGCGGCTCGCGGAACGCAAGACGGGCGCGCTGATCGCCATCGAGCGCCGCACGCCGCTGGGCGAGTACGCCGCGACGGGCGTGTCGCTGGACGCGCTGGTCAGCGTGCCGTTCCTGGAGGCCCTGTTCGCCCGCAACGCGCCGCTGCACGACGGGGGCGTGATCATCCAGGGGTCGCGGGTGATCGCCGCCGGGTGCCTGTTCCCGCTGCAGTCCAGTGACGGCACGTACCGCCGTTACGGCACGCGGCACCGCGCGGCGATCGGCCTGTCGGAACTGACGGACGCGGTGGTGCTGGTCGTCAGCGAGGAGCGCGGGAGCATGCGCGTGGCGCTGCAGGGGCGGCTGGGGCCGGACCTGACCGGCGCGGAGCTGCGCGAACACCTGCGGACCCTGGTGTACGACCCGGCCGGGTACGGCCCGCTGCCGTCCACTCCGGAGGCGCCGTGAGCGTGGGTGAGCGCACCCAGGACCGGCTGCAGTGGCTGCGGCGCTGGCTGAGCCCCCGCTACGCCTGGGCCAGGACGACGCACAACCTGCTGCCGAAACTGCTGGCACTGGCGGTGTCGGTCACGCTGTGGTTCGTGGCGACCGCCGACCGGCGCGCGAACGTCGAGCAGGGCTTCGACGTGCCGGTCACGATCCGCGACACGACCGGGAACGGGCAGGAGAAACGCGCGACGAGCAACCTGAACCCCGCGTCCGTGCGGGTGATCCTGTCGGGCCGCCCGGAACGCCTGCGGGACCTGCAACCCGACAGCGTCGAGGCGGTCGTGGACGTCACCGACGCGCCGGAGGGCAGTTTCACGCGGTCGGTGACCGTGACCGCGCCGGGCGGGACCACGTTGCAGCGCGTGACGCCCACGCGGGTGCAGGGGTTCGTGGACACGCAGGTGGCGCGCACGCTGCCCGTGACGCTCAGTGTGACCAGTCCGCCGGAGTCGAGCCTGCCGCGCTATCAGGTCACGCCGGGCGAGGCGACCGTGTCCGGCGCGGGGCGCGTGGTGGTGGGCGTGGCGCGACTGGTGACCAGCCCGGCCAGTCTGGGCGCGAACACCGAACGCGAGGTGCCGCTGGTGGCGCTGGACGGCTCGGGGCTGCCGGTGGCGGGCGTGACCATCCGCCCGAGTACCGTCACGGTCCGCCGCGTGGATACCGGGGAGCTGCCGGTCAAGACGCTGCGGGTGGTGCTGAACGATCCGCCGTCCGCACTGCAGGTCACGTCCGTGAGTGTGCAGCCGGGCACGGTGCGGGTGGTGGCGGCGCCGGAACTGCTGGGGCGTCTACGGGAGGTCGCGGGGCAGGTCACGTACCGGGAGGGCACGTACACCGCGCCGGTGCGCCTGAACGTCCCGGCGGGCGCGCAGGCGCTGGAGACCGTGAGCGTGCGTCTGACGGTGACACGCCGGGACGCGCCTTAATGCACCGGGCGGCCCGGGCCCCCGCCGGGCGGAAAAATGTCGCGTGGCACGCCGGTCAGACGGGCATCAGAAAGTGACCCGAGTGTCAGCTGAGTCGGGGCCAGGGGCGTATAGTCGAGATCATGATGTGGAGAAGCGGCCACATACTCGCGTGATCGCCCAGGTGCTGCCTCCGCCCCCCGGCGTGGCGGCCTGGACCGGCTGGGAGGAACGGGTGCGGCTGATGGTCAAGCCGCGCCGCTACGAGCACGTGCTGCGCGTGGCGGAACTCGCGGCGCAGATCGCCCGCGCCAACGGCCTGGACGACATGCGCGCCTACGCCGCCGGGGTGCTGCACGACATCGCCCGGGACCTGCCCGACCATGAACTGCTGCGCCTCGCGCCGCCCGAATGCGACATCGACGCGGCGCACCCGCTGGCCCTGCACGGTCGGGCCGCCCGCACCCTGCTCGAACGCTGGGGCTACCAGGACCGCGTCGTGCTGGACGCCGTCGAGGACCACACCACCGGCCCGCGCGGCGGCAACCCCGTCTCGTCGTGCGTGTACATCGCCGACGTGTCCGAACCCGGCCGCGGCGTGAACGCCGACATCCGCGAACTGGCCCTGACCGACCTGACGGCCGCGCTGGAACGCGCCATCGTTTCCAAGGTCACCTACCTCCAGGGGCGCGGCATTCAGGTCCACCCCCGCACCCTGAAGGCCTACCACGCCCTGCCCTGCAACGCCCACCTCTCCTGCCCCACGTGACACTGTGACCCAATCCCCTGCACCCCGCATCGCCGGGCTGCGCGCCCTGCAGGCGTTCGGCCTCTCCCTCTCCGCCCTGTCCCTGGGGGGTTTTGCGCTGCTCAGCGGCGCCGGGCCCACCGCCGCCGCCGCCGTCACGCCCGGACAGGCGCCCAGTTTCACCCTGCTGATCGCCGGGCGGGACATCGTGTACTGCTACTACCGCCAGCCCTGCAAGGACCAGGACCAGCGCACCGGGCTGGCGCAGCCGCCCAACACCGACACCGTCATGGTCGTCAAGGTGCAGGGCACCACCGTGCACGCCCTGAACATCCCCCGCGACACCAACGTCGGCCCCTTCGACCGTTACCGGTCCGTGGCTCTGCAGAAGATCAACAGCCAGTACTTCGCGGGCGGACCCGAGGCGCTCGTGAAGGCCGCCGAGACCATCACCGGTGAACACATCGACTCGTACGTGATCGTCCGCACCGACTACGTCGAGCGGGTCATCGACGCGCTGGGCGGCCTGGACGTCACCGTGCCGGAACCCGGCATCGAATGGATCGACAACGCCGCGGGCGTGAACCTGAACCTCGCGCCCGGCGCCCACCACCTGGACGGCAAGAACGGCGTGCTGTACCTGCGGGTCCGCAAGGGCTTCGGGGACGACTACGGCCGCATCGACCACCAGAAGCAGGCGCTGACGCAGCTGGCCGGGAAACTCCGCACCCCGCAGGGCCTCGCGGCGCTCCCGACCATCCTGGGCGGCATCGGCAACGGCGTGCAGACCGACGTGAACCCCGCCACCATCGCCGCGCTGCGCCCCTACCTGGGCCAGATGAAACTCAGCTTCGCGACGCTGCCCACCGACGAGATTCCCGGCACGTTCAACCTCGCCGTGAACCGCGACCGCCTCGCGCAGGTGTGGGGCGACGTGCCCGCCACGCCCCCCAACCCGGACCTGAAGATCACGGTCGTGGACGCCAGCGGCGAGAACCTCGGCCCGGCCCTGACCCGCGCCCTGACCGCGCTGGGCTACCGCAACGTGCAGGTCACCCCCGCCCCCCGCAGCGGCGAGGCCAGTCAGGTGTTCACGCAACTGGACGTCGCCGACGCCGCGCAGCTAGCCGACACCCTGAACCTCGCCCGGCTGCAGGGCGAACGCTTCCCGGTCGGCCCCGGCGAGGTCGGCATCCTGCTCGGCGCGGACGCCGCTGCGAGCCTCGCCGGACTCAAGGGCCTGGGCGCACCCACCAGCCCCTGAGCCCCGAAATGAAGTCACGGCAGGGGCGTGTCCCGCCCCGCGCCCTGTAGACTGACCCATTGCAGCGCGCCCCGGCCCGCTCAGGCCCACGCGGCCCCACACCGGCCCCCAGCAGGCGCGCCAGACCACCCCACCCGCCCCCACTCAACACCCGGAGCATCCATGACCCCCGATACCAACACCATGAACCAGCTGCGCGCCATCGTGGACGCCGCCCGCGAACGCCGCGCCGAAGACGTCACCGTCCTCGACCTGACCGACGTCAGCAGCACCCTCGAATACTTCGTGATCTGCACCGCCACCGCCGGCCTCCAGCTGAACGCCGTGCAGGAGAACATCCGCGAGAAAGCCCAGGCGACCGGCCTGCCCCGCCCCAGCGTCGAAGGCCCCAGCGAACGCTGGCTGCTCCTGGCGTTCGGCGGCAGCGTCGTCGTGCACATCATGACCAAGGACGCCCGCGAGTACTACGACCTCGAAGGCCTCTGGAGCGACGCGCGCGTCCTCGACTTCCCCGAACCTGAAGTCAAAGCCTGAACCCACCAGTGACGCGTCCCAGCTCATTTGAAGCTGGGACGTTTCCGTTTCGCGCTATTCCTGCGCGGCCTGCGCGATCCCGGCGGGCAGTTCGCGCGCCACGCGGTCCAGGGTGCGGGCGGCGGCGGCGCGGATCATCTTCTCGAACGCCGCGCCGCCCCAGCCCTGCGCGTCCGGCGTGGCGAGGTGCGCGCGGAACTGGAACGCGAAGTGCAGCGCACCCCCGTCCAGGCGGGCCTGCCCGGCGACCTCCACCCAGGCGCGCTCGCCGCTGATGGGCTGCGGGGTGAGCGCCCCCCCGTCCGGCGTGGCGGTCAGGGCGCTGCGGAAGGGCAGGTCCACCTCGCCCAGGCCGGGCAGCGGCACGAGCAGTTCGCCGCGCACGCCCTCTCCGTCGGCACGCAGGTCCCGCAGGAAGCGCACGCGGGCCAGCGCGCGGGCCGGGTCGCGCACGAACGCCAGCGCCGCCGCGTCGTCCCCGGTCCAGGGCAGCGTGAAGTCCTGCGTCGCCTCGACGATCACGCGAGCACCGGACTCAGTCCACCCACTCGATCACCACGCGGTTCTCCGCCAGCGCCGCCTGCAACTCGGCGTCCCCGGCGCTGCGCAGGCGGGGCAGGTGCGCGAAGCGGGGCGTGGCCGACGCGAAGCCCAGCCGCACCACGACGTCGTCGCTGGCCTCGTCCTTCCCGATGCGCCACACGAGCTGCCCACCCAGCGCCTCCAGCGCGCGCGCCAGTTCCGGCGAGGCGGCCTCCAGGGCACTGGAGTCCGGCAGCGGGTCGCCCGGCAGATCGGTCATGCCCGCCATTGTACGCGGCCCGCCGCGCAGCGTAGAACGATGGGCATGACGAGCATCAGCTGGCGCGCCCTGGAAACCTACGTGGGCCTGAACGACCTGCCCGCCTTTCACCGCGCGTTCCTGACGTGGCGCGGCGTGGAGGGCGCGGACGGCATGCCGCTGCGGCGCGTGCAGCAGCGGGTGGAGGCCGAACTGAACCGACTGGTGCAGGCCGGGCAGGCCACGCGGGACGGCGAGGACTGGCAGCTCCAGCCCGGCGCGCTGGACGGCTTCGACGCCGCCGCGCCCCACCTGGGCTGAGCCGGGTCAAGTGCAGCGTGCTCTATCCTGAAGGGATGACGTTCCCCTCCCCCACCCACACTCCCAGGAGCATGAAATGAGTCTCCGAATTCTGGGCGGTACGGCGAAGGGCCGCAGCCTGCAGGTGCCCGACAGCGCCCGGCCCAGCGGCGCGCGCGTCCGCAAGAGCCTGTTCGACCTGCTGGCTGCCCGCGCGCCCGCCGGGCGATACCCGGAATTCATCGACCTGCACGGCGGTAGCGGCGCGATCGGGCTGGAGGCCGCCAGTCGCGGGTACCGCGTGACGCTGGTCGAGAAGGACGCGCGGGCCGTGCGGGCGCTGGAGACGAACGCCCGCGCGCTGGACCTGCGGGTGCGGATCGTGAAGGGGGACGCCGGGGCGCTGCTGAAACGCCTGGGGCAGTTCGACGTGGTGTTCAGCGACCCGCCGTACGAGGCGGACATCCCGAAACTCACGGCGCAGATTCTCGCCAGCGGCGTCCTCGCGCCCGGCGGACTGCTGGTGTGCCAGCATCCGGACCGGCTGCACCTGCCCGAGCACGCGGGCTTCACGCGCGAGGAACGCGAGTACGGCAGCAACACGTTGACGCTGTACTGGCACCCGGACGCCCCGGAACCGGACGCGGACGGCGACGATGACAGCGAAATCGGGTAAGGTGGCGGGGTTATGAACGCCGTTTTCCCGGGCTCGTTCGACCCGATCACCAGCGGGCACATGGACGTGCTGACGCGCGCCGCGCGGATCTTCGACCACGTGACCGTCACGGTCATGCACAACGCCCGCAAACAGGGCCGCCACCTGTTCACGCTGGACGAACGCCTGGAGATCCTGCGCGAGGCGACCGCGCACTTCCCCAACGTCAGCGTGGACACCTTCGGGGGGCTGCTGGTGGACTACATGGCCCGCCAGGAGACCGGCAGCGTGATCGTGCGTGGCCTGCGCGCCGTGTCCGACTACGAGTACGAGCTGCAGATCGCGCACCTGAACCGCCAGATCGGGGACGCGGAGACGGTGTTCATCATGGCCGCCACCCGCTGGAGTTTCGTGAGCAGTTCCATGGTGCGCGAGATCGCCAGTTACGGCGGGAACGTCAGCGAGATGGTCCCCCGCGCCAGCGCCAGCGCCCTGCGCCGCAAGCACGCGGACGTGTACGCGGAACGCGAGACGGAACTGCAGGCGCAGACCGCCAGCAGCTGAAGCAGAAGAACGCGCCGCCCCCAGCCTGAAGCGGGGGCGGCGCGTCCGTGTGTGTGGGTCAGGCCTGCTGCGCGGCGGCCTTGAGGGCCTGGGCCTTGTGGGTCTGTTCCCAGGGGAATTCGGGGCGGCCGAAGTGGCCGTACGCGGCGGTCTGCGCGTAGATGGGGCGGCGCAGGTCGAGTTCCGCGATGATCGCCTGGGGGCGCGCGTCGAAGTGCTCGGCCACGATCGTGGCGAGGCGGTCGTCGCTGACGGTGCCGGTGCCGTAGGTGTCGACGCGCAGGCTGACGGGGTTGGCGCGGCCGATGGCGTACGCGACCTCGACCAGTGCGCGCCGGGCGAGGCCCGCGGCGACGATGTTCTTGGCGATGAAACGGGCGTAGTACGCCGCGCTGCGGTCCACCTTGGTGGGGTCCTTGCCGCTGAACGCGCCGCCACCGTGGGGCACGGCGCCGCCGTAGGTGTCCACGATGATCTTGCGCCCCGTGAGGCCGGTGTCGCCGTGGGGGCCGCCGATGACGAAGCGCCCCGACGGGTTGATGAAGTACTTCGTGTCCGCGGTGAGGTACTCGGCTGGGATCACGGCCCTGATCACGTGCTCGATCATGTCGGCGCGGATCTGTTCCTGGGTCACGTCGTCGCTGTGCTGGGTGCTGATGACGACGGTATCGACCAGGGTCTCGGTGGCCTCGTGGGGTTCGCCGTCGCGGACGACCGTGACCTGCGCCTTCGCGTCGGGGCGCAGGTAGGGCAGCGTGCCGTCCTTGCGCAGCTGCGCGATGCGCCGCGTGAGTTTGTGCGCGAGGCTGATGGGCAGCGGCATGAGTTCCGGCGTCTCGTCGGTGGCGTAGCCGAACATCAGGCCCTGGTCGCCCGCGCCGACCATCGAGTGCGCGTTGCCGGGCTGGGCGCGCTCCTCTTCGGTCATGCCGCGCCACTCCTCGCTGTGGTTCACGCCGCCCGCGATCTCGGGGCTCTGTTCGTGCAGACTGACCAGCACGGCGCTGTATTCGGCGTCGAAGCCGTAGTTCGCGCGGGTGTAGCCGACCTGCTTGACGGCGTCACGGACGGTCTTCTGGACGTCCACGTGGGCGGTCTCGGCGGTGACCTCGCCCGCCACGACGGCCATGCCGGTGGTGAGCAGCGTCTCCACCGCGACGCGACTGCCGGGTTCCTGGCGCAGGAACTCGTCGAGAATGCTGTCCGAGATGAAGTCGGCCAGCTTGTCGGGGTGCCCTTCGGACACCGATTCCGAGGTGTAGTACTTCCGCATGTTCGCTCCTTGCGTGCGGGGGGGCGTCTCACAGAACCACCTGGAGAGGGATGTCGCTGCGGTCCCTGCACGGCTCCCAGCGCCGGGAATGGCGCGCGGTTGCACCCGGTAGCGTACCGCAGGGCACAGGAAGGCAACAGGGGCGAACGCCACCGATGTCCAGCCTGCGCGGCCCGGTGAGGGGCACCCCGATTCCATGCGGGTCGAGTGTAGGGCCGGTCTACTGTGAGCCGGGTCAACTGTGGGGCGGAGCTGACACTCGCCTGACCTGACCCCTAAGAATGAAGGGACATGAGCCACGTCGTTGTCATCGAGGACGAGGGGACGGTCCGGGACGTCCTGCGCTTTCACCTGGAGCGGGCGGGGCTGCGGGTCACCGCCCTGGAGTCCGCCAGCGGGGCGTTTGACGTGCTGCCCGGCGCGGACGCCCTCGTGCTGGACTGGATGCTGCCCGGCGAGAGCGGCCTGAGCTTCCTGCGCCGCCTGCGCGCCGACGCGGAACTGCGCCGCATGCCGGTCCTGATGCTCACCGCCCGCGCCGCCGAGGCCGAACGGGTCGAGGGCCTGGAGTCCGGCGCGGACGATTACCTGACCAAACCGTTCAGCGCGGCGGAACTCGTGGCGCGGGTGCGGGCGCTGCTGCGCCGCTCGCTGCCGGACGTGCCGGCCGTCATGACGAACGGCCCGCTGAGCGTGGACGTCGGCTCGGCCGAGGCGAAGGTGGGCGGGCGGCGCATGAACCTCACGCGGCGCGAGTTCGACCTGCTGGCGTTCATGACGCAGCACGTCGGGCGGGTGTATTCCCGCACGGAACTGCTGGACCGGGTGTGGGGCGCGGACTTCCTGGGGGGCGAGCGCACCGTGGACCAGCACGTCACGCAGCTGCGCGCGCACCTGGGCGACGATCCCGGCAAGCCGGGCTTCCTGGAGACGGTGCGCGGCAAGGGCTACCGCATGCGCCCCTGGACGGACGGCGCGTGACCGCCCCGGACGCCACCGGCAGCGCCGTGAGCGGGTCCGATCACTGGATCGACTCGCTGCCGCAGGCGGTCCTGCTGACGCGCGAGGGGCTGGTCACGCGCGTGAACGCCGCCGCCGCGCGCCTGTGGGGCGTCCCGCAGGAGCGTGCGTCGGGCCGCCCGGTGCTGGAGGTCGTGCGCCGCCACACCCTGGAGACGCTGCTGGAACGCGGCGGGGAGCTGGAACTGGAGGTCACGGGCCGCACGCTGCGCTGCACCGCCACCCGCGACGGCGCGTGCGGCGCGCTGATCGTCGAGGACGTCACCGAGCACCGCCGCCGCGAGGCGGAACTGCGCGAGGCGACCGCCGTGCTCTCGCACGAGTTCCGCACGCCCGTCGCGGCGCTGCGCGGCGTGCTGGAGGCCCTGGAGTACGACATGCCCCGCGACCTCGCACAGAACTTCGTGCGGCAGGGCCTTCAGGAAACCGAGCGCCTAGCCCGGCTCGCCGAGGATCTCGCCGTGGGCTTCCGGCCCACCCGCGCCCGCACCCTGCCGCTCGCGGAGGCCTTCGCGCGCGCCGAGCGGCTCCTGACCGCCGACCTGAACGCCCGCCGCGCCAGCGTCACGTTCGGGCAGGATCACCTCGTGCGGGCCGACCCGGACAAGCTGCTGCAGGTGCTGCTGAACCTCATCGAGAACGCCCTGAAGTACGGCCCGCCCGCCGCTCAGGTCGAGGTGCAGACCCATGAACGCGGCACCTGGATCGAGGTGAGCGTCCTCGACCGGGGCACGCCCATCCCCGACACCGAGAGTCTGTTCAAGGCGCACACGCGGGGCCGCGCCGCGACCGGGCAGGGCAGCGGCATGGGCCTGTACATCGTCCGGAGCATCGTGCACGGCTGGGGCGGGCAGGCCTGGGCCGAGCGGCGCGGCGACGCGAACGCCTTCTGCTTCACCCTCCCCGGTGTGGGCGGGATCGGATAACGTCCTCTTCAGCTGACCGTTCCCTGACACTCCCCCGCCGTGCGGGGTGCTACGTTCAACACAGGAGTCCCCATGCGTGAAGCCCTCGAAAACGACCTGCGTGCCGTCCTGAACGGCGCACTGAACATGCTCGGCACCGTCGAGCGCATGCTCCCCGTCGCCGGGGACGTCCTGCTGCGCGAGAACGTCGAACGCCTCGCGGAGGTCAAGGCCCTCGACCGCGAGGTGGACGCCCAGGAAGCGCAGATCGAGGCCGAATGCCTGCGGATCATCGCGCTGCACCAGCCGGTCGCGCGGGACCTGCGGATGGTCGCCCTGATCCTCAAGAGCCTCAGCGACATCGAACGCATGGGCGACTACGTCGTGCACGTCGCCGAGGACGGCGCGGAACTCGCGCAGGCCCCCGCGCTGAAACGCTACGTGAACCTCGCCCGGATGCTCGAACGACTGGGCGAGATGAGCCAGAACCTCCGCACCGCCATCGCCGACCGCGACGTCGCCCGCGCCGAAGCGACCGTGCAGATGGACGACGAGGTGGACGACCTGTACGAGCAGATCCAGCGTGAACTCGTGACGTACATGCTCGAAGACCCCCGCAACATCAGCAAGGCCCTGATGCTCATGCGGGTGGGCCGCAGCCTGGAACGCGTCGGGGATCACATGGAGAACATCTCCGAACGCGTCCGCTACTGGGTGACCGGCCAGCGCGAAGGCTGAACCCAGAAGCCGCGACACCGCCCTGCCGGGAACGGGGGGCGGTTTTTCATTGGTTGGGGCGTCTGCAGCCGGTCATTGTCGGTGGCCTGTGAACAACCCAGGTGATTCAATGGCGGGGTGACTCCACACCGCCGCCCCTGGATGACCCTGTCCCAGCAGATCCTCGTTGTCGTGTTGGCCGTTGGCGTGCAGTTCGTCCTGTATGTAGGGCAAGCCTCACTGCCTGAAATCGCCGCAGTCAGTGTCCTGGCAATCCCGTCCTTGATCGTCACTTTAATCGTCAGACGATGGGTGCATTCGATGGGCACCGGAAATGTTAATGAGCTGCCCACTCAGGCGCGATTGGCTCGCCAGGCGTTGAAGTGGCTTCCATTCCTCCCGGCGATCTCAATGTTCACTTTGGCCGTGATGAGATTAAGTCAAATGCCGTCTCTGAATGAAACTGCGGCCCCACTGCGGGTTATTTTAGTTCTACTCCTCTTCTCCATTCCACCTACATTGGTTTACAGGTTTTTCTGCCGAGCCCTGAGAGACTGGATAGTGAATACGACCGACATTTTGAACGGCACCGCAACATATGATTCTCACGCACCCCGGGAGCAACTGCCAGCTTGGTTGTTGTTTGGCAAATGGCTCTCCACCCTCGCGGCCATCAACTCGCTAGGCATGATCCTGCTCGTGGCTTTCGACGTGACGGAGATGGAGGGCAACCCACTGTCACTGCTCTGGAATGGTGTGGCGGGCGTCCTGATGGCCAGCATGCTCTGGACAGCCCACCGCTGTGTCGGCTTGCCGGTCTCTCCCGAGAACGAGACGCCAACTCCCGGCTTCACTGCCGCCTGACGGCTCACCCCCTATCCTGTACCCGTGAGAACGGCTGATGAGCGTCCGTGCGTGCTGGTGATCGTGGGGGGGAGCATGGCGGCGGTGAAGGCCCCGTCGGTGCTGCGCCGGTTGCGGGAGCGTGGCGCGGAGGTGCGGGTGATCGCGTCCCGCGCGGCGCTGGCGTTCATCACGGAGTTGAGCCTGAGCACGGCGGCGGACGGGCCGGTGGGGACGGACGCGCACTGGTTCGAGGCGCGACCGGACGCGATACACCTGACGTACGCGCGGGTGGACGCGGCGGTGGTGGTGGGTGCGTCGGCGGAGTTGCTGGCGGGGGCGGCGCACGGGCACGCGGGGGATCTGGCGCTGGCGACGCTGCTGAGCGTGCGCGCCCCCGTGCTGTGGGTGCCCGCGATGAACGAGTTGATGTGGACGCACCCGGCGGTGCAGGCGAACGCGGAGGTGCTGCGAGGCTGGGGGCATGGGTTCCTGGGGCCGGAGGTGGGGGCGTTCGGCACGCGCGGCGAGGGGCGCGGCGTGGGCCGCATGAGCGAACCGGACGACATCGCGGACGCGACGCTGGCGCTGTTGAAGGGAGACGCCTCCCCTGCTCCGGTGCGGGATCTGGCGGGCGTACGGGTGGTCGTGTCGGCCGGGCCGACGCGGGAGTACCTGGACCCGGTGCGGTTCATCAGCAACCCGTCGAGCGGGAAGATGGGCTTCGCGGTGGCAGAGGCCGCGCGGGACCGGGGCGCGGACGTGACGCTGGTGACCGGCCCGGTGACGCTGCCGGACCCGGCGGGCGTGCGGGTGGTGCGGATCGAGTCGGCGCTGGAGTTGCGGGACGCGGTGGTGGACGCCGCGCAGGACGCGGGGATCGTGGTGATGACGGCGGCGGTCGCGGACTACCGCGCGGCCACGCAGAGCGGCGAGAAGCAGGCGAAGGTGGCGGGCGACGTCACGGTTCACCTGACGCCGAACCCGGACATCCTGGCGGAACTGGGCCGCGAGAAGGGCGACCGGGTCCTGGTGGGCTTCGCGATGGAGACGCACGCGGGCGTGGAGCGCGCGGCGGGCAAGGCGCAACGGAAGAACGCGGATTTCATCCTCCTGAACTACCCGACGCGGGAGGGCACGGCGTTCGGCGGGGACGACAATCAGGTGACGCTGGTCCGCGCGGACGGCTCGCACGAGGACTGGCCGCGCGTGAGCAAGCGCGAGGTGGCCGAGCGCCTGCTGACCGAGGCGGCACGCCTCCTGCCCACAGCCCGCTGAAGCCGTGCCTGCTCCTCCCCCTTGAGGGGGGAGGCCGGGTGGGGGTGAGCACGCAGCGAGGGGCCGCGCGGGGTTCTGCTCGTCGGGACGCCCGTCATTGAATTATGCAGTGCATATGCATATGCTGTGTGGAATGGCGGGTACGCTCAGCAAGGAACAACGTCAGAAACGCATTCAGGACATCATCGCCCGCGACAGTGTCAGCACCCAGGGAGAACTCGTCGAGCGCCTCCAGGCCGAGGGCATCCGGGTCACGCAGGCGACCGTCAGCCGCGACATCAACGAGCTGCGGCTGGTGCGCCTCCCGGTCGGCAAGGGCCGCCACCGCTACGCCCTGGCGCAGACGGCCGGTCACGTGGGCGCGCAGGAGGAACTCGCGCGGCTCTTCCAGAACTTCGTGCATGACATCGACCGGGGCGAGAACATGCTCGTGATCCGCACGGCGGACGGGCACGCGACCGGCGTGGCGCTGGTGCTGGACCGGGTGCGCCGCGACGACATCATCGGGACGCTGGCGGGCGAGGACACGATCTTCGTGGTGGCGCGCACCACGGCGGACGCGGAGAACATCATGGAAGAGTTCCACGCGCTGATGCTGGGCTGAAGCCATGATGCAAGAACCGGCCCTGCTGACTGCCGCCGAGGCGTACGCGGGGCCGTTCTACGCCGAGGCAGGCCGGGCGTATCACACTGGGGCGCATGTGCGGGCTCTGCTGGACGCCCTGGCGGGGCGGGGGGTGCTGACGCCCGCGCTGGCGCTGGCCGCGTGGGGGCATGACCTGATCTACGATCCGCGCGCGGCGGACAACGAGGCCCGCAGCGCGGATGTGTTCGGGGCGTGGCTGGTCGCGCAGGGGGCGTCCGGGGGGCTTCAGGCGGAGGTGCGGGCGCTGATCCTCGCGACCCGGCACACCGTTCCCGTGACCACGCGGGCGGAGGCGCTGTTCGTGGACGCCGACCTGAGTGTCCTGGGGGCCGATCCGGACACCTTCGACGCGTACGACCGGGCCATCCGGGTGGAGTACGCGCACGTGCCCGAGGACGCGTACCGCGCCGGGCGGGCGGCGGTCCTGCGGGGCTTCCTGAGCCGCGAGCGGCTGTACCTCACGCCGGAGTTCGCAGGGCTGGAGCCTCAGGCGCGGGTCAATCTGGCGCGGGCGCTGGCGCGGCTGAGCTGATCTCGGGGCTGAGGCCCAGTTCCGTCATCACCTCGCGGGTGTGCTGGCCCGGTGTGGGGGGCGCGCGGCGCACAGGGAGGGCCTCGCCGCCGAAGCGCCAGGGGGGGCTGGTGACGGTCGTCTCGCCCAGGGTGGGGTGCGGGACGGGCACGGCGACGCCGCGCGCCTGCACGTGTGGGTCGCTGAAGACGTCGGACAGGTCGTTCACGGGGCCGCAGGGGACGCCCGCGACCTCCAGGCGGGTCATGAGGTCGGCGCGGGTGTGGCGGGCCAGGGCGGGCAGCAGGAGGTGGTCGAGGTCGGCGCGGTGGTTGACGCGGCCCTCGTTCGTGGTGAAGCGGGCGTCCGCACCCAGGTCAGGGTCGTCCAGCGCCGCGCAGAAGCGTCGCCACAGCGCGTCGTTGCCCACGGCGATGTTCACGAAGCCGTCCGCGCAGGGGAAGGTGCCGTACGGGACGATGGACCGGTGGTCGTTCCCGGTGGGCACGGGGACCTCCCCGGTGGCGAGGTAGCGGCCCACCTGCGAGGAGCCCAGCGCGATCACGCTCTCAAGGAGGTTCACGTCCACCCGCGCGCCGCGTCCGGTGCGTTCACGGGCGTACAGCGCGGCGAGGATCGCCTGGGTGATCAGCGCGCCGCTGTACACGTCCGCGACGGCCACCCCGACCCGCAGGGGCTCGCCGCCCGCCTCGCCGTTGTAGCTCATGAGGCCGCCCATGCCCTGCGCGATCACGTCGTACCCGGCGCGGTCGCGGTACGGGCCGCTCAGGCCGAAGCCCGTGATGCTGGCGTAGATCAGGCGGGGCTGCGCGGCGTGCAGGTCGTCCCAGCCCAGCCCCAGGCGCTCCAGCGTGCCGGGCCGGAAGTTCTCGACGAGCACGTCGCTGCCCGCGATCAGGCGGCGGGCGGCCTCCAGCCCCTCCTGCGCCTTGAGGTCCAGGGTGACGCTGCGCTTGTTGCGGTTCACGCTCAGGAAGTAACTGCTCTCGCGCGCCCCGTCCGGCCCCGTCTGGAAGGGCGGGCCCCAGGCGCGGGTGTCGTCCCCGCCGGGCGGTTCGACCTTGATCACGTCCGCGCCGAGGTCGCCGAGGAGCATGGTGCACAGCGGGCCGGTCAGGACGCGGGTGAAGTCCGCGACGCGCACGCCGCTCAGGGGCAGGTCTGGGGTCATGTGCCCGGATGCTAGCGCGGGCGTAGACTCCGGAGGTTCCAAGCTCATCCCTCTCCCCGCTTCTTCTGGAGGTTTCACCTGTGACACGGATTCCGTCTGTTTCGTTCACACCCCGGAACACCACCGGGTTGCCAACTCCACGCCCGGAACCCGTTCTGCTCCCACTCGCATCCGCTCGGGTGGAATGGGGCGGGCACACCATTCCACCGGAGTCCGTATGACCACGCCTGAACTGTCGGCCCGCACGCACCTGGGTCGTCCGCGCAAGATCATCGACGGTCTGGAGAAACTCGTGGGCCGGGCGCCGTACGTCGCGGACCGGCGGGTGCCGGGGCTGCTGCACGCGCGCGTGGTGCTGTCCCCGTACCCGCACGCCCGCATCCGGGGCATCGACCGCGCGGCGGCGCTGGCCGTGCCGGGCGTGCACTCGGTGCTGCTGGGCGCAGACCTGAACGTGAAGCCCATGCACTCGCGACCCAGCCTGCTGCTGGCGGGGGACACGGTGGTGTTCGCGGGGCAGCCGGTCGCGCTGATCCTGGCGGACACCGAGGCGCAGGCGGCGGACGCGGCGGCCCTGCTGGACGTGGACTACGAGGCACTGGACGCCGTGGAGGACGCGGAGGCGGCCCTGGCGGGCGGGACGCTGGTGTGGCCGCAGGGCGTCCCGAAGGCGGACGGTGGCATGGCCGGGCTACACGGCGGAGAGGCGGGCGCGCAGGCGGCGCGCGAGCCGAGCAACGTGGACGAGGACCGCACCTTCGGCCGTGGGGACGTGGACGCGGCGCTGGCGGGGGCGGCGTTCACGGCGGGCGGGTCGTTCCGGGTGGCGGGCGTGCATCAGGGGTACCTGGAGCCGCACGCGGTGGTCGCGGAGCCCGGCGCGCGGACCGGCGAGGTCACGGTGTACACGAGCACGCAGGGGCAGTACGTGGTGCGCGGCGAGGTCGCGGGCGCGCTGGGCCTGCGCGAGCGGGACGTGCACGTGGTGCCGCTGACGGTGGGTGGGGGGTTCGGCGCGAAGTACGGGATCATGGACGCGCTGGTCGCGGCGGCGGCGCTGCACGCGCGGCAGCCGGTGCGGCTGGTCCTGACCCGCAGCGAGGACATGCTGACGACCATGCCCGCCCCGGCCATTCAGGTGACGCTGCGGCTCGGTGCGGACGCGGACGGCACCCTGACGGCCGTGGACGCGGACGTGCTGATCGAGAACGGGGCGTTCAGGTTCGGGCACGGGGGGATCATCGCGACGATGCTGGGCGGGCTGTACCGCTGCGAGAACGTGCGCGTGCGGGCGCGGGAGCTGCTGCTGAACCGCGCGCCGGTCGGGGCGTACCGCGCGCCGGGCGTCCCGCAGGCGCTGTTCGCGCTGGAGTCCGCCGTGGACGACCTGACCCGGCAGCTGGGCGCGGACCCGCTGGAGTGGCGCCTGCGCCACGCCGTGCAGGCGGGCGACCCGATGGGCACCGGGCGGCCCTGGCCGGACATCGGCCTGCGCGACTGCCTGGAGGCCGCCCGCGCGCACCCGCTGTGGCAGGGACGCCACGAGCTGCCCGCGCATGAGGGCGTGGGGCTGGCGGTGGGCGGCTGGCCGGGAGCGTTCTCCCCGGCGGGCGCGGTGTGCCGCGTGGACACGGACGGCACGGTGAGGCTGCACGTGGGCAGCGTGGACATCAGCGGCGTGCATTCCAGCATGGTCCTGATCGCCGCCGAGACGCTGGGCGTCCACCCGGACGACGTGGAGATCGTGCAGGGCACGACCGACAGCGGGCCGTACGCGCCGAACTCCGGGGGGTCGCAGGTGACGATCAGCCTGTCGGGCGCGGTGCTGGACGCCAGCACGCAGGTGCGCGACCAGCTGCTGGACCTCGCGGCGCGGCATTTCGAGGCGCACCGGGACGACCTGGAGCTCGCGGGCGGGCAGGCGCTCGTGCGGGGCATTCCGGACCGCGCCATTCCGATCGGGAAGCTGGCGGCGCAGGCGCAGCGCGCGCCGGGCGGGCCGGGCCCGGTGGTCGCCGAGGGCCGCGCGGCGCCCAAGGCGGGCGCGCCGGGGTTCATCGCGCAGCTGGTGCACGCGCGGGTGGACCCCGGCACGGGCGCGGTGACGCTGCTGCGGTCGGTGGCGGCGCAGGACGTGGGCTTCGCGTTGAACCCGCTGCTGGTCGAGGGTCAGATTCACGGGGGCAGCGCGCAGGCGCTGGGTCTGGGGCTGCTGGAGGGCCTGGACTACGCGGGGGGGACGCTGCAAAGCGCGAATTTCCTGGAGTACGCGTTCCCCACGAGTACGGATGTGCCGCCGCTGGAGGCCCTGCTGGTGCAGCGGCCCAGCGAGCATGGGCCGTTCGGCGCGCGGGTGGTGGGGGAGCCGCCGGTCACGGCGGGCGCGGCGGCCCTGGCGAACGCGGTGCGGGAGGCGGCGGGGGTGCGCGTGACCGAGCTGCCGGTGACGGCGGAGGCGGTGTGGCGGCTCCGGCAGGCGCAGGGTGTGGGCGGCACCCCAGACCGTTCATCAGAGTAAACCGGTTTAAGTTTTAAAGCGTATAGTGGGGGGCATGCCCACGCCTGCCCCCTCTCCCACCGCGCCCGGTCAGGCCCCACCCGACCGGGTCACGCAGGCCACCCTGCTGCTCCTGTCGGCCCTGACCGTCATGTCCGGCGCGACCATCGCCCCGGCGCTGCCCGCCATGCAGGCGCACTTCGCGGACACCCCGAACGCCGCGCTGCTCGTGAAACTGGCCCTGACCATCCTGGGCATCGTGATTGCCGTCACCGCCCCGCTGTTCGGGGTGCTGGCCGACCGCTACGGCCGCCGCCCGGTGTTGCTCGCGGCCCTGGCGCTGTACGTGATCGGGGGCGGCAGCGGCCTGATCGCGCAGAGCCTCGGGCAGGTCCTGCTGGGGCGCATCGTGCTGGGTCTCGCCGTGGCGGGCACCATGACGGCCGCCGGGGCGCTCGTGAACGACCTGTTCAGCGGCGCCGCGCGCGGCCGCTTCCTGAGCCAGCAGGCGGCGTTCACCAGTTTCGGCGGCGCGGTCCTCCTTCCGCTGGGCGGCGTGCTGGCCGCCGTGGGCTGGCGCGCCCCGTTCTTCCTGTACCTCGCGGCGGCGCTGCTGCTCCCGCTGCTCCTGCGGCTCCCGCGCGGCATTCCCGGCGTCGCGCCGGACCTCACCGGCCCGGTGCAGGCTCCCCGCTGGGGCGCGGTCACGCTGGTGTACGCGCTGGCGCTGGGGTACATGGTCGTGTTCTACCTGATGCCCGCCCAGGGGCCCTTCCTGCTGCGCGCCCTGGACGCCAGCCCCGGCCTGACCGGCCTGATGCTGGGCAGCTCCACCCTGATGGCCGCCGTGACCTCACTGGTGTTCTCGCGCTTCGCCGGGCGTTTCGATCCGCGCCGCCTGGCGGGGCTGGGCATGGTCGTCGTGGCGCTGGGCTGGCTGCTGGTGTTCCGTGCGCCGGGCCTGGCAGTCGTCGAGGCGGGCCTGCTCGTGGCGGGCCTGGGCGGCGGGCTGATCTTCCCGAACCTGTACGCGTGGCTGGCCGACCTGACGCCTCCCGCGTGGCGGGGCCGCGTGACGGCGGGCATGAGCAGCGCCGTGTTCCTGGGGCAGTTCCTCAGCCCTCTGCTGCTGGCGGCGCCTGCCGGGCACGAGGCGCAGGGCTTCGCGGCGGGCGCGGCGCTGGCGGCCGGGATGGGCGCGCTGCTGCTGGTCCTGAGCGTGCGGGGCCGCCGCGCGCCTACGGCCCCGGTGCCTCATACGGGATTAAATTGACTTGCTTGCAACGTGATCGCGTTCCATTGTCCCCTCTCCCCCTGTGGGAGAGGGAGGGAGGAGCGAAGCGACGGAAGGGTGAGGGGGCCACCGGGCGACTCCGAATGATGTGGAATCACTTGAATCCCGTATCAGCAGGGCTGACCGCAACCACAAACAAAGCCAATAAAAAAACCGCCCCCCAGTCGGAGGGCGGTTTCTGTGATGTCGGGGTCAGTCGGCGGCGCTGCCGTGGCTCTGCGCGTTCTGCGCTTCGCGGGCGGCCTTGGCTTTCGCCTCGATCTTCGCCTTGATCTTCTTCTGGGTGAATCCGGCTTCGCGTTCGCGCTGGTCGAGCACGCTGCGGATGAAGCGGATGTCGTCCTGAATGCCGGGAATCACGACCTGCTCGAGCGCGTTGACGCGGCGGCTGGTCTTCTTGATTTCCTCGCCGATGCGGCGCAGTTTCGTCTCGGTCGCGGCGACCTTGACGATCGCCTCGAGGACGCCGCCGAAGTCGGTGGCGGCCTGGATGGTGCGGGCGCCGACGTTGATCGGGCTGAAGTTCGCCTGCGCGGCGCGTTCGGGCACGCTGATGCGCGGCACCTTCACGCCGTACAGGTTGTCGATCTGCATGTCGATCTGGTAGTCGCCGCTGCCGGCCAGCGAGAGGCTCTCGACGGCTTCGGGGCTGTCCCAGGCTTTCGCGCTGAAGAGGCTGGTGTACGCGCCCTTGCTGACGCCGCTGAGCTGCTCGCGGGCGGCCAGCGCGTCCTTGACGAGCGCGAAGAATTCGCCGATGAGGGCGTCACGCTTGCGCTTGAGGAGGTCCGCGCCGCCGGAGGCGGTCTTCAGGCTGGCCTTGCTGGCCAGCAGGGCGCTGCGGGTGGGGCTGATCTGTTCTGCCATGTGTGTTCACCTCCTGACGTTCTGGCGTTTATGGTCAGGGGTTGAAGGGCGAGTCCGCAAGCGGCGGGGTCACCCTTCAGCCCCTCAGGGGGGTTACTTCGTGGAGCGGCTGCCCTTCCACATCTCGTCCATCTTCGTGCCGTAGTACTTGTCGATGGAGTCCTTGCCGATACGGGTCAGCTGGCTCTGGGGCAGCTTGCTCAGGATGCCCCACGCGACGGTCAGGCTGTCCTCGATGCTGCGGTCCTGGTCGCCCTGGCCGATGAAGTATTCCTCGAAGTCGTTGGCGAACTTCAGGTACAGCTTGTCGGTTTCGGTCAGCGCGTCTTCACCGGTGATGGCCACCAGTTTGCGCAGGTCCAGGCCGTTGGCGTACGCGGCGAACAGCTGGTCGCTGATGTTCTTGTGGTCGGCGCGGGTCTTGCCCTTGCCGATGCCGTTGCCCTGCAGGCGGCTCAGGCTGGGCAGGGGGTTGATCGGGGGGAACACGCCCTTGCTGTTCAGGGTGCGGTCGACCACGATCTGACCTTCGGTGATGTAGCCGGTCAGGTCGGGGATGGGGTGGGTGATGTCGTCGTCGGGCATCGACAGGATCGGCACCTGGGTGACCGAGCCGGGCTTGCCGTCCACGACGCCCGCGCGCTCGTACAGCGAGGCGAGGTCGGTGTACATGTAGCCGGGGAAGCCGCGGCGACCGGGGATCTCCTCGCGCGCACCGCCGATTTCACGGAGGGCCTCGCAGTAGTTCGTCAGGTCGGTCAGGATCACCAGCACGTGGTAGCCGTGCTCGAAGGCCAGGTACTCGGCGGTGGTCAGGGCCATGCGGGGGGTGAGCAGACGCTCGACCGCGGGGTCGTCGGCCTTGTTCAGGAACAGGACAGAGCGGGCCAGGGCGCCGGTGCGTTCGAATTCCTGCGTGAAGAAGCTGACTTCGCGCTGGGTCAGGCCCATCGCGGCGAACACCACGGCGAAGTCACCCTCGTGGCCGGGCACCTTGGCCTGGCGGGCGATCTGCGCGGCGAGTTCGTTGTGCGGGAGGCCCGAGCCGCTGAAGATCGGCAGCTTCTGGCCGCGGATCAGGCTGGTCTGCACGTCGATGGTGCTGATGCCGGTCTGGATGAACTCCTCGGGCTTGGCGCGCGCGGCGGGGTTCATGGGCTGACCGTTGATCGAGAGGCGCTTCTCGGCGACCACGGCGGGCAGCCCGTCGATGGGGCGGCCCAGGCCGTCGAAGCGGCGGCCGATCATTTCCTTGCTGACGCCCAGGCGGGCCACGTCTTCGACGAGGCTGACGCTGGCGGTCGCGAGGTCCAGACCGCGGGTTTCTTCGAACACCTGAATGACGGCGTTCTGGTCGGTCACGGAGATGACCTGGCCGCCGCGGAGCTTACCGCTCGCGTCCTTGATGTTCACGATGGCGCCGTACGCGAGGTCGCTGGCGGCATTCACGAACAGCAGAGGGCCGGAGATGTACGCGACGTCGTTGTATTCCTTCTGGAGGAGGGTCACGCTTTCACCGCCTTGAAGCTGCTGTCGAGCTCGCCGAGGACGCTGTCGGTGTACGCGGCGAAGTCACCTTCGGGCGTGTAGCGGGCGCGGGCGAGACGCTCGATGATGGGGCTCTGGATGATTTCGTCGATGGTGCTGCCGCTCTTGAGGGCCGCGTCGGCCTGGTCGTAGAACTTCAGGAACATGCGCATCAGGCCGTAGTTCTTGGGCATGCTGGCGCTGGCGTCGACGGGGTCGAAGCCGTTCTGCTGCAGGAAGTCCTGGCGGAGCATGCGGCCGGTCTCGATGATCAGGCGCTCGTTGTCCTGCAGGGCGTCGGGGCCGACGAGCTGCACGACTTCCTGCAGCGCGGCCTCTTCCTGGAGGATCGTGCCGATGCGCTGGCGCAGTTCCGGGAAGTCCTCGCCGACGTTGGCGCGGTACCAGGAGTCCAGGATCGGGGTGAACAGGCTGTAGGAGCCGTTCCAGTTGATCGCGGGGAAGTGGCGGCGGCGGGCGAGGCCGGCGTCCAGACGCCAGAAGGCGCCGGTGATACGCAGGGTGGCCTGCGTGACGGGCTCGGACATGTCGCCGCCGGCGGGGCTGACGGCGCCGATCACGGACACCGCGCCGTCTTCACCGGCGAGGGTCTTGACGGCCCCGGCGCGCTCGTAGAACGCGGCCAGCTTGGCGCCCAGGTAGGGCGGGTAGCCTTCTTCGGCAGGCATCTCTTCCAGGCGGGAGGAGATTTCACGGAGGGCCTCGGCCCAGCGGCTGGTGCTGTCGGCCATCAGGGACACGCTGTAGCCCTGGTCGCGGAAGTACTCGGCCAGCGTGATGCCGGTGTAGACGCTCGCTTCGCGGGCGGCCACGGGCATGTTGGACGTGTTGGCGATCAGGATCGTGCGGTGCATGAGCGGCCCGCCGGTCTTGGGATCTTCCAGTTCGGGGAATTCCACGAGCACGTCGGTCATCTCGTTGCCGCGTTCACCGCAGCCCACGTACACGACGATGTCGGCGTTGCCGTACTTCGCCACGCTCTGCTGGGTCACGGTCTTGCCGGAACCGAAGGGACCGGGGATCGCGGCGGCGCCACCCATGACCAGGGGGAACAGGACGTCCAGGATGCGCATGCCCGTGAGGAACGGCAGGCTGGGGTCGAGTTTCTTGGTGACGGGGCGCGGGGCGCGCACGGGCCAGTAGTGGGCCATGCGCAGCTCGGTGCCGTCTTCCAGTTTGGCGATGGTCTGGTCGATGTTGTACTGACCGGCCGGGGCGATCCAGGCAATCTTGCCGCCCTTGTCGGGGGGCGTCAGGACCTTGTGCGTGAAGCTGAACTCGGGCACGGTGCCCAGGATGGCGCTGCCGCCGACGGTATCGCCGACCTGCACGCTGGGCGTGAAGTCCCACAGCTGGGTGCGGTCCAGGCTGGAGACCTCGATGCCGCGCGCGATGAAGTCGCCGCTGGCCTCGCGGATCTTGCCCAGGGGGCGCTGGATGCCGTCGTAGATGCCGTTCAGCATGCCGGGGCCCAGTTCGACGCTCAGGGGGAGGTTGGTGGTCTCGACGGGTTCACCGACGGTCAGGCCGCTGGTGTCCTCGTACACCTGGACGAAGGCGGTGTTGCCGTCCAGTCGGATGATCTCGCCCACGAGGCGTTCCTGGCCCACGCGGACGATGTCGTACATTTTCGCGCCGTACATCCCGTCCGCGATGACGGCGGGTCCGGCGATGCTCTTCACGACGCCGCTCTTGTTCTGCGTCATTACGTTCTCCTTCGGAGAGGTTGATGGTGGAGAGTGGATGGTTGACGGGTCAAGCGTTCAGTCACTGAAAGTCCTGTGTACCATCATCCCTCTGCTCTCGACCATCAACTCCTTACAGTTTGATATCGAAGCCGATGGTGTCGCGCACCAGTTTGCCCATGTAGGCCTTCGCGTCGACGGTGTCCGGGTTGAACGCGTCGCGCAGGCTGGGGATGGGCAGCAGGATCGGCAGGTCCCGGCCGCGCATGACGCGGGCGGTGGCGGTGGCCGGGTCCGGGATCAGGCCGGTGTCGACGGCGACGAGGCCGTACTGACCTTCGGTGATCAGGCGTTCCAGGGTGGCGAGGGCCGTGTCGGGGGTGGCCTCGATCACGGCGGCTCCGGCGAGGCGGTAGCCGGTGGCGGTCTCGGCGTCACTCAGCACCGCGACGCGTTGCGTGTTGGGCTGGGTCATGCCTGCACCTCGCGGCGGATCTGGTCGGTGGGCAGGTCGTAGAACTTGCCGCGTCCGATCAGGCGGAGTTTGGCGATCTCGATCTCCTTGCGGCGCAGGAAGTCCAGGATCACGCCGACACCTTCCGGGTCACCGGCCGCGACGTTGCGGGTGGCGGTGTCCAGGGCGGTGCGGGCGGCGACCTCGGCGTCTTCGAGGCTGGGGGCGTCGAGGATCGCGCTGACGTCACTCAGGCCGCCGGCGTCGCCGCCGCTCAGGCGGGCGTAGCCGGCCGCGTCGAGTTTGCCGCCGGCGACGAACAGGCTGGGGTCCAGGGGCTGTCCGGCGCCCGCGCGGGCGATCAGGGCGTTGGTGATGTCGATCTCGCGGCTGAGGTAGCGGCGCAGGCTGGTGTTGCGCGCCACGCTCAGCGCGTGCCGGTAGTAGCCCTGGTCCAGCGCGACTTCCAGGTCCAGCATGCGGTTGCTGCTGGCGTAGGCCTGCGCGGCCGTGCGCATCGCGGCGGCCAGCGGGTGGCCGCTCAGGGCGATAGCGGCGGCGGCGCCGGGCAGGTCGGTGCTCTGCGCGGCGGCCTGCAGCGCGGCGGGTTTCAGGGTGCCGCCGGGGATCAGGTTCGCCAGGATCGCGTCGGTGCCGCGGCCGGTGATGATGCCGCGGGCGACGGTCTTGAGGTTCACGAGGTCCCATTTCATGAGCAGGGCCTGGATTTCGCGTTTGGCGTCGCCGTCGGCGAAGCCCAGGACCTTGCGGGCGGTGTCGAACAGGTTGCGGCTCAGGGCCTGGTCCAGTTCGGCGAGGCCCGCCTGCTCGGTGGTGGTGTCGCGCAGGTTCGCGGCGAGGTCCGTTTCGGTCAGGACCCGCAGGAACTCCTGGTAGCTGCCCGCGGCGAGCGCCGAGTCAAGCGAGCGTCCGTCGAGCAGTTTGGTCCGCATGATGCGGACGCGCGTGTTGATGTAAGCGTAGTCGTCGGGCATGTCGGTCCTTACTCGGCCAGCAGTCGGCTGATCTGCGGGGCGAGGTCGCCGCGCACGCGGTTCAGTCGACCCACGAGCGTGTTCTGAATGCTGGCCTTGCCGCCCTTGCCGACCAGGCGAATGCCGGTCTTGACCTGCTCGTTGGGGCGCACGTCCAGCTGGCGGCCCAGCTGGGCCAGGGCCTGACGGACGGCGTCGTGCTCGGCCAGGGCCGCCTCGACCACCTCGGCGTCGGGCAGGACCTGCAGGGCTTCCTGCAGGAGCTTGCTGACGATCATGGGGTACTCGGCGGAGGTGGTCACGGAGTGCAGGTACTGCTCGGAGACCGTGAACGCCTGGGCCTGGAGGCTGTCGGCGGCGGCGAGACGCTGCGCGCTGCTGTCGAGGTCAGCGGCGCTGCGGGCGCGCACCAGTTCGGCCTGGCGGGCACCTTCCAGCTGGCGGGTGCGCGAGTCGATCAGGGCCTGGGCCTGTTCGTGGGCCTGGGCGACGATCTGCTCGGCGCGGCCCTGGGCCTCGGCGCGGATGCGCTCGATGTCCTGCTGGGCTTCGTTCTCGAGGAGCTTGTCGAGCGCCATATCAGTTCAGGATGAACAGCGCGAGGAAGCCGAAGATGACGAGGGTTTCGGGCAGCAGGAAGTACAGCAGCAGGCTGCCGGCCTTGCTGGGGTCCTCGGCGACGGCGCCGACGAGGCTGGAGCCGATGCGCGCCTGGGCGATGCCGGTGCCGATGGCGCCGAGGCCCAGGGCCAGGCCGGCGCCGACGGCGCGCAGACCCTTGTACAGCTCGTCGCTGTTGGTGCCGGTGGCTTCAGCGGCGAGACCGGTGCTGACGAGGGCGAAGGCGAGGGACGCGAGGACGATCTTGTTGTACTTGGTCATGGTGAACACTCCTGGGTTATTTAACCTGCCCCTGGGCGGGGCTGAGGCGACGAAGGGGGTTGTAGCGGGGGCTGGAGTCGGCGTTGAACCCGGTGGGGTTGAGGAACTCCACCATGTGAAGACGCAGCGGCTGCAGCACGTGGCCGATCAGGGTCAGGGCCAGCACCAGGAAGTGCAGGACCAGGCCCAGCAGGATACCGATGATGATGCCGAGGAAGCCGATGTTCTCGTACAGGCTCCAGCCCAGGTCGGTGCAGAGCTTGGCGAGAATGGCGGACACCAGACCCACGGCGAAGATACGGGCGTAGCTGACGACCGCGCCGCCCTGCGAGAGCAGTTCGATGGGCAGCAGCGGGTAGTGCTTGATGACGCGCAGCCAGCCGACCACGAAGGCGGCGAAGCCGACGTACATCAGCAGGACGCGGGGGTCGCTGAAGTTCGTGAACGCGCTGAAGTCCTTGCCCGCCTTGGTGGCGAAGGCCATCAGGATCAGGGCGCCGACGCCGCCGAACAGCGCGATGCCTTCCCAGGTGTGCACGGGGTCCTTGTGCTTGAGGCCCTGCTGGATGCGGATGGCCCAGCCCCACAGCACCTGCAGGATGCCGAAGCACAGCGCGAAGACCAGGGCGACGTTGCTGAAGTACCCGGTTTCCAGGCGCGGGAAGAGGATCGGGAAGAGGTGGAAGAGGGTCTTGTGGGCCTCGGCCTCTTCGGGGTAGCGGATGCCGGTCCAGCCCCAGAGGCTGTTCAGCAGTTCCGGGTTGATGTAGAAGATGCCGAAGTGCTCCAGGAAGGTCCCGAAGAACTCGCCGGTCAGGACGCCCCACAGGATGGTCCAGGCGGCCATGACGTTCGTCACGAAGCCCAGGTCCCGCAGGGTGGCGGGCGGCACGTACGCGCCGAAGAAGCTGAGGTCCCAGCCCTCGTTGCGCCTGGCCTTGCCGAGCAGCCACAGGCCGAACCACAGGAACAGCAGGCCGTAGCCGATGTCGGCCATGATGATCCCGAAGAACAGCGGGAAGAACAGCGCCACGACCCAGGTGGGGTCGAAGGTGCCGTACTTGGGGGGCGTCATGAGGCCCATCACGGTCTGGAAGGGTTTGACGTAGCTGTTGTTCTTCAGTTCGACCGGTACGAGGTCGTCGTGGTGCTCGTCGACGGGGTGCAGGTCGTAGCTGACGGCGCTGCCGAAGCGGTCCAGGGCGCCCTTGAGGGCCGCGAGGCGGTCTTCGGGAACGTAGCCCTGCAGCGCGAGGCTGTACTTGCCGCGCGCGGAGACGGCCCGGACGTCGTGGATGGCCACGCGGTCTTTCAGGGCGTCGCGGATGGCGTACAGCGCGGGCGCGTGCGCCTGGGCCAGACGGTCGCGTTCGGCGTTCAGTTCGCCCAGGCGGGCGGTGCCGGTGCTGGCGACGCGGTCCATCTCGGCGGCCGCTTCACTCAGCGGCATGCCGTCGAAGCGGCCCGGGAGGCGCAGTTCGCCCAGGCGGACCTTGCCCAGCGCGGCGCGCGCGAGGTCGCGGTCGCTGCGGCGGGTGGCGATCAGTCCGACGCGGTTGGCGCCGACGGTCTCGGTCGCCAGGACGTAGCGGTCGGCCAGTTCGGCCTTCAGCGCGGCGTCCAGTTCGCCGGGGTTGTCGGTGGGCTGCAGCACGAAGGGCAGCAGCGACACGCGCTGGCTGCGGTCCAGGGTGCCCGCCATGCGGCCCAGGGCGCGCACGGCGTCGCCGTAGGCGCTCTCGGCGTCCAGGTCGGCCTGGAGGTCCTGGCGCTGACGGGCCAGGGTCGCGGTGGGCTGCGCGGCCTGTTCGATCAGGTCGGCCCAGCTGTCCGCGGCGGGAAGGGAGGCGGGCGCGGGTCGGTAGCTGCCGAGTTCCGCGAGGGTGCTCTCCGCGCGGGCGAGCAGGCGCTCGTCCTCGCGGCGGCTCTGGGCGTCGGCCCCGGCAAGGCTGCCGGTGCTCAGCGGGCCACCCGTGATGGGCTTGAGGTGCAGCACCCCGGCGTCCTGCAGCGCCGCAATGACCGCTTCACTGTCGCGTTTGCGCGTGGCGATCACGACCTGCTGCATGGGGTTGATCACGGAAGCACCGCCCTCATGATGGTGTCCACGGCCTCGCCCAGCTTGGCTTCCGCGCGGGCGCGGATGGCCTGCGCCTGCGCCTGGGCGCTGGCACTGGATTCCTCGCGGACCTGCTGCACGTCGCGGGCCAGTTGCTGGTCCTGATCGGCCTGCATGGCCTTCACGCGGTCCTGCGCGTCGCGGAGGATGCTCGCGGCCTGCGCCTGGGCAGCGTCCACGGTTTCCTGCGCCTGCGCGCGGGCCGCTTCGATCTGCGCGTCCAGCGCCGCCTCGCGGCTGGCCAGTTCACTTAAGACTCGACTTGAGACGTCCAAAACTCACTCCTCCTTTCCCTTCGTGACTCAAGCACCCCGGTCAAGCGCCCCATGAACGTCATGGGGTGTGGCGGGGGTGCGGTGAGTTTTTCGGTGGCCCGACCCTGGTGATGGTGATGTCAGACTCGCCGAGCATCCTAACACACCGCCTTTATCGTTCAGGCAGGGCAAGCGTCCCTGCGCTTGACAACGCAAACCCCCCGGCGTATGGGACCGGGGGGCAGCCGCAGCGCGGGTGGGCGGGTCAGGCAGGTGGGCGGGTCAGTCGTTGCCGACGAAGACCGGGGCGGCCAGCGGGCTCTGCGCCTCCTGGTACCCCTCTTCCTGGTGTTCGCTGAGGTCCACGCCTCGGACCTCCTGCTGCTGGGTGAGGCGCAGCGGGGTGATGAGCGCCGTGAGTTTCAGCAGGACGAAGGTTCCCGCCCCGGCCAGGGCGGCGGCGGCCAGCACGCCGATCAGTTGCTTGCCGACCTGCGCGGGGTTCCCGGCAAGCAGGCCCGTCCCGGCGGGGTTGATGGCGGGGCTGGCGAGCACGCCGGTCAGGAGGGTGCCGACGATCCCGGCGGTGCCGTGGCAGGCAAAGACGTCCAGCGCGTCGTCGGGCAGCAGGCGGTGCTTGTTGGCGACCAGGAACCACGAGACGGTACTGGCGACCGCGCCGATCAGCAGCGCGCCGCCGGGCGTGACGAAGCCGCAGGCGGGCGTGATGGCGACCAACCCGACGACCGCGCCGGTCGCGGCGCCGACGGCGGTGGGTTTCCCGCCGCGCAGCTGGTCCCACAGCAGCCACACGAGCAGCGCGGCGGCGGCGGCGGTGTTCGTGTTCAGCAGGGCGTACGCGGCGGTCTGCCCGGCACTCAGGGCGGACCCGGCGTTGAAGCCCAGCCAGCCGAACCACAGCAGGCCGGTGCCCAGCAGCACCAGCGGGACGTTGTGCGGCACGCTGACCATGCGGGGGAAGCCCAGGCGCGGCCCGAGGACCAGCGCCGCGACGAGGCCGCTGACGCCGGACGCGACCTCGACGACGGTGCCGCCCGCGAAGTCCAGCAGGCCCAGCTTGAACAGCCAACCGTCGCTGCTCCAGACCCAGTGGGCCAGCGGGGCGTAGATACACAGCACCCACAGCGTGCCGAACAGCACGAACGCCGGGAAGCGCATGCGTTCGACGACGCTGCCGCTGACGACCGCCAGGGTGATGACCGCGAAGAGAATCTGGAACACCGCGAACAGCGGGGTGGGGATGGTGCCGGTCAGTTCACCGGCCATGTTCCCCAGGCCCGCGTGGCTCAGGCCGCCGATCAGGGCGTTGCCGCCGGGACCGAAGGCCAGGGTGTAGCCGACGGCAACCCAGGCGACGCTGGCGACGCCCATGGCGGCGAAGCTCATCATCATGGTGTTCAGGACGCTGCCCGCGCGGACCAGCCCGCCGTAGAAGATGGCGAGGCCGGGCGTCATGAGCAGGACCAGCGCCGAGCACAGCAGGATGAAGGCGGTGTCGGCGCCGTTGAGGGTGGGCGTCTGCGCGGCGGCGGTGCCACCCAGCAGGGCCAGCAGGGTCAGGGCTCGGCGCATCAGGGCTGGTCCGGGCTGAGTTTGGTCTCGGTGACGGGCGTCAGGGCGGCCGTGTCCTCCTCGCCGGTGCGGATGCGGATCACGCGCTCCATGGGCTGCACGAAGATCTTGCCGTCGCCGACCTCGCCGGTGCGGGCCCCCTTGCAGATCGCGTCGATGGCGGCCTGCACGAAGGGTTCGCTGACGACCATGCGGAACTCGACCTTGTCGTGGAATTCCACCATGACGCGGGTACCGCGGTAGTGCTCCACGACGGACTGCTCGCCGCCGTGCCCGCTGACGCGTGAGAGGGTGATCCCACTGATGCCCGCCTGGAACAGCGCTTCCTTGACCTGCTGCACCCGCTCGGGCCTGACGACGGCCGTGACCAGTTTCATGCCACGAGCGTACCGGCGCGTCAAGGCCAGAGTGCAGATTTGTCCAACATGAAGACCCTCCCGCGCAGAAATCCTGGGGTTGTCGCGCAGATTGTCATTCATCCAGACGTCATCCGGCCTTTTCGGGGTAGACAAAGTGCTGGCCCCCGGGGATGCGGTCGGGGGCCAGCGGACGTGGAGGGTCTTGTTTGGAATCAGGCCGGGTCAGGCCCCGTGAAGGTCAGAGGAAGGAGGAGAAGAGGTGTCGCAGGGGGACTTCAGTCGCCGCCGACGAAGACGGGTGCACCCAGGCCGGTCTCGCTGTCGGAGTAGCCCTGCTCGCTGTGGGCGCTGACGTCGATCCCGGCGATCTCCTGGCTGACGGGAACGCGCAGCGGCATGACCAGCCCGACCAGTTTCAGCAGGATGAACGAACCCAGCCCGGTCCAGGCGACGGCGGCGGCCACTCCGATGATCTGGATGACCATCTGCTCGCCGATGGGTTTGCCCGCTCCGGTCGTCCAGGCCAGCGCGCCGGTCAGCAGCGCGCCGACGATCCCGGCGACGCCGTGGCAGGCGAAGACGTCCAGCGCGTCGTCGGCCTTCATGCGGGTCTTGAGCTGCACGGCGGCGAAGCTCGCGGCGGCGCCCAGCACGCCGACCAGCACCGAGGCGAGCGGGGAGACGAAGGCGCAGGCGGGGGTGATGGCGACCAGACCGACGACCAGGCCGGTGGCGGCGCCCACGGCGGTGGGTTTGCCGGTGCGTACGCTTTCCAGGCCCAGCCAGGTGAGCATCGCGGCGGCGGGGGCGATCAGGGTGGTCATGAAGGCCAGCGCGGCGGTCTGGTTGGCGGCCAAGGCGCTGCCCGCGTTGAAGCCCATCCAGCCGAACCACAGCAGGCCCGCGCCCAGCAGCACGAAGGGAACGTTGTGGGGAACGTGCGCGGTCTTCGGGAAGCCGATGCGGGCGCCCAGCACGGACGCGGCGACCAGGCCGCTGACCCCGGCGGCGATGTGGATGACGGTGCCGCCCGCGAAGTCCAGCGCGCCCATCTTGAACAGCCAGCCGTCCGCGTTCCAGACCCAGTGGGCCAGCGGGGCGTAGATCAGCAGGCTCCACAGGCCGCCGAACAGCACGAAGGCCCCGAAACGCATGCGCTCGATGACGGCGCCGCTGATCAGGGCGACGGCGATGATCGCGAACATCGCCTGGAAGGCCGCGAAGATGTAGCTGGGGATGGTGCCGGTCAGCTGCCCGGCCAGGCCGTTGAAGCCGAAGTTGCTCAGGCCGCTGAAGAGGGCGTTGCCGCCGGGCGCGAACGCGATGGAGTACCCGCCGAGCAGCCACAGCACGCCGACCAGCCCGATGCACACGACGCTCATCATCATGGTGTTCAGGACGCTCTGGGTGCGGCTCAGGCCGCCGTAGAAGAACGCGAGGCCGGGGGTCATCAGCAGGACCAGCGCGGAGGCGACGATCATCCAGGCGGTGTCGCCGGTGTCGAGTTTGGGCGCCTCGGTCTGGGCGAGGGCCGCGCCGCCCAGCATCAGGGCCAGCGGAAGGGTCTTGCGGAGGTGGGTCATGGGTTCACTCCTGTGGGGGCCGCCTCAGGCGGGCGTGAGGCGGGTCTCGGTGACGGGGGTCAGGGCGGCGTTGTCGCGCTCGCCGGTGCGAATCCGCACGACCTGTTCGAGCGGCTGGACGAAGATCTTGCCGTCGCCGACCTCGCCGGTGCGGGCGCCGTGGCAGATGGCGTCGATGGCGGCCTGCACGAAGGGTTCGCTGACGGCCATGCGGACCTCGACCTTGTCGCGGAATTCGACCATGACGCGGGTGCCGCGGTAGTGCTCGACGACTTCCTGTTCGCCCCCGTGTCCGCTGACGCGCCCGAGGGTGATGCCGCTGATGCCCGCCTGGAAGAGGGCTTCCTTGACCTGCTGGACCCGTTCGGGCCTGATGACAGCCGTGATCAGTTTCATGGCGTCTCCTTTTTGCCGCTCAATTTGCAGTGACCGCATCCCTGCATGCCCCCAGCTTAGGAAGATGAGTGCAGAATGTCAAAATTTATTTGAGCATTTGGCTAGGTTTCTCTGAACAAGATGCAACACAATGGGCCGATCCGAGTCCGAGGGGAAGCGAGGATTGCCGGACGTGCAGAAAAATACTCACAAGCTGCACGCTGTCCCAGGCAGCCTGAACGATTTGGCGTTCAATCCGCCGTCTGCTCACCCGTGGCACCGCACGGCCAGCCTCACCTCTGGCCTTCACCCACAACGGAGGAGGGAGAGGCGACACCCGCGCGCCTCTCCCCTCCCCTGTTCCCTGTCCCGGCCTACGTCAGGCGCCGCACGCGCCGCGCCGCCCAGAAGCGGTACACGCCCACCACCACCATGACCAGCAGCAGGGCCGCCAGCAACGGCGCGAACACCGCCAGCGCACTGAGCAGCAGACTCGTGCCGTCCTCCACGGTGCTCACCACCGGGTTGCCCAAACCGGCCGTCGTTGCCGTCGCCACCGGCCGCACCGCCGTGCGGGTCGCCTGCACGCCCCCCGCCACGATCAGGCCCAGCGCCATGCTCAGCGCCGGGGGCACGTCCGCCACGCCCGCCTGCGAGGCGAACAGCACCGCGCCCGCCGCCGCGTTCACCACCCCGCCCGCCACGTGCAGCACATGATCCACCCCCGGAATCTTGTCCCCCACGAAATCCAGCGCGCCGATCACCGCCACGCCCAGCAGCACCCACGGGTTCGCCAGCAGATCGAACGGCGCGTTCAGCTGAATGACGTCCGCGCGGGACAGCAGCCCCACGACCAGCAGCGGAATGAAGGCGTTCAGGCCCGCCGCACCCGACAGACCCAGCGACGACAGCAGACCGGACAGGAGTTCCATACGCCCCCATTACGACCCGCGCCGCCCCCCGGTTGCCGCGACCACACTTGCGCAAGCATTCATACCTCTGTGGTCCGGTGACCGTATCAGTCCCCCCGGCCCGACTGAAACGCTGCAGATACCCTGCGCGACCACACTGCCCCTACCGATGAACCGCGCCGCGCCCCCACAGGACGCACTCATCCGCGCGGCTCCGGGGGGAGATCGCCATGACCGCACCGCTGACCCGACCGCTGACCCTGACACTCCTGACCGCCGCGCTCCTGAGCAGTTGCGCCGGGCCCGCCGCACCCAGCCCCACGCCGGACCCGACCCCCACGCCGAAGGTCGCGCGCGTGGAACTGAACAGCGCCTCGCTGCTGCTCGAACAGGGCCGCGCCGGGCAGAACCTGCAGGCCACCGCGTACGACGACCAGGGCCAGGTGCTGAACGTGCCCATCACCTTCACGTCCAGCAACCCGGCCGTGATCGAGGTCGCCGCCAGCGGCGCCGCCACCGCCCGCACCGTCGGCAGCGCCCAGATCACCGCCAGCGCGCAGGGCGTTCAATCCGCGCCCGGCGTCGCGGCCAGCGGGGTGCTGCAGGAGGGCGTGGTGGCGATTCCCGCCAGCAAGGTCCTGCGCGCCCCCACCTTCCCGGAGGGCGTCACGCCGTTCAGTGTCGGCAGCACGTACACCGTGGTCCTGAAAGACGTCTCGCCCACCGCCGGGAAGCTGTGGTTCAGCCGCGCGCCCGACGGCACACCGGTGCAGGGCCGCGTGCTGTCCAGTCGCGCCGTGCCCGACGGCACCGAGGTAACCCTGGAAATCGTGACGCTCCCCACGCTGTTCCGGCAGCTTCAGGTGGACGAGACGGTCCGCGTGCCCTCGCAGGACATCGAATTCACCTCGCAGACCCGCGCCGCGTTCGACATCCGGCCCCTCGGCAACGGTCAGTTCGAATTCCACCTCCGCGAGCAGGGCGCCGCCCGCACCAGCCTGCAGCCGCTGGCCTTCAACGCCGGACCGTTCCGCTGCAGCGGCAGCGTCCCGGAAGCCAGCGTGACCCTGGGCCGCCCCACCTTCACTCTGAACGCCGGGAACCCCACCTTCTCGTTGCGGCTGGACCTGCCACTGCTGGGCACGAAGCGCCTGCGCGTGCTGTACACCGCCGACCCCAGCCTGCGCGTCACGAGCGGCACGCACACCCTGAACGCCAACTTCAACGACCAGAGCCTGACCTGCACCATGCGCGACGCCGTGGAAGCCCCCTTCGAGACCTTCGGCCTGGGACTGGTCGCCAAGATGCGCCCCGGGCTGCACCTGGGCGGCAGTTACGGCTCGGGCCGCCGCACCCTCTCGGCCGTGGGCTCGGCGCGCGCCAGCGTCCGCATGGGCTTCGACTGCAACACCGACACCGGGTGCAGCAGCCTGTCACGCGGGGAGCTGGGCACCGTGCAGGGCACCGTGACCCTGGGCGGTAGCGGAGACCTGCTCCGCACCGCCCGCGACCTGGAAGCCGGGGTGTTCCTCGACACCACGCTGGCGGTCGGGCTGACCGTGACGGAACTGGACGTGCTGCGCTTCCGCTCCGGGTACCGCGCGGCGCTGGACCTCGCGTCGCTGGACACGCAGGTGAACTCCGGGAACGGCGCCGGTTACCGGATCGGGACGTTCAACGACGTGGACGCCTTCGCCGCCGTGCGGGACATCGTGAACACCTTGATCGGCGTGAACGTGAGCGGCCTGCCGGAAATTCACATTGAGGGGCCAGGCGTGCGTTCCCCCGTGATCAGTTCCGCCACCCGCGCGGGCACCACCGTGACCGTGCAACTGGACCCGGCGCGCGTGAACTTCTTCAGCGTCACCTCGCCGTTCTCGCTGGGGTACAACGTCAAGTCGGTGCAGCTGCTGCGCCGCTCCGCGACCGGTAGCGTGACCGTGCTGGGCAGCGTCACCCCGACCAGCGGCGCGACCACCGTCACCCTGACCGCCCCCACCCTGATGCCCGCCGGATCTGAACTGTTCGTGACGGTGGTGCCGCAGGTGTTCGATCTGATGCCCGTCGGGACCGTCCGCGTGAACTGATCGGCGTCCACCCGAAACTGACCGACGCGCGGGCCTCCCCCCACCGCGCGTCAATCCATCACACCCGGCCCGAACGCCAGGTGTGATGCTGTCCCGTATAGACCCGCCGGGCCCGGAAACCCTGACCGGGTCAGGCCGGGTGTTACAACTGAGGTATGCTCGCGCGCCTGCTGGGGCACCCGCACGTCCGTGTGGGGGACACCTGGACGGACCTGCCCGGCAGCAAGCCCGCGCTGCTGCTGACCGTCCTGCTGCTGCGCGGCGAGTGGATCACCCGCGACCAGCTGGCCGAGACGCTGTTCCCCGGCCTGCCGCAGTCGCAGGCGCGCACCAACCTGCGCGTGTGCCTGTCGCGCGCCGCCGCACTGCCCTGGGCGGCCGGACTGGAAGTCCAGAAACACCGCCTGCGCCTGCAGGCCGAGACCGACGTCGCGCAGCTGCGCCGCGCGCTGCGGGACGGGGACGCCGAGCGGGTGGCGCACCTGTACGCGCCGCTGCTGCAGGGTCTGTCGCTGGCCCAGCTGCCCGGCCTGGCCGAGCACTTCGAGGCCGAGAGTCGCGCCCTGCACGCCGAGTGCGTCGGCGCCCTGACCCGCGCCGCCGCGCAACGCCGCGCCGCCGGGGACACCCGCGGAGCGCTGCGTCTGCTCGAACTCGTCCTGTCCCTGGACCCACTGGCCGAGGACACCGCGCGCCGGGCCCTGGACCTGTGCCACGACCTGCGCGAGCGCGAACGGGGCCTGAAACTGTACGCCTCCCTGCGCCGCGCCCTGCACGACGCCGGGGCTGAACCCCTGCCCGCCACGCAGGCGCTGGCCGCCGCACTGGGCCGTCAACCGCTGCGGGCGCTGCCCGGCACGCTGCGCCAGGCGGACCTGCTGGCCGGCCGGGACCGCGAGGCGGCGCACCTGGCGGGCGCGATGCCCGGCGTGGCCCTGCTGAGCGGCCCGGCCGGGATGGGCAAGACGACACTGCTGCGCCACGCGCTGCCCGGCGCGCGCCGCCTGCCCGCGCAGGAGGGCCTGCAGCACGTGCCGTACCACCCGCTGCTGCCGCAGCTGCGCCGCGAGCCTCCCAGCGTGGGACCCTACCGTGAGGACCTAGCGCGGCTGCTGCCGGACCTGTACCCGGACGTCGTGCCCGCACCGCTTGATCCGGGCGTGGGCCGGGTGCGGCTGCTGGAAGCGCTATCGCGAGCGCTGCTGGACAGCGGCGCCCCCCTGATCCTGGATGACGCGCAGTGGGCGGACGACGCCACGCTGGACTGGCTGGCCTACGCCGCGGGCCGACCCGGGGGCGGCCTGGTGGTCGCGTACCGCAGCGACGAACCGAGCGAGGCGCTGCGCCGCACCCTGACGCACCTGGAACGGCAGGCCGTCACGCACCTGCGGCTGGAACCGCTGGACCCGGCCGCACTGGCCGCGTGGCTGCGGGCCCTGGGTGGGGAGACCGCGCCGCCCCTGGGTGCGTGGCTGGCCGAGCACAGCGGGGGCACACCCCTGTACGTTCTGGAGCACCTGCGCGCCCTGTTCGAGGCGGGCGTGCTGCGCGCCGCGCCCGGCGGCTGGCAGGTTGTGGGGCCGCTGCCTGACGCCGCCAGCTGGCCGCCCCCGCCGCAGTTGCAGGCCCTGGTGCAGCGGCGACTGGCCCGCCTGAGCCGACCGGCGCAGCAGGTGCTGGCCGCACTGAGCCTCGCCCCGGACGCCAGCGAGGACACCCTGGCGGAGGTGCTGGGTCAGCCGCTGGGCGAGGTGCTCGACGCGCTGGACGCCGCCACGGCCGCCGCATTCCTGCAGGAGGGCCGCCTGCACGACCTGCAGCGCCGCGCCGTGAGCGCCGCGCTGCCGGGGCCCCGGCGGCAGCTGCTGCACCGGCAGCTGGCCGAGCACCTCAGTCGCCGCGACCCGAACGATCCGGCGCTGATCCGCCACTGGACGCAGGCAGGGCTCCCCCAGCGCGCCTGGCCCGCGCGGGCCGCGCACGCCGCGAACCTGCTGGGTGGCGGCCGGGTGGAGGCCGCCGCGCACGAGTGGCGGGCGCTGCTGACTGAACTGCCGGCCGGGCACCCGCTGGAAGCCCCGGCGCACCTGCAGCTGGGCCGCGCGCTGTTCTGGCAGGACCTGCACGTCAGCGAGTCGCACCTGCGGGCCGCGCTGGACCTGATCGAGTGGGGGCAGCACGGCCCGGACGACCTGCTGAAACTGGAGACGCTGCTGGCCCTGGCGGAACTGACCGTGTACCAGGGGCGCGGGCAGGAGGCCGAGATGCTCCTGAAGCGCGCCCTGGCCCTGGCGACGGGACCACTGGCGGCCAGGCCCCTGCCCCCCGCACTGCACCGCGCGCTGACCGAACTGCGGGTCGAGGTGGGGTTCCGGCGCGGGCAGTACGACGACGCACGCTCCCTGATCCGTGCCGAACCGCATCCCTGGCCGCTGCTGATGACGCTGGACGCGCTGGGGGAGTTCTTCGCCGGGCATTTCCAGGCGTGCGCTGCGCGCATGACCGAACTGCTGGCCGCGCATCCGGTCCTGGCGCACCAGAATGCCATGGAGGCCGACATCGGCCTGTGCCTGCTGCTGAGCGGTCAGCCGGACCGGGCGCGCGAGGTTCTTCAGCAGGGCCTGAACCGCGCGGATCTGGGACCGCACATGCACGCGCTGATGCTCACGCACCTGGGGCACGCGGCGCTCGCGACCGGTCAGCTGACCGAGGCGGACGCGCATCTGAACCGCGCGCTGGCCCTGGCAGACGACCTGGGATCCCTGACGTACCGGGCAGACATCCTCCACCGCCTGAGCCTGTCCCGCGAACAGGCCGGGGACCTTCGGGGAGCGCTCGAACGGGCCGGTGAGGCGGCGCGCTGCGTGCGTGAGGTCAGCGATCCGTACCGGGAGCTGTACATCACGGCCGCCCACGCGGGCCTGCTGGCCGCGCACGGCGACGCGGCGCAGGCCCAGGCGCTGCTGGACGCGTGTGCGCTCCAGGCGGACACGCCCCCGCTGGCCCTCGCGGCCTACCACCGCGCGCGGGCCCTGCTGCACCACGCGCAGGGTGACGCCCCGCTGGCCGCCCAGCACGCCCGGCACGAGGCGGCCCTGTGCCGGACGCACGGAATGACGCCCCTGACCGCGCTGCTCCCGGAGCTGCCCCGGACCTCCACGGCCGATCACGGGGAGGACCTGGGCAGAGCGGCCGGGACCGGTTGAGGCGCGGCGGGCGGGGCCGTCGCGTCAGCGCAGGTAGGCGACCAGCAGGTCCACCCCGGCGCGCAGGTCGTCCACGTGCACGGCTTCGACGACCGTGTGGATGTAGCGGGTGGGGAGGCTGAGGGTCAGGGTGGGCACGCCCTCGCGGCTGCGCTGGATGGCCGCGCCGTCCGTGCCGCCGAGCGCCAGGACCTCCAGCTGCGCGGGAATGCCGCGCTCCTGCGCCAGGTCCCAGAACTGATCGACCAGCCCCCGGTGCGAGATCATGCTGGAGTCGAACACCTTGATGCCGATGCCCTGCCCCACGTGCGTGACCGCCTCGTCCGGGCCGACGCCGGGGGTGTCCACCGCCAGGGTCACGTCCAGGCCGATGCCCACGGTGGGCTGCACGCCGTACGCGGCGGTGATCGCGCCGCGCAGGCCGACCTCCTCCTGGGTGCTGAACACGGCGATCAATTCGTGCCGCAGCTCCTGGCCGCGCAGGGCGCGCAGGGTCTCCAGGAGCAGGAACACGCTGGCGCGGTCGTCCATGGCCTTGCCGCATACCAGCCGCCCGACCTGCCGGGCCGTCTGGTCCAGCGTGACCATGTCCCCGACGCGCACCTGCGCGCGGACCTCGTCGGCACTCAGGCCCAGGTCGATGAAGAACTCCCTGACCTCGGGGATCTTCTTGCGTTCCTCGGGAGTCGCGATGTGCACGGGTTTCCCGCCGGGCGTCAGGATGCCCGGCAGCGCCCCGCCACGCGCGTGGACCGTGACGTCCCGCGCGAAGAGGTTGCGGGTATCGAAGCCGCCCAGCGCCTGCACCCGCACGAAGCCCCGGTCGTCGATGAAGCGCACCAGGAAGCCGATCTCGTCCATGTGCGCGCTGATCATCACGCGCTCGGCCACCTCGCCCTTCCTGGGCTTGCGGGGCGCGCGGCGGGCGATGACGTTCCCCATGGCGTCCACGCGGACCTCGTCCACCAGGCCGTCCAGTTCGGCCAGCACGAGGGCCCGCACGGCGTCCTCCTGACCGGGCACGCCCGGCAGGTCCGACAGGCGCATCAGGAGATCCAGCCGCAGGTCCGTCATGGTCGCGGTGGGGACGGTCGCAGCGGGGGCCGCGTCAGCCTTCTTCTGTTTTTTCGACACGCCCGCCAGTATGCGCCGCCGTCCCCGCCGTGTCCTGCGGGGTTCGCCCAGCCGGGACAGAGTCCCCGTCCGGTGCAGGTTTCGGAGGTTTCGGCGGGGCCGGCGGTTTCGGGCGCAGGTCCGTGCCGTTGAACTGCCCCTGCGCCTCCGCCAGCCCGGACGTGGCCCAGACCTCGGCGGCGTTCGCACCCAGCCGCACGAGTTCCGCCAGATCGGCCTTCTCCTCGTCACGCCAGCGGCTCAGGACCCAGTCCGGCACCTCCCAGCCCGCCGGCGGGCGCGAGATCCCCACCTTCACGCGCGCGAAGGCCTCGTGCCCCAGCAGCCGGATGATGTCCCGCACGCCGTTCTGCCCACCGTGCCGCCCGCCCATCCGCACGCGCAGCAGCCCGAACGGACTGTCCAGGTCGTCCTGCAGCACCAGCAGCGACTCGCCGCCCAGCTTGTAGAACGACATCAGCGGCGCCACCGCCTTCCCGGACGCGTTCATGAACGTCAGGGGCCGCACCAGCAGCACCTTCGCGCCCACCCCGGAGCCCAGGCGGACCTCGGCGAGCTCGGCGTCCTTGCCTTCCTTGCGCCAAGACGCCCCGGCGCGGCGGGCCAGTTCGTCCAGCACCATCCAGCCCACGTTGTGCCGCGTCTGCGCGTACTGCGTGCCCGGATTCCCCAGGCCCACGATGATCTTCATGCTCATAATCCGGCTTACGCCTGGATGCCTCCCAGCAGTTCGCGCCACTTCGCTTCGGTCTCGCGCACGCGGGCGTCGCCCTTCGCGCGGGTGTAGCCGCCGCGGAACTCCGCGAAGCGGGTGTCGGTCTCGGCGAACAGCAGGCCCAGCGCCTGACGCACGTCCGTCAGGTTCCGCTCCGTCAGGGTGGTGTCCCTGGCGTCCAGCACCTCGTCCAGGGTGGCCATCAGGCCCGACAGGGGCCGCAGCCACTGGAACTGCGGGTGGTTCATCACCAGCGAGTACAGCTCGAAGGGGCCCTTCACGGGGCCGTTCATGAACTCGTACTCGCCCTTGGCGACGTCCAGCAGCGCCGAGTGGAAGTGCCGCAGGGCCGGGACCAGCGCCGTGAGTTTCGCGCGGACATCCGCGTCAGAGGAAGCAGTCATACCCGAGAGCGTAGCAAGGCCCCCGCCCGGCCCGCGCGCCCCCTTCCCTTCATACGGTCACTTTCGCGTGCGCCCGCGCGTCCCACGTGCCACGCTGAGGGTCCCCCCAATCCAGCCCACCGGGAGACCCATGACGGACGACCCGCCCCGCGACCCGCGCGATCCCCAGCCGCCAGCCCTCCAGGTCCCGCCCCTCCAGTTCACCGCGCCCACCCTGACGGTCGCGTTCCACCCGCCGCAGTACGCCCAGCCCCCCCACGGCCCTGGCCCGCCTGGACGCCCGGCTGGCGCACCTGCACGCCCGCACGCCCGACGACGCCCTGCACGCCACGCTGCGCGACGCGGCCCGCCTGCTGGGCGCGCACCTGACCTACCGCGCCGCCGCGAGGACCGTCCACGCGCACCCCTGGCAGGCCGACACGGCCCTGATCGGCGTCGGCGTGCGCCGCGCCACGCACCTGCTGAGCCTGAGGGGCGCCTCCTACCCCGACGCGGCGGCCTCCGACCCGGCCGCGTTCCGCGCCGCCGTGAGCCGCTGGCCCGCCGGGACACTGCTCGTCGCGCGGCGCGGCGTGATCTGCGCGCAACTGAATCTCGCGTGCGACCTCGACCGCCTGTCCCTGGACGAGGTGCAGGCCAGCGGCGCGGCCCTGTACGCCCACCGCCTGCGGCCCGGCGGTCAGCTGGAAGCGTGGCGCACGCCCGACTGGCCCGGCCGGTAGATCAGCCCCACCGTCAGTGGCCGATCAGTTCAGGAGCGTCTCGCCGTCCCCCGCCGCGCGCTCGGGCAGGTTCAGCGGCAGGGGACCGTTCAGGTGCGGCGTCCACATGCTCGCCGGGCCCGGACGGCCCGTCAGGTACCCCTGCACCGCCCCGCAGCCCAGGTCCCGCAGGACCCGCAGCTGCTCGGGCGTTTCTACACCCTCGACGATCACGGTCAGGTTCAGGCTGCGGCCCAGGCCGATCAGGGCGCTCACCACGCGCTGCTCGATGGGGGACTCGGCGACGCCCGTGATCAGCGAACGGTCCAGTTTCAGTTCGTTCAGGGGCATCTGCAGCAGCGTACTGACCGACGACTGCCCCGTCCCGAAATCATCCAGGGACAGCTGCACGCCCAGCCCCTGCAGCTGCGCCAGCTGCCGCGCGGCGCGCTGCAGGTCCTGCACGGTCAGGCGCTCGGTGATCTCCAGTTTCAGCTGCCCGCCGTCCAGCCCGTGGCGGCGCAGCGTCGCGTGGACCCGCTGCGTGAAGTCCTCCTGCGCGACCTCCAGCGCCGAGACGTTCACCGCGACCGGCACGCGCAGCCCCCACTCGGCCGCCTGACGGCACGCCTCGTCCAGCACCCACGCGCCCAGCGGCCCGATCAACCCGGCCTCCTCCGCCAGCGGAATGAACCGCGCCGGGGACACCAGCCCCAGCTGCGTGTCCGTCCAGCGGACCAGCGCCTCGAAGCCCAGCAGCGCGCCCGTCGTGGTGTCCACCTGCGGCTGGTAGTGCAGGTGCAGCCCACCCGCGTCCAGCGCCGCGCGCAGCCGCGTCTCCAGGTGCAGCTGACCGTGCACCGCGGCGTCCATGGACTTCTGGAAGAACTGCACGCCGTTCTTGCCCTCGCGCTTGGCCTGCGTCATCGCCAGGTCCGCCTGCCGCAGCAGGTTCGCCGGGAGGCTGCTGTCCGGCGGGCTGACCGCCACGCCCATGCTGCCGCGCACGTTCACCAGCTGCCCATCCACGTCGAAGGGATGCGCCAGGGCCGCCTGCAGGCGCCGCGCCACGCTGCCCGCCTCGGGCCGCCCGCCCACGTCGGGAATCAGCACCACGAACTCGTCCCCGCCCAGGCGCGCCACGGTGTCCGATGGGCGCACGTCCTCCTGCAGTCTGCGCGCGACCTCACGCAGCACCGCGTCCCCCACCGCGTGCCCCAGCGTGTCGTTCACGCGCCGGAACCCGTCGAGGTTCAGGTGGACGACCGCCAGCGCCCGCCCATCCCGCGCGGCGCGGCGCAGTTCCACCTGCAACCGGTCGAGCAGCAGCGTGCGGTTCGGCAGGCCCGTCAGCGCGTCGTGCTGCGAGTCGTGCGCCAGCTGCGCCGCCAGGGCCCGCAGCTGCTCCTCGGTGCGCTTGCGGTCGCGGATGTCACGGTCCTGCCCCAGGATCAGTTCGCGCCCGTTCACGCTCACGACGCTGCTGGCACTCTCGATCGGGAACACCGTCCCGTCGCGGTGCAGGTGCGAGCCCTCGCCGTGCACCTGTCCCTCCTCGCGGATCCAGGCGAACAGCTCGCCGCCCTCCTCGGCCATCATCGGGTACGGGTGCAGGATGTCGATGGACTGCCCGACCAGCTCGTGACGTTCGTAGCCGTTCATGCGGCAGAAGGCCTCGTTGCAGTCCAGGATCCGCCACGCGACCTCCGGGTCGTTCGGGTCGATCAGGACCACACCGTCCGCCGAGCGTTCGAACAGCGCCCGGAAGCGGTCCTCGCTCTCCTGCAGCGCCTGCCGCGCCTCGCGTTCCCGCGTGACGTCCACCCCGGTCGCCACGACCAGCGCCACCCGCCCCCGCGCGTCCAGCAGCGCCGTGTTCGACCACAGGACGTACCGCAGCTCGCCGCTGCGGGTCTGCCAGTGATTCTCGTAACGGTTCGGGTAGTCCCCGGCCGCCAGGGACTCGAAAGCCTGCACCACCCCGGCGACCTCATGCTCGGGCAGCACGAACGGCCACAGGACCTGCCCGCGCACCTCCTCGAAACTGTACCCGGAGAGCCGCTCGGCCGCCGCGTTGAACCGCACCACGCGCCCCTGCGGGTCCAGCACGACCACCAGGGTGTCGGTGATGCTCAGGACGGCCTCGGCCAGCCCCGCCCCGCCGGGCTGGGTGGCAGACGCGATGGCGGCAGTCAGGCGGGTCAACATGCCTCAGCGTACGGGGGCGGACCTCACAGAAGCTTGAATCTCCACAAGCGTGAACGGACCTTAATCCTCGCGCCGGTCTCCCACCCTTTTGTTCCGCAGCGCCCCCGTACTCCCCAGTGCCCCCGTACTCCACAGTGCCCAGGCCACCAGCACCGGCTGGAAGAACAGCCGCGTCAGACGCTTCTGATCCGTGTCCAGCCCGAACGCACTCTGACGCGACACGTACTGCGACACGTTCCCCGGAAAGATCAGCACGAAGAACGCCGCCAGCGCCAGCCCCACCGTCCGCCGCCGCCGACCCGACAGCATCGCCAGCCCGAACGCCACCTCCAGCACCCCGGAACCCAGCACCACCGCGTCCCGGTCCACCGGCAGCCACGTCGGCACCTGCGCCTGGAACTCCTGCCGCTGGAACGTCAGGTGCCCCACACCCGCCAGGGTCATGAACGCCCCCAGCAGCACCCGCGCCGCCGAACGCGGAAAGGACGTGGAACGCTCAGCAGGCCGGGTCGTCATCCCCCCACCGTACCGGGCGACCCTGGGCGGCACGTGACACCCGCCACCGGGAAGCCTTGACCAAAGTCATGGCCGCACCCGGCGGTGTCCCCCACCCTGAGGGCATGAGTTACGCAATCACCTCCCGCTGCGCGGGCGTCCGCGACGGCGCCTGCCTGGACGTCTGCCCCGTGGCCTGCATTCACGACGTGGGCGATCAGTTCGTGATTCACCCGAACGAGTGCATCGACTGCGGCGCCTGCGCGAACGCCTGCCCCGCGCAGGCCATCGTGGAGGGTCACGAGGCCCCCGAATGGATCGCGTATGCCCGCACGGCGCTGCACCTGTGGTGAGCCCCCCACCCCCACGTGGTCGTGACAGCATCTGAAGCGTGATCAGTCCTGACGATCTGCGGGTGTCCCCGCTGCTGAGCGGCGCCGCGCCGGAAACGCTGCGGCAGCTGGCCGCGCACGCCGCGCCACGGGTGCTGGCCCGGGGCGAGACGCTGTGGCGCGCCGATGACCCGGTCGGGGGCGCGTTCATCCTGCTCGGGGGCGAGGTCCGACTCACGCGGGCACAGGCCAGCGGTCGCAGCCTGACCCGGGCGGTCCGCACACCGGGCGAGGTGCTGGGCCTGCGAGACGTGCTGGGCGCACCCGCGACCTTCTGCGAGGACGCGCTGGGCGGCGCGCCGAGTCGACTGGTCGCCCTGCCCGGCACGACGCTGCGGGCGTCGATGCGTGATCCGGCCGTGTCCGGGGCGGCCCTGGCCCTGCTGGCCGCGCAGACCCGTGACGCCGAGGCCCGGCTGAATCTGCTGAGCGCCCCGGTGGCCGCCCGGCTGGTCACCTACCTGCTCGAGCGCGGCCCGCACGTCCTGCCGACCAACTCAGCCCTGGCCGAGCAGCTGGGGACCGTGCCGGAACTGGTCAGCCGTCACCTCGGTGACCTGTACCGGCAGGGCCTGATCGGCCTGCGCCGCCGGGAGGTCGTGACGCTGGACGAACCGCAGTTGCGCCGCCACCTGCCCGGATAACTGCCGGCGTGGCCCCCACCGTCTGGCAGGGGCCGCGCCGGGAAGGGGCTTTATACGGATTCCGTCTGTTTCGCTGACAGATCGGAACACCACCGATCTGCCAGCTCCACGTCCGGAACCCGTTTTGCTCCTACTCGCATCCGCTCGGATTGAACGGGCTTTGCAGCCCATTCAATCGGAGTCCGTATTAGAGGGTGCCTTTGAGGGTCGTGGCGACCTTGAAGCGCACCTTCTTCCCGGCGGGAATGGTGATGCGTTCGCTGGTGCCGGGTTTGACGCCGGTGCGTTCGGCGGTGTGGGTGACGCTCAGGGTGCCCAGGCCGGGCAGGCCGACGCTGCTCCCGGCGCGCAGGGCGTCCACGATGCTGTCGATGACGGTCGCGACGGCGTCTCCGGCCTGCTTCTTGTTCAGGGTGGTCTTGTCGGCGACCATGTCGATGATCTGCGTCTTGGCGATCTTCCCGGCCTCGGCTTTCGGGGCGGGCTTGGCCGCGCCTTTCTTGGGGGCGGGTTTCTTCGCGGCGGGTTTGGTGCTCTTGGCCATACGTGCAACCTCCGGGAGTGGACTGCGAGCGGCACAGGGCGAACGCAATTGAATTGTGGGCTCAGCCGCACAGTAACACAGCCGCGCCGGGCGTCAAGAGGGGCTGGAGGTGCGCCCAGCGGGGGTGCAGCGCCGCGCCGGGTCACCGCTGGCGCGCCGGGGGCGGCCGTGCGGGGCGACACCTGCCGGTGAAGCTCGTGCCTGACGTGCTCTACAGGGTGGGGGCGGGGCGCAGCGTGAGGGTCCGGGCGCGGCCGGTCAGGGCGTCGAAGGTCCACAGGCGGCCGCGCAGCGGTTCACCCACGCCGCCGAGCACCTTCAGGGCTTCCAGCGCCATCAGCTGCCCGGTCAGCGCCGGAACCGGGCCGAGCACCCCGGCTTCGTCGCAGCTCAGGTCGTCGCCGGGGTCGGGGAACACGTCGCGCAGGCCCGCGTGGGGGCCGAACACGCTGACCATGCCGGTCGTGCCGCTGGCTGCGCCCCAGATCCACTCGCGGCCCTGCGCGGCGCAGGTGTCGGCGATCAGGTAGCGCGTCTCGAAGTTGTCGGTGGCGTCCACGACGAGCGTCACGCCGCCCAGCAGCGCGGGGAGGGTGTCCGGCGTGACGCGCGGCGCGGCGCGCACCTGCACGTGCGGGTTGATGGTCTGGGCGCGGGCGGCGGCCAGTTCCGCCTTGGGGCGGCCCACGTCAGGCGTGGCGTACAGCGTCTGGCGGTGCAGGTTGCTGAGGTCCACGCGGTCGTCGTCCGCGACGGTCAGGGTGCCCACGCCCGCCCCGGCCAGACTGGCGATCACGGGGCTGCCCAGCCCACCCGCCCCGACCACGAGGACGTGCGCGGCCCGCACGCGTTCCTGCGCGCCGGCGTCCAGCCACTCGGGGACCAGCAGCGCGCGCGAGTAGCGGCGCAGTTCCGGGCGGGTCAGTCCGGGGAGGCGGGGGCCGGTCATGCGGGCAGTGTAGCGGGCGCGTGCGGGACGGGGCCGCTCTAGAATGCGCGGCGTATGCCCGACCTGTCTGCCCTGCCGCCCGCCCCGACGCTGCTCGTGACGGTCCTGGCGTTCCTGCTGGGGTCGCTGGTCAGCGGCGTGCTGTACTCCCGCGCGCGCGGGGCGGACATCCGCGACCGGGACCTGCCGGGCGGGAGCGGCACGTGGCGGCAGTTCGGGCGCGGCGCGGCCGCGCTGGTCACGGCGGGGGACATCCTGAAGGGGGTCGTGGCGGCGCTGCTGGCCCGCGCGCTCGTCCCGCAGGGTGGCGAGGCGCTGGCGGCGCTGGTGACGGGCGCGGTCGTGGCCGGGCACTGCTACCCGGTCTTCTTCGGCTTCCGGGGCGGCGGGGGCATCGCGCCGCTGCTGGGGGCGCTGCTGGTGTTCACGCCGGGCGTGCTGCTGGCGCTGCTGCTGACCGCGGCGGTCGTGATCCCCACGTATAAGGCCACGCTGCAGCCCCGCCTGAAGCTGAACGCGGTGCCGTTCACGACGGCGGTCGCGGTGCCCGTGGGCCTGCTGGTCGGCGCGCTGAGCGGGGGCTTCTGGCCGCTGCTGGCGGGCGGGGTTGTCATGGCCGTGCGGGCCGCGCACCTGCTGCGGGGCGGCGCGTGAGGCGCCTGCGGGCGCTGCTGGCGGGACTGAGCCTGACGGCGCTGCTGGGCACCGCCGGGGCGACCACCACCCTGGAGGGCCGCACCCTGCGGCACGAGGGGCCGGGCGGCGCGTGGCAGCGCACCCTCCCGGACGCGCTGGGTCCCCTGAGCGCGCCGCTGGAGGTTGGGAACCTGGTGCTGCTGGGCGCCGGACCAGCCGTGTACGCGCTGGGTGCCGGGGGCGTCGTGACGGGCCGCGCGGACCTGCCGGGCATCGTCAGCAGCCTGGACGCCGGGGGGGACGTCGTGACGGCCAGCACGCTGCTGGGCGGCGTGACCGAGCGCTTCACGCTGAACGTGAACCTGAACGCGCAGGGGGGCGAGCTGCGCGTGCAGGAGCGGGTGGTGCTGCCGCCCGACCCGGTCGTGACCGGCTGGCTGTCCAGCGTGGCGGATCAGGTGCCCCCGGCGGGACTGGCGGACGCGGCGCGGCTGGACCCGCTCAACCCGTTCCTGACGCTGCGGCTGGCGCAGGCGCAGGCGGACCCCTTCGAGGCGCTGAGCCTCGTGCGGCGCACGCTGGGCACCACGCTGCCGTTCCCGGCGTGGGTGCAGCTGGCCGCGCGCCTGGACGGGGCGGGCTTCCCGTCCGCGGCGGACCTGGCGCTGGCGCAGGCGCAGGCGGACGCCGCGGCGCGCGGCGTGGACCCCGAGATCGCCATGAGCCGCGCGGCACTGGGGGCGTTCGGGAATCCCAGCGGGTACGTGGGGACGCTGCTCACGCAGGGCCGCGTGGAGCGCGCCGGGGTGTGGATGACGTACCTGCGGCAGCTGCACCCGCGCTTCGAGGGCGGCGGGGCGCTGTACGAACGCTACGCGCGCACGCTGGACGCGCAGGGCCGCGAGGGCGAGGCGGCCGAGTGGCGGCAGTTCGCGCGGTCCCTGCGGCCCGGCACGCTGTACAACCTGGGCCTGGAGGGCCTGGGGTCGGTGCGGGACGCGGCGCGACTGGCGAGCCTGGCGCTGGGCCTGAGTCTGCTCGCGGCGCTGCTGACCCTGTCGGTGCGGGCGTTCCCGGCGCAGGCGGACGACACCCGCGAACTGGGCGGCCGCTACCGTTCGTGGGCGCGGCGGCCGCTGGCGCGGGCGCGGCGGGTGTTCGTGGCGTACGCGTCCCCCAGCGAGCGGCTGACCGTGACGCTGCTGGCACTGGCGCTGCTGGGCACGCTGGGCGGCGTGCAGTGGGCGAACCTTTCGGGCGCGGCGCTGCGCTCGCCGGTCCTGTCGAGCGGCACGTACGGCGGCGGGTGGTGGAACGCGCAGCTGGACAGCCTGACGCTGCGGCCCGGTCCGGACGCGGCGCTGCTGACCGCGCTGGGCGCGCAACTGGACGGCGAGGACACCCGCGCACGGGACCTGTACGTGGGCTCGGACGCCTGCATGCGCAACAACCTGGGCGTGATCGCCCGCACGCGCGGGGACGACCCGCAGGCGCGGGACCTGTTCCGCGCGGCGCTGGCCGAGCAGCCGGACCTGATGGCGGCGGCGTTCAACCTGGGCCTGAAGCCCGCGTCGCCCGAGGCGGCGTTCCAGCAGCGGTTGCGGCCCGGTCAGGCGCGGCTGTGCTACCCGGACCAGCGGCGCCTGACACGCGCCGTGACCGGCGACCTGAGCGTGACGCTGGGCGCGGGGCTGCGCTCACCGCTGGCGCTGCTGGATCCGTCGGCGGGCGGGTCGGCGCGGCTGGGGCTGGCGTTGCTGGGCACGGCTGGCCTGACGGCGCTGCTGCTGCTGTCGCTGATGCTGCCGCGCACGCCGCTCCCGGCGGCGCGGTCGCGTCCGGTGGGCTTCCGGCTGCTGGGTTTGCTGCTGCCCGGCGCGTCGCTGCTGGATTCCCCGTGGGGTGGGGTGCTGCTGGGCGCGTGGGGCGTGGTGGTGGCGGCGCTGCTGCCGCTGTCGGGACTGGTGGTGTTCGCGGGGCTGCCGCTGGCGGGCGCGCAGGCGGCGCTGCTGGGCGCGCTGGGGGGCACGTACGTGCTGAACACGCTGGCGTTCGTGCTGGCCGAGGTCCGGCACGCGCGGCAGCTGGGCCGCGAGCGGCGCGCCGGGCCGAGCTGACCGGCGGAACTGGGTGGCGCGTACCGTCGGGCGTGGGCGGGCCTGTTAGCCTGCCGGGCATGAGGCTGGTGGTGGGGGTGTCGGGCGGCAGCGGCATGCCGTACGCGGAGTCGATCCTGCGGGCGCTGCGTGACCTGGGCGTGGAGTCGCATCTGGTGGTCAGCAGCGGCGCCAAGCGCGTCATGACGGCCGAGGGGTCGGGGCCGCAGCTGGCGGACCTGACGGCGCTGGCGTCGGTCGTGCATGACGACCGGGATCTGGCGGCGGGCGTGGCGAGCGGGTCGTTCCGCACGGACGGGATGCTGGTGGTGCCGTGCAGCGCGGGGACGCTGGCGAAGATCGCGCAGGGCTTCGCGGACAATCTGGTGGCGCGCGCGGCGCACGTGACCTTGAAGGAGCGGCGGCGGCTGGTGCTGGTGCTGCGTGAGGACCCGCTGCCGCGCCCGATGCTGCTGAACATGCTGGCCGCGCACGACGCGGGCGCGACCGTGATGACGGCCAGCGCGGGGTTCTATCACGCGCCGGGCAGCGTGGACGAGCTGCTGCATTTCGTGACGGCGCGGGTGCTGGATCAGTTCGGGCTGGACGTGCCGGGCTTCCGCCGCTGGCGTGAAGGAGAGGCGTAATGGGCGTGCGGGTGGCGGCATTGATCCCGGCGGCGGGGTCGGGCACGCGGCTGGGGCTGGGGCCGAAGGCGTTCGTGGAGGTCGCGGGCCGCAGCCTGCTGGGCCGCAGCGCGGCGGCGCTGGCCCCGCACGTGAACGAGGTGCTGGTGGCGCTCCCGGTGGGCCTGGACCTGCCGGGGGACGTTCCGGCCCGCGCCGTGACGGGCGGCGATACCCGGCAGGCGAGCGTGCTGGCGCTGCTGCGCGCCACGCGGGCGGACGTGGTGCTGGTCCATGACGCGGCGCGGCCCTTCCTGCCGGGCGCGGTGGTCGGCGCGGTGATCGCGGCGGCGCGAGAGGTGGGCGCGGCGACGGCGGCGCTGCCGGTGGCGGACACCCTGGTGCGGGCCGGACCGGGCGGCGACTGTGGCACCCTCTGGGGCACCCTCACCCCGCGCGAGGGGCTATGGGCGGTGCAGACCCCGCAGGGATTCCGGCGTGACCTGCTGCTCGCCGCGCACGAGGCGGCACTGGCCGACGGCTTCGCCGCGACGGACGACGCGGGCCTGATCGCCCGGACGGGCGGCGCGGTGCGGCTGGTGCCGGGGGACGCGCGGCTGTTCAAGGTGACCACGCCCGGCGACCTGGCCCTGGCGCAGGCGCTGGCCCCGACCTGGGACGGGCAGGTGTGGGATGCTGGGGGGGCATGAGCGACCCTGCTGCCGTCACGTACTTCGCGCCCGCCAAGGTGAACCTGGGCCTCAGTGTCCGGGACCTGCGTTCGGACGGGTACCACGAACTGCACTCGCTGATGGTGCCCCTGAGCGTCGGGGACGACCTGGAGATCGCCCCCGCTGACACGCTGACCCTGCGCGTTGAGGGCGCGGACCTGCCCACCGACGAGGGGAATCTGGTGTTCCGCGCGGCGCGGGCGTACCTGGACGCGGCGGGCGTACCGGGCGGCGCGGCGATCACGCTGCACAAGCGGCTGCCGCTCGCGTCGGGCCTGGGGGGCGGCAGCAGCGACGCGGCGACCACGCTGATGGCGCTCGCGCGGCTGTACCCGGCGGGCGTGGACCTGCCGGGACTGGCGCTGCGGCTGGGCGCGGACGTGCCGTTCTTCCTGCTGGGCCGCGCGGCGGTCGCGTCGGGGGTCGGGGAGGTCCTGTCCCCCACCCCGGTGCCGCGCGCCGCGCTGGTCCTGCTGAATCCGGGCGTGGAGGTCAGTGCCCGCGACGCCTACGCGTGGCTGGACGCCGAGGAGGCCTTCACGCCCGCCCTGGATATCGAGGGCATCCTGGCCGCACTGTCCAACGGTCGCCCGGTCCCGTACCTGAACGCCCTGCAGGGGCCGGTGGCGGCGCGGCACGCCCCGATCCGTGAGGCGCTGGCCGCCCTGACGGACGCCGGGCTGCACTCGCCCCTGATGAGCGGGTCCGGGAGCACCTGCTTCGCGCTGGCCCGCGACGACGCGCACGCGCACGACGCCGCGCAGCTCCTCGCAGGGCGGCACCCCGGCTGGTGGGCGCAGGCCACCCAGATCCTGGGCTGAACAGGTCCTGGGCTGACCGGCTTCTGGGCTGCTCAGGGTTCCGGGGGGACCCTCATCTCCGGGCGGCGGGCCCCTTCAGGTCGGGTGCGGTAAGGGGGCGGTAAGGCGGGCGCGCCTACGCTGGGGCATCCCTGATCGTGGTCGCTGACTGGCGCCTGCCGGTGGCTGCCCCGGACCGGGGAACGGAGCCTGCGCGTGACCCACACCCCCACCCTGATCTCGAACCCCACCCTGTTCGTTCCCTCGGCCGCCTTCGAGCGGGTCAGTGCGCTGCCGCAGCGGCACACGCTGCCCGGCGCGGAGTTGATGGTGTTCCAGTTCTCGAACGGGTACGGCGCGGCCGTGACCCGCCAGCTGTCCCGCCCGGAGGACAGCGCCTTCGAGTTCTGCGTGCTGGACTGCATGCAGCCCACGCCGCAGCCGTGCTTCTCGACGACGGTCGCGACGTCGTTCCTGTCGGGCCTGTCGCACGAGGGCACCGAGGGGCTGCTGATGCTCACCGAGCGGCTGGGCCTGCACCCGCGGCGCGTGAAGGCGAACAGCAGCCTGCTGGACGAGGAATTCTGATACAGACTCCGATTGAATGGCTTTGTAAGCCATTCAATCCGAGCGGAGCGAGTGGGAGAAAAACGGGTTCCGGACGTGGAGTTGACAACCCGGTGTGGTTCCGGGTTGTCAACGAAACAAACGGAATCCGTACGACTGGCACCGGCACCGAATTGAACTGACCGCGCGGCGGGGGCACCCATACCCCCACCGCGCGGTTTGGCGCGGCCCGGCGGCGCGGGGCTATGCTGCGCGGGTCACATGAACAAGGGAACGGCTGGTCCGCTGCGGCGGAAGGGATCGTGGGGTCGCCGCGTGGCGACCGGGACGCTGGGCGCGCTGCTGCTGCTGGGCGCGGCGGGCGGCGGCGCGTATGCGTGGCTGCGCCTGAGCAGCGAACCGCAGCGGGCCGGGAACGTGGACCTGCCGGGCCTGGGTGGGACTGTGCAGGTCACGCGCGACGCGTGGGGGGTGCCGCACATCCGCGCGCAGACGGACGAGGACGCGGTGTTCGCGCTGGGCTTCGTGCACTGGCAGGACCGCGCGTGGCAGATGGATTTCCAGCGCCGCGTGGCGCAGGGCCGACTGGCGGAGGTGCTGGGCGAGGCCGCGCTGCCGCAGGACAAATTCCTGCGCACCTGGGGCTTCCAGCGGGCCGCGCAGAGTGCCCTGCCCGCCCTGGACGCGCGGTCGCGCCGCCTGATCGCGGCGTACACGGCGGGTGTGAACGCCGCGCAGGGACGCGGGAAGACCGCGCTGGAATTCCGGATCCTGGGCTACACGCCGGAGCCCTGGCAGGACGTGGACACGGTGTCCTGGAGCAAGCTGATGGCCTTCGATCTGGGCGGCAACTACGACGACGAGGTGCTGAACGCGCACGTCGCGCGGCGACTGGGGACGGGCGGCCTGGATCAGGTCACCGCGCCGTACCCGGCGGGTGCTCCCACGATCCTCAGCGCGGACGAGGTGGGCGAGGAGAACGCCGCGCCGCGGGGCGGCACCACCTCGGCCTCACCCAGCCTGCCGGAGGCGACGGTCACGGCGCTGCGGGCGCACCTGCGGGCCGCCGAGGCACTGGGCATGCAGCAGGTTCCCGGGAAGGGCAGCAACGACTGGGTGATCGCCGGATCGCGCACCACGACCGGGAAACCCATCCTGGCGGACGACCCGCACCTCGCGCTGACCGCGCCGATGCTGTGGTACCTCGCGGACGTGCAGGGCAGGGACCTGAAGGCCATCGGGGCGAGCATCCCGGGCCTCCCGGCCATCGTGATCGGCCGCAACGAACGGGTCGCGTGGGGCGTGACGAACATGAACCCCGACGTGCAGGACCTGTACGTGGAACCCGAGGACGCGAAGCTCACCAGCCGACCGGAGGTGATCAAGGTCAAGGGCAAAGAGGACGTGACCATCACCGTCCGCGAGAGCGCGCACGGCCCGGTCATCAGCGACAACGGGGGCGGCGGCCTGAACTTCGCGGACGCCGGGCCGCGCGTGGCGCTGAAGTGGACGGCACTACAACCGGGCGACACCACCATGGACGCCTTCCTGGGCCTGAACTACGCGCAGAACTGGCCGGACTTCACGCAGGCGCTCTCACGGTACGTGGGGCCCAGCCAGAACTTCGTGTACGCCGACGTGGACGGCAACACCGGGTACTACGCGCCGGGCCGCGTGCCCATCCGCGAGGGCTGGGACGGCAGCGTGCCCGTCCCCGGCGACGGCAGCCGCGAGTGGCGCGGATACGTTCCCTTCGAGGCGCTGCCCCACACCTTCAACCCCGCCGACGGTCTGGTCGTCACCGCGAACAACAAGGTCGTCCCCGACGGGTACCCGTACCTGCTGGGCAACGCCCGCAACTGGGCCGAACCGTACCGCGCGCGGCGCATCACGGACCTGCTGACCGCCACCCCGAAACTGAGCGTGGCGGACGTGCAGCGCACCCAGCTCGACACCCGAAGCCTCGTCTGGGAGGACTTCCGGCCCATCCTGCTGGCCACGAAGCCCGGCAGTGACCGCGCCCGGCAGGCGCTGGGCACCCTGCAGGGCTGGGACGGCAGCATGACCACCGGCAGCCAGGGCGCCCTGCTGTTCGAGGCGTGGCTGATGCAGCTGCAGGAGATGGCCCGCGACGAACTGAACGACGCGACCACCATGAACAGCCTGTCCGTCCTGAACCAGCTGCGCGGCGGTGGGGAACTGTGCGCGCGGGGCGGCCAGGGGGACTGCGCGGCCCTGCTGACCCGCACGCTGGACGCCGCCCTGGGTGACCTGCAGGCCCGCCTGGGGGACGACATGACCGGCTGGACGTACGGGAAGCTGCATCAGGTCGCCAGCAACCACCGCGCGTTCGGGAAGGTGGGCGCCCTGGCGTGGCTGTTCAACCACCACGCGCCCACCCCCGGCGGGACGAACACCGTGAACGTCGCCCGGCCCGAACACGGCACCTTCTCGCAGACGCACGGCGCCAGCTACCGCCAGATCGTGGACCTCAGCGACCCCGACCGCAGCCTGTACATCGGCAGCCTGGGGCAGGCGGGCAGTCCCCTGGCCCCGCACGCGACCGACCAGATGAACCGCTGGATCGACGGGCAGTACCTGCCCATGAGCACCAGGGCCGCCGACTGGGGAAACACGCAGACCCTCACCCTCCACCCGGCCGGGCAGTAGGTAGACTGCGGTATGGCCGAACCTCACCGCGTGCGCGACGCCCTGCGCGCCAGCATGACCGCCTGGGCCACCCTGACCGTCCGGGACGACCAGGCCCGCGTGACCCTCGCCCCCGACCTCGACGTGCTCGCCCCGCAGCTCGACGCGATCGACCCCGGCTGGAGCCTGACCTGGGCGTGCGACCACCCCGCGCCGCCCATCGTCCGTGCCCGCCTGAGCGTCCTCGGCGCCACCCGTGAGGGCCTCGCCACCGCGCACACCCTTCAGGACGCCAAACTGGCCGCCCTGGCCGACCTCGCCCGTGCGTACGGCGTGACGCCCACCAGCGACCCGGTCTGGGTCGAGTACGACCCGGAGGACGGCGCGAACACCAGCGAACTGGAAACCGACACGCCCACCCCACCGCCCGCCGCCGAACGTCCCCTCCCACCGCAACCGCCCCGCGACCCGCAGATGGAAAAAGCCCGGCGGCACATCGAGGACCTGCTGGAGCAGCTGAAAGTCGCCGGGCGCGGCGGGGAAGCCGCCCGCATCCTCATGCGCGGCTACGGCGAGACGCTGGAAGAAAGCCGCGCCATCTACAAGGACCTCCACGCCCTCCTGAAAGGCTGACCCCATGCGTAAATTCCTCGCTTTCGGAGACGTCCACGCCGACTTCGACCTCCTGTGGACCGCGCTGCGCGCCGCCAGCTGCGCCACGCCCGACGGCCTGCCCACCCCGCCCGTGCAGGCCGGACTGTTCCAGGTCGTCCTGATCGGCGACCTCGTCCACCCCAAGAACGACCGCGACTACGCCCGCCTCACCGGCCTGCCCCGCTTCGACCACAAGAACCCGGACCACCTGTTCCTCGCCGCGCGCGAACAGATCCGCCACCTGGAACGACTCAAGGCGTACCAGGACGCCGCGCCGCACGCCGTGCACATCATCCTCGGCAACCACGACGACGCCGTCCTGAACACCAGCTACGTCCTGGGCACCAGCGGCGGCATGGTCCACGTGGAATTCGACCCGGACCACGGCGGCCTGATCCTCCCCGACCACCTCGCCGCGTGGATGCGCAGCTTCCCGCGCGAGATCCGCGTCGGCACCGTCCAGTTCGCGCACGTCTCCCCGCTGCCCGCCCACGCGCACTACGACGACCTGTTCTACGCCGACCACGCCCCCAAACGCTGGTTCCGCGAATCCCCCGAGTACGTCCGCATGGCCGGACTCGACTACGGCGTGTACGGCCACACCCAGATCGACGGCGGCATCCACCTCGACGAGGACCACCACCTCGCCATGATCGACGCGCTGCACGCCCGCGAGTACCTGGAACTGCTGCTCGACCCCGGCCAGGAACACCCCGTCCGGAACGTTCGCGCCGTCCCCTTCTGACCCCACCCGCACCCGCACGCATTGACAACCGTGAAACGCGCCGCTATCCTTAACCCCGCTGCTTTTGCAGCCCCTTCAAGGCACGGTCCGGTAGTGTAGCGGTTAGCATATCTGCCTGTCACGCAGAAGGTCGCGGGTTCAAATCCCGTCCGGACCGCCAAGGAAGGCTAGGTAGCTCAGCTGGTAGAGCAAACGACTGAAAATCGTTGGGTCGCCGGTTCAAGTCCGGCCCTGGCCACCACCAAAGAAGCCCCCACCCACGCGGTGGGGGTTTTCCGTGTGCTCATGCGCGCGGGCGATGCTGGGCAGCATGCCGCCACAGTTCACGCCTGAAGCCCTGCGCGCCGTCGCGGCGTTCCTGCCCGTCATGGCGGACCCGGCGTTCCGCTTCACGGACGGCCAGCCGCCTGCCGTGGTCCTGCCGGACGGCGGCATTCAGATGCGCGGGTACGCGTACGACCCACAGGTGGCGCGGCTGCTGCGCACGCTGGACGAGTTCGGGTGGGTGCATGGGGACGAGCGGTTTCAGTGGCCACAGTGGGCGCAGTCGCCCGAGGCACGCGCCCTGCGGGACGACCCGGCGGTGCTGGCCCGCGCGACCCCCACGCAGCTGGCGCGGCTGCTGACGATCTTCGCGCGGCAGGAGCGGTTCAGTGACGGCTCGCGCCTGGGCTTCTGGGAGTCCGGGCTGCTGCTGGGCATCCTGCGCCGCGCCGCGGCACTGGCGCAGGCGGCGGGCTGAGTCCTCTCCCCTGCCGGGGGCCTGCGCGCGTTTGTTCCGCGCCCCCTGGCGGTCATGCATGGAGTTGTGGATAATGCGCGGTTGAGGTCGCGCCTGCGGGTGCGGACTCCCACAACCGGGTGACCTGTGCTGTCACCCCAGGTCCGCGCCGTTCAGGGTGCGGGCCTGCCGGGAGGAAAGACTATGACGAACGTGACTGCCGGGGCCGACTGCGGACCCCAGAACCCTGGTTTTGACCGCCGCTACGACGTGCAGGGCCTCGACGCCATCGACGTGGCGGTGCTGGGTACCTTCCCGCACATCCGCGAGGACGACCCGGTCCGCTACCCGGGCGAGCCGATGCAGATCGAGATCGTGACGGACGAGTTCAGCCCGGTGTGCCCCTGGAGTGGCCTGCCGGACTTCGGCCGCCTGGAGATCCGGTACCTGCCGCGCGAGGCGTGCGTGGAACTCAAGAGCCTGAAGTACTACCTGACCAGCTACCGGTTCGTGGGCATCTACCACGAGCACGCGACCCGGCGGGTGCTGGCGGATCTGGTGAATCTGCTCAATCCCCTGAGCATGGAGATCCGCTGCGATTACGGCATGCGTGGGGGTCTGAACACGATCTGCACCGTGAAGTACGTCGCGCCCGACCACCAGGGGGCGTAAGCGGATGCCGTGGAAACTGACGTCGGAATTCACGTTCGATTCGGCGCACGTGATCACCGGCTACGACGGCCCCTGCGGCCGCCTGCACGGGCACACGTACCGCGTGCGGATGGAACTCACCAGTGACCGCCTCCGGCCCAGTGCGCATGTCAAGCGCGCCATCATGGTCGCGGACTTCAAGACCCTCAAATGGGCCAAGAAGGACGTCGACGCCGGCGGCCTGGACCACGCGTACCTGAACGACCTCCCCGACCTGGGCGACGACACCACCGCCGAGGTCATCGCCGCGTACATCCACCGCAAGACCATGGACCGCGTGCGCGCCGACCTGCCCGAGGACGACGACGGCGCGGACCTGCGCCTGCACGTGACCCTGTGGGAGACGCCGGACAGCAGTTGCGAGTACTGGGAGTAATCGGGTGAAGTACCCAGTCTATGAGCGGTTCTACACCTGGCAGGGCGAGGGGGTGCACCTGGGCCGCGCGGCGTACTTCATCCGCCTGTACGGTTGCCCCCAGGCCTGCCCCTGGTGCGACAGCGCCGGAACGTGGCACCGGGAGTACCGCCCGGACGGCGTGACCCTGATGAGCGAAGGCGAACTGGCCGACGTGGTGCGGGCCGAGAGTCCGGACGGCGCGGTCGTGGTGATCACGGGGGGCGAGCCGATCCTGTTCGACCTCGCGCCCCTGACGGAGGCCCTGCACGCCCTGGGTCGCCGCGTCCACATCGAGACGAGCGGCATCGCGCCCCTGCGCGGCGCGCTGGACTGGGTGACGCTGTCCCCGAAACCCTTCGGGCAGCCCCCGCTGCCGGGCGTCGTGGCGGTCGCGGACGAGGTGAAGATCATCGTCCACGAACCGGGCGACATTCAGGCCGGACTGGACACCCTGACCGGCCTGAGGGAGGACGCGGTGATCTGGCTGCACCCCGAGTGGAGCAAGGCCCGCGAACGGGACCTGACCGTCCTGAACGCGATCACGCAGGCGGTGAAGGAGAACCCGCGCCTGCGGGCCGGGTACCAGATGCACAAGCTGTACCGCGCCGACGACCTCGACGCGCACAGCGACAAACGCCTGATCCCCCTCGGCGGAAACGCGGCACTCGGGTACTGAACGGGATGTGGGTTGTGGGTTGTAGGCACTGCGGCCTGAATCACGCTGTTTCTCCTTCCCCTTGAGGGGGAGGCTGGGTGGGGGTGAACCCCACCGGAGGATTGGACATGACGGAAGGGAAGAAGCGCGCGGTGGTGCTGCTGTCGGGCGGATTGGATTCGAGCACGGTGCTGGGCATGGCGACCCGCGACGGGTACGCGTGCACGGCGCTGTCGTTCCGGTACGGGCAGCGGCACACGGTGGAACTGGAGCGGGCGGCGACGGTCGCGGCGCACTTCGGGGCCGTGCACCGGGTGATCGACATCAACATCGGGTCGTTCGGGGGGAGTGCGCTGACGGACGAGTCGATGGTGGTGCCGACGGACGGCACGGAAGATGGCGTGATTCCGCCGACGTACGTGCCGGGGCGGAACACGGTCTTTATTGCCGTGGGCCTGAGTCTCGCGGAAGCGATTGATGCGGAGCGGGTGTTCCTGGGGATCAACGCGGTGGATTACAGCGGGTACCCGGACTGCCGGCCGGAATACCTCGCGGCGTACCAGACGCTGGCAGACCTGGCGACGAAGGCGGGGCTGGAGGGTCGCGGGGCGGTGCTGACGGCGCCCCTGGCGGAGCTGACGAAGGCGGACATCGTGCGCGAGGCGCTGGCGGTGGGCGTGCCGATCGACGTGACGTGGAGCTGCTACCAGGGTGGGGCGGAGCCGTGCGGGGTGTGCGACTCGTGCCGCATCCGGGATAAGGCGCTGATCGAGGCGGGCCGCCCCGACCTCGCCACCACCTACGCCCAGGCGCAGCTGTAATTCCAGCAGGAGAGGCGGGACGCGCCGGGGGTCTTCCCCACGCGTCCCGCCTCCCTCTCGTGAAATCCCTTACAGGATGCTCTTGACGACCTTGCTGACGTTCTGGACGCTGAAGCCGAACTTCTCGAACAGGACGCTGGCGGGCGCGCTGGCGCCGAAGGTGTCCATGCCGATGACGGCGCCGTCGGTGCCGACCCATTCGTACCAGGGGCTCTTGGCGGCGGCCTCGATGGCGACGCGTTTGACGCCGGGGGTGAGGACGCTGTCGCGGTAGCTGCGGTCCTGGGTGCGGAAGACTTCCATGCAGGGCATGCTGACGACGCGCGCCTGGATGCCCTCGGCGGCCAGGGCCTCGGCGGAGTCGAGGGCGAGGCTGACCTCGCTGCCGGAGGCGATCAGGATGACCTGCGCGCCGTCTGCGTCGCGGACGACGTAGGCGCCCTTCTTCACGCCCGCGTGGTTGCGGGGCAGGATCGGGAGGTCCTGGCGGGTGAGGGCCAGGGCGGTGGGGCCCTTGTCGTATTCGAGGGCCATCTGCCACGCGGCGGCGGTTTCGTTGGCGTCGGCGGGGCGGATGACGTGGGCGCCGGGGACGGCGCGGAGCATGGCGATCTGCTCGATGGGCTGGTGGGTGGGGCCGTCCTCGCCCAGGCCGATGCTGTCGTGCGTGAGGACGTACGTGACGGGCTGCATCTGGATGGCGCTGAGGCGGAAGGCGGGCTTGAGGTAGTCCGCGAACACCAGGAACGTGCCGACCATGGGGTGCAGGCCGCCGTAGAGGCTCAGGCCGTTCGCGGCGGCGGCCATACCGAATTCACGCACGCCGAACAGGACGTTGCGTCCGGCCATGCTGCCGCTCTGCATCTCGCCGCCGTCCTTGATGGTGGTCTTCGTGCTGCCGCTCAGGTCGGCCGATCCGCCCATCAGGCCGGGGAGGACCTTCGCCAGGGCGTTGATGACTTCACCGCTGGCGTTGCGGGTGGCGACGCCCTTGCCGCCCACCTCGTAGCTGGGGAGCGCGTCGGCGAGGTTCGCGGGCAGTTCGCGCTTGAGCATGGCGTCGACTTCGGCGGCCAGTTCGGGGTGCGCGGCGCGGTAGCCGTCCATCAGGTCGTTCCACTCGGCTTCCAGTTTCGCGCCGCGTTCACGGGCGTCCATGTGGGCCTTGACCTCGTCAGGCACGGTGAAGGCGGGGTAGTCCCAGCCGAGTGCGGCCTTGGTTTCCGCCACACCCTCGGCGCCCAGGGGTTCGCCATGGGCCTTGCTGGTGCCCGCGCGGGGGCTGCCGAAGCCGATCACGGTGCGGACCTGGATCAGGGTGGGGCGGTCACTGGTCTGCGCTTCCTTCACGGCGGCGCGGATCTGGTCCAGATCGTTGCCGTCGGCGACCTTCAGGACGTTCCAGCCGTAGGCGACGTAGCGGGCAGCCACGTCGTCGCTCTCGGCCTTGAAGGTGGCGGTGTCGAGCTGCACCTGGTTGTCGTCGTGCAGCCAGATCAGTTTGTTCAGGCGCAGGTGCCCGGCCAACGCGGCGGCCTCGTGGTTCACGCCTTCCTGCAGGTCACCGTCGCCCAGGATGGCGTAGGTGTGGTTGTCGAAGATGGGGAACTCGGGGCGGTTGTAGCGCGCGGCGAGGTGCGCCTCGGCCATCGCCATGCCGACCGTCATCGCGGCGCCCTGGCCGAGGGGGCCGGTGGTGGCGTCCAGGCCGGGGGTGTGGAAGAACTCGGGGTGGCCGGGGGTCTTGCTGCCCCACTGACGGAAGTTCTTCAGTTCGTCCAGCGAGAGGTCGTAGCCGGTGAGGTGCAGCAGGCTGTAGATGAGCATGCTGGCGTGCCCGGCGGACAGCACGAAGCGGTCGCGGCCGGGCCATTCCGGGTGAACGGGGTTGAAGCGCAGGTAGTCCTGCCAGACGACGTACGCCATGGGCGCGGCGCCCAGGGGCGCGCCGGGGTGGCCGCTGTTGGCGGCCTGCACGCCGTCGATGCTCAGGGTGCGGATGGTGTTGACGCTCAGCTGTGGGATGTCGCTGGACATGCCGTCATCCTACCCCGAGAAGAGTATGTGTACCGTGTACACTTTTTGGCGCTTTCTAGACTCAAGCGTGAACCCACGCGGGAACACTCCCCAAGAGAAGCGCTCCCGGCAGCGCGGGAGCGGGGAACAGTCGGGGTCTGGGCCATCCGTCCTGGGGAGCAGGCGCACCATCGGCACCTCCATTCCGGTGACAACAGAATACGCCACAAGCAGAATAGGCGCAAGTTCTTCCGTGAATACTCACTGAGCCGACATGCAATCACCCTTGAACCTCCCTTCATGCCGGATAGGCCAGATGGCGTACCCGCGCGATTCGCGCCGCGCCCACACGCCAGCGCACAGTGAGCGCATGACCCACGCCCCCCACCCGACTGATCACCTGCCCCACCTCCGTCCGTTCCGCGCGGCGGATGCCTCAGCCGTCGCCCGCCTCGTGACCGAGAGTGTGCGCGGCCACTGGACCTACACCCCAGCACAGTTCCGGGAGGCACAGCCCGGCACCCGCCCCACCCGTCTCGTCGCCGAGCAGGGCGGCTTGGTGGTCGCCACCGCGCGCCTCGCGCCGTTCGGCGAGGGCGTGCCGGACGCGCTGCGGCTGGACGTCGCCGGGGACGGGGCATCGTTCACGCCGCTGCTGCTGGCGCAGCTGGCCGAGGCGCCCTCCGGCTTCCGGCGTGTGCTGGGCGTCACTCGCGAGGACTTCACCGAGCAGATGACCTTCTTCGCAGCCGCGGGCTTCCGGAACGCGTGGCAGTCCTGGGGCGCGCACCTCGACCTGCGCGCCTTCGACCCCGCGCCCTTCGAGGCGTTGCAGGAGCGACTGTTCCTCGCCGGTTACGAACCCGAACGCCTCAGTCCGGACGCACCGGACGCCGACTGGGACACCCTCTACACCCTGTATCAGACCGGGGTGCGTGATCAGCCCCGCAACCCCACGACCACCCCCGATCCCCTCACGCGGGACAGTCTGCGCGACGTCATCCGGCGGGAGGAGGCCGCGTTCGTCACGCGCTGGCGCGGCCAGATCGTCGCCCTGACCCGCCTCACCCCACGCGGACACGAAGTGGACAGCGAGAGCAGCGTCACCCACCCCGACCACCGCCGCAGGGGCATCATGACCGCCCTGAAAGCCCACGCGCTCACCTGGGCGCAGGGGGCGGGGCACATGCACGCCGGGACGGGCGGCACCGTCCTGAACCTCCCCATGCTGCGCGTGAACACCCGCCTGGGCTACCGCGTGGAACGCATGTGGATCACCTGGGAGAAGGAGCTCTGATACGGATTCCGTTTGTTTCGCTGACAATCCGGAACTTCACCGGATTGCCAGCTTCACTTCCGGAACCCGCCCTGCTCCTACTCGCATCCGCTCGGATTGAACGGCCTTTGCAGTCCATTCAATCGGAGTCCGTATGAGCCATGAGTTCTGAGGGCAAGCGACAGCCGGAGCGTCCACTCTTCTCCTCATAGCCCATGGCGCATAGCCGGGAGCCTCCCCCCTGCGCTCAGTTCAGCATGCGGCCGCCGGTGCCGCCCTGCTGGGACAGGAGCGCCTCGGCCTTGCGCAGGTGCTCCTGCAACGTGACGTGCCAGTCGTCGCTGTCAGGCGTGTGGGCCAGCGCCTGCTGGGCGTGCGCGTATGCGGCGGCCGGGTCGGGGAAGCCCTGCTGGGCCATGACGTCGGCGGCCATCTGGTGCGCGGTGACCCAGTCGCGGCTCTCGGGCGCGGCCTCGCGCAGGACGCGGTAGTAGTGTTCGAGCGCCTCGTCCAGCTGGAAGTAGTCCAGCGCGACGCTGCCCAGCACGAGGCTGGCGGGAATCACGGCGCCCTGCGCGAGGGCCTGCTCGGCCTCCAGCTGCGCCTCCTGCAGGCGGCCCAGGCGGTAGTCGCACTCGGCGATGTCGGCCAGCACCTCCGGCTGGTAGGGGTACTCGGGGTCGGCCAGCACGGCTTCGAGTTTCTCGCGGGCGTCCACGGGGCGGTCGAGGTCCAGCAGGGCGACGCCCAGTTCGTGGTTCGCGTAGGGGCGGTCGGCTTCCGTGGCGAGCTTCAGGGCGTCCTCGAAGGCGTTCAGGGCGTCCTGCTGGCGGCCCAGGTGGGTCAGGACCTGACCGCGCACCAGGGCGACGCCGTAGCTGGGGTCGCCGTGCTGCGCTTCCAGGCGGGCGGCCTCGCGGATCATGTCGTGCGCGGCGTCCGGCTGGCCCAGGTTCAGCAGGGCCTGCGCGCGCAGGTAGTGCCACGTGGCGAGGTTCAGTCCGGCGTCCTCGGCGTCGTGCGGGCCGGGGCGGGTGGGGTACAGCAGGCGCGCCTGATCCAGGGTGTTCTTCGCGGCCTCGGGCTGCCCCAGTTGCAGTTGCAGCGCCGCCTGCTCCTGGAGCATCACGGCGCGGTTCAGGCCCTGCGCGAGGTGCGCGGCCTCGCCGTACAGGTTCGCGGCGTCGGCGGTCTGGCCCAGGCCCTCGTTCGCCTCGGCCTCCCAGGAGCGCAGGCGCCAGCGCAGGTGCACGGGCAGGTCGGACGCCGGGAGGTGGATGTCCAGCGCCGCCTGCCCCTCGTCCATCAGGACCAGGGCGCACAGCGCGTGGAAGCGGGCCAGCGGGTCGGTCGCCTCGCGGACGGCGGCACTGGGCGGGGCGGCGTCGGGGCCGCGGGTGCGGGCGTCGAGTTCCGCCATGAGCGCCTGGTACAGGGCGTCCTCGCGCAGGCTGGGGTCGATGGTGCGGGCCTCGCGCAGCGCGGCGCCCAGGTCGGTGGTGGCAGCGTCGCCGTACAGGGCGTGCAGGCTGCCGAGCAGGAGGGTCAGGCGGGCGCGTTCGGGGCGGTGGGCTTCGCGCATGGCGGCGTCCAGCACGCCGAAGGCCTGCTCGTAGTCGCCGCCGGCGAGCGCCTCGCACACTTGCTGCCAGGTGGTGGCCACGTCAATCATTCCCCGTCAGGATACGGCACGCGCGCCCACAGGGGCGGACTGCCTGCACCTTTGGTCGCTTGCATGCCGCGCCCCTTCGGGGTGTCATGGGGGAATGAGACGACGTGGAGCGTGGGGGACCGTGGCGGGCGGCGTGCTGGCATTGGGCCTTCTGGGACTGGTGCTACTGGCGGCGCTGGGCGTGTGGGGCGTGTCGTGGTGGTCGGGCGCGCGGGCGCAGGTCGTGCCGTTCGCGGAGTTCCGGTCGTTGCTGGAGGCCGGGCAGGTGGAGCGGGTGGTCGTGCGGGGTGAGACGGCGACCGTGACGCTGAACCAGGGTTTGCCCGTGCGTGTGCTGACGCCGGGCGGCCCAGTGACACGGGACGTGCGGGAGGTCCGGGTACGGGTCCCAGGTGAGCTGGCCACATCCGACACCACCCTGGTGTCGCTCATGCAGGAGCGGAATGTGGACCTGCGCTTCGAGCAGCCCACCCAGTGGCTGGGGATCCTGCTGAACTTCCTGCCGGTGCTGCTGCTGGTGGGCTGGACGGCGGCTGTGGCGGCGCTGCTGGTGGGGCTGGGGTGGTGGGCTGCGCGGCGCGTGAAGGTTGTCAATCCCTAAAGCGCAGGTGTGCGGCGGGACAATTTCACACACCTTGAGTCTGGTAGACTCAACTTCAGCGGGGGCCTGCCCCCCACCTCGCCCCATTCACCCTCTTCTCTCCCTCCGGAGGACCTGTTCTTGAAACGGCTCAATCCCTGGCTGATCGTCCTGTTCGTCCTGGCCCTGTTCCTGATGTTCTCGCAGGCTCCCCTGAGCGGGCGCTCCAGCGTGAACTACACCCAATTCAAGTCCCTGCTGGAAGGCGGGCAGGTCGAGCGCGTCATCGTCCGCGAGAACAACGCGAACGTGACCCTCAAGCAGCCCACCTCCGTCGAGGTGAACACCGCCAGCGGCCCGCAGGAGCGCGAGATCAAGGACTTCAGCGTGCGCCTGCCCAGCAGCCAGGCGACGCCCGACACCAGCCTGATCACCCAGATGCAGCAGCAGGGCGTGGACCTGCGCTTCGAGCAGCCCAGCCAGTGGCTGGGGATCCTGCTGAACTTCCTGCCGATCATCCTGCTGTTCGGCATGATGTACTTCTTCTTCATGCGTGCCCAGGGCGGCCAGAGCGGCGTCATGCAGTTCGGGCAGAGCAAGGCCAAGAAGTACGGCAAGGAAAACCGCGTGCCCACCAAGTTCACCGACGTGGCCGGGCACGAGGAAGCCAAGCGGGAACTCGTGGAGGTCGTGGACTTCCTGAAGAACCCCGGCAAGTACCACCAGATCGGCGCGGAAATCCCCAAGGGCGTGCTGCTCGTCGGCCCTCCCGGCACCGGTAAGACGCTGCTGGCCCGCGCGATCGCCGGTGAAGCCGACGTGCCCTTCTTCAGCGTCAGCGCCTCCGAGTTCATGGAGATGTTCGTCGGGGTCGGCGCCAGCCGCGTCCGCACGCTGTTCGAGGACGCCCGCAAGAGCGCGCCCGCCATCATGTTCATCGACGAGATCGACTCCATCGGCCGCAAGCGTGGCGCGGGCATCGGCGGCGGGCACGACGAGCGCGAACAGACCCTCAACCAGATCCTCTCGGAGATGGACGGCTTCGACAAGAGCAGCAGCGTCATCGTGCTGGGCGCCACCAACCGCCCCGACGTCCTCGACCCGGCCCTGCTGCGTCCCGGCCGCTTCGACCGTCAGGTGACCATCGACCTGCCGAACCTCAAGGAACGCGAGGCGATCCTGAAGGTCCACCTGCGCAACAAGCCCATGGCGAGCGGCGTGGACGTGCCCGAGATCGCCAAGAGCACGCCGTACTTCAGCGGCGCCGACCTGAAGAACGTCACGAACGAGGCCGCGCTGGAAGCCGCCCGCGTCGGCAAGACCCAGATCGACATGAGCGACTTCTACCGCGCGCTGGACAAGATCACCCTGGGCCTGGAGAACGGATCTCTGACGATCAGCGACCAGGAGAAGAAGGCCATCGCCTACCACGAGGCCGGACACGCCGTCACCGCCGCCGTCATCCCCGGCAGCGACAAACTCCAGAAGGTCAGCATCATCCCGCGCGGCCGCGCGCTGGGCGCCGCGTTCTACCTGCCCGAAGAGCAGGTCCTGATGAGCAAGGAACGCCTGGAGAACCAGCTGATCGTCGCGCTGGGCGGCCGCGCCGCCGAGGAAGTCTTCATGGGCAGCGTGACCAGCGGCGCCGCGGACGACTTCCGCAAGGCCACCAACATCGCCCGCAAGATGGTCCTCGAGTGGGGCATGGGCGACAACTTCAAGAACATGGCCCTCACGACCGACAGCGGCCCCGTGTTCCTGGGCGAGGACATGGCGAAACCCAAGGCATTCAGCGAGCACACCAGCCAGCTGGTCGACGAGGACGTCAAGCGCATCCTGACCCGCGCGTTCGAACGCGCCCGTGAACTCGTCACCGAGTACCAGCAGGCCATGCACGAGGTTGCCGACGCCCTGCTGACGCAGGAACTCATCACCGGGGACGTCGTGCGCGAGGCGGTCAGCCGCGTGGGCGGACAGACCCAGCCCATGCCGCAGACGACCGCCTGAACCCACAGCCTCACGCCACGAACCGCTCCCGGACCATCGGGGGCGGTTTTCCATGGCCTGGACAGAACTTGCGGCAGCGGTCACCCGACGACCTGAACCTGTTGAAGTGCAGTCGCCTCCTCCGGCCTACGCGGGACGCTCCCGTCCTCTCCCGGTGCGACAGCGTGAGCGGGAAGGCGAAGGGGACACCGGGGCAGCACCTGATACGGGATTCAAGTGATTCCAAAACATTCGGAGTCGCCCGGTGGCCCCCTCACCCTTCCGTCGCTTCGCTCCTCCCTCCCTCTCTGCTGCGCAGCTCTCTGAGTCCCACAGGGGGAGAGGGGACAACGGAAGGCAATCACGTTGGACGCAAGTCAATTTCATCCCGTATGAATCCCGTCGGGCCTCTCCCCCACCCTGTCCCGGCAGCAGGGCGCCGCCCCCGGTGGTCGTCGGGGGCGGCGTGGATTCGGCGGTGGTCACATCAGGTTGATGTGCACTTCGTTGCCGTGCTGGTCCTCGGCGTCGATCAGGGGGCCGCGGTGGGGGCTGGCCTCAATCAGGAGGCGCAGGGCGTCGAGGGTGAAGCCCGCGCTTTCCAGCGCCGAGCGGCCGTGGGGGGGGATCAGGCGGTCGAGGTGCGGGGCGAGACTGACGGGGATGTTGGCGCTGTACTCGTCGCCGTGCTGGCTCTGGACGTGAATGTGCAGGATGCGGGCGCTGGGCGTGTGGGGCGTGTCGGGCTGGAAGCCGTGCAGTTCCCGGTCGATCTGACCGGTGATGTTCTCGACCATGCTGTCGATTCCTCCGGTGATGCGGTCGACGAGGCCGTCGATGCCGCGGGTGCGCTGGGTGCCCATGACGAGCTGGGGGCGGCGGGGGGGCTGGGGCGGCGGGGGTGGGACGGGGCCGGGTTCGCGGACGCCGCGCAGCAGCATCAGGTGTTCGGCGACGTGGGCGGTGTCGAGTTCCTGGCGGGCCAGCAGCGCGGAGACGAATTCGCGGTCGCTGTCGGTCAGGGCGAGTTTGGGGCTCAGGGCGGCCATGAGCGGTCCGGCGTCTTCCAGGGTGAGTTTCCCGGCGCGGATCAGGTCGAGGATGCGGCGGATCTTCTCTTTCATGGTCGGCCTCCGAGCAGGGCGCGCTGCATGCGGGCGCCGTGCGCTTCGGCATCCAGGGTGCGGCGCAGTTGCGTGCGGGCGTGCGCCTGGGTGGCGTCGGGGGTGAGGATCGCGCGCAGGTGGGTGAGCAGGCGCAGCCGGACGGCGCGCAGGCTGGGCAGGCTGGGCGCGGGTTGGACGTGCAGGGCGGTCATGCGGTCACGACCTTCAGGTTCCCGGCGGTGATCTGGCAGTGCAGGTGGGCGTCGCCGCCGCCGAGCTGGCCGGTGTGGTGGGTGTTCAGGAAGCCGCCGCTCTTGCCGGTGGGGAAGTCGGCCTTGAAGGAGCCGAGGGTGACGCGGGCGTCGATGTGGACGCTGCTGCCGGGCTGGAGGTGCAGTTTCGCATTCCCGGCGTTCACCTCGACGCGGTGGTTGCCGCCGCTGAGCGTCCCGGCCCAGGTGAGGTTGCCGCCGTTGACGCTGGCGTTCAGGGTGGCGGCGCCAGTCAGGGTGAGGTTCCCGCCGTTGACGGTGACGGTGCTGGGGCCGCTGAGTTCGGCGGCGTTCAGGTTCCCGCCGTTCACGTCGGCGTGGAGGCTGTGGGCGCGGCCCATGCGGACGTTGCCGCCGTTCACCTCGGCGCGCAGGCCCCCGGCGAGGTCGGGCAGGGTCAGGTTGCCGCCGCTGATCTCGGCGTGGGTGTGGCCGGGCGTGAAGGGCAGGGTCAGGATGGCCTTGAGGTTCGGGACGTGCCCCTGCTGGCCGGGGAGGCGGGCGACCCGCCAGCCCTGCGGGGTGTGGTCGAGGCTCAGGTGCCCGTCGAGGTTCACGGCGAGGTGCGGCGCGCTCAGGGCGGCGTCGGTCAGGACGGTGAGGGTGTAGCCGCGGACGAGCAGGTGCAGGTCGCGGGTGGCGTCGGCCGGCGTGGTGCTGGGGACCAGGGTGCTGGTCGGCTGGGTCTGGGCGGTGGGGGTGTCCTGGGTGTCGTCCAGGAGTCCCTGGGCTTCCTCGGGGGTGAGTTTGCCTTCGGCCACCAGACGCTGGACATGGGCGTGGAACTCGCTTGCGGGGTGCTGGTCATTCATGCTGCCCTCCTGAGTCACATAGAAACATCAACTTTCTCTTTTGTCAAATCGGACTTTCCATATAGTAAAAATCTATGTCGCCCAGCGGGAGGAGGAGGTCGCATTTTTTTCGTTCTAGACGCATTCCTGCATCTTTTCTGGATCGAACACAGATCACGCAGTCAGGCAGAGCGGCAGGGTGAATCTCACTGATTGGAAATCTGTGCTTTACAGGAACTCAGGGGAGTCTCCGCGCCCTATCCTCTGGGGCATGACCCTGCCCGACCTCACGCCCGCGCAGCGCACCGAGCTGGAACTGCTCGCCCGCGGCAAACAGGACAAGAGCCGCACCATGCGCGACCTGAAGCAACCCGAGACACCCGAGGCCGCGCACGCGCTGCTGCTGCGCGCCGGGCTGTGGACCGACGCCCGCACGCCCTACGCCGACCGGCTGGGCGCCGCCCTGAATCCCGTGACGCTGGACGTGCCGCCCTTCGCGCCCGAACAGCGGCTGGACCTGACGCACCTGGACGTGTACGCCATCGACGACGAGGGCAACCGCGACCCGGACGACGCCGTGGGCATCGAGGCGCTGCCCGGCGGCCTGACCCGACTGTGGGTACACGTCGCGGACGTGGCCGCGCTGGCCCCCGCCGACAGCCCGCTGGACCTGGAAGCCCGCGCGCGCGGCGCGACCCTGTACCTGCCGGACCGCACGATCGGCATGCTGCCCGACGCGCTGGTCGAGCAGGCGGGCCTGGGCCTGCACGACACCAGCCCCGCGCTGAGCATCAGCCTGGATCTGGACGAGGACGGCAACGCCGACGCCGTGGACGTGCAGCTGACCACCGTGCGCGTGCAGCGCCTGACGTACACGCAGGCGCAGGAGCGGCTGGACGCAGGTCAGGAGCCGTTCGTGAGGCTGGCCCGGCTGGCCGCCGCGAGCCGCGAGCTGCGCGTGCAGGAGGGCGCGCTGAGCATCGACCTGCCCGAGGTCCGCGTGAAGGCCGACGAGGCGGGCGCGACCGTCACGCCCCTGCCCAAGCCGGAGATGCGGCTGGTGGTGCAGGAATGCATGACGCTGGCCGGGTGGGGCGCCGCGATCTACGCGGACGACCACTCGATCGCCCTGCCGTTCGCGACGCAGGACCCGCCCCACCGCGAGGTGCGCGGCGACACGCTGCCCGCGCAGTGGGCGCGGCGGCGCACGCTGGCCCGCACCCGCTTCCAGCCCGCGCCGGGACCGCACGCGGGCATGGGCCTGGACCTGTACACGCAGGCGACCAGCCCGATGCGCCGCTACCTGGATCTGGTCGTGCATCAGCAGTTGCGCGCCCATCTGGCCGGGCAGGACGGCCTGAGCGGCAAGGAGGTCGCGGCGCGCGTGGCGCAGGCGCAGATGAACGCCGACGCCACCCGGCAGGCCGAACGCCTGAGCCGACGCCACCACACCCTGCGCTTCATCGCCGCGCAGCCCGAGCGGGAATGGGAGGCGGTCGTGGTGGACCGCCGGGGGCCGCAGGCGACGCTGCTGATCCCGGATCTGGCCTTCGACCTGCCGCTGAGTACGCCCGCCGCGCCGGGGACGACCCTGCGCGTGGTGCTGGGGGACGTGAACCTGCCGAACCTGACGCTGCGCGCGCGGGTGCTGACGACCTGAACGGTGGGGGACGCAGGGCACCTGCGCGTCCCCCGCGCATGCATAAAATCCCAGCCGTAAAATTAGCAAATAACGAAAAGCAGCGTGACAGACGCACAATCTGCTTCCCGAAACCTGATTCATCTTTCATTCATCCACTGCCCGGCGTGACTACACTGCCAGTCATGTCCGCCGCGAGCACCCTCCCCTGCGACATCGTGTCCCTCCGCATGAGCCACTGCCGGGCCGAACACGCCGCGCGTGAAGCGCAGTACCACCTCGCCGTGCTGCACTACCGCACCTGCCTGGAAGCCGCCGAACGCCGCGAGGACTGCCGCGCCGTGGAGTTCTTCGCGCTGAAACTCGCCGGGTGCTACGACCAGATGGGCCTGAATGCCAAGGCCGCCAGCTTCCGCGCCCTGGCGGGCAGCGGCGACGCCCCCCTGCTCGGCTGATACAGACTCCGGTTGGAAGGTGTGCAACATCTTCCAACCCGAGCGGACGCGACTCGTAGAGCTGCGGAGCAGAGTAGGAGTAAAACGGGTTCCGGGCGTGGAGTTGGCAGGTCGGTGGTGTTCCGATCTGTCAACGAAACAGACGGAACCCGTAAGAGCCGCCCCCCCAACCGACCGCCGCGCCCCGGACCTCAAGGTTCACAGGGCGCGGCGGTCAGTTCCCCCTCAGCTTCACGCGGCACACTCGGCGCATGACCAGCCTGCCCCTCACCCTGCTGCCCCTCAATCTGTTGCGCCGCGCCGTCCTGCCCCTGGCCCTGCTCGGGGGCGCCCACGCCGCCACCCTCGACCTGCAGGTCGGCCAGAGCGGCAAACTGGGGGACGCGACCGTCACGCTGCTGCGCACGCAGGACAGCCGCTGCCCCATGAACGCCCGCTGCATTCAGGCCGGGGACCTGATCACCAGCGTCCTGATCCGCCAGGGCAGCCGCGTGCGCCTGCTGCGCCTGAAACTCTCGGACACGACCGCCCAGTCGGCCGGGCTGCACATCAGCGGCGCGACCGCCACCATGGCCGGGCAGCGCCTGCCCCTGACCGTGACCTTCAGCGACGGCCGTTGATCGGAGGGGATTGATCCGAGGGGGCGTTGATGGGAGGGAGGCGCGGAATGACGGGGGCATGGACCGGCCCGCGTGAGCCATCCGGCCAGGCGGGCGCCTCAGCCTAAATGTGGATACCCTCACGGTCACTTTTCCATACAGTGGGTCACATGAGAACCCTGCTGCTGAGCGTCGCCCTGACCCTGGGAAGCGCGTCCGCCCTGACCCTCTCCAAACCCGCCGTGTACACCGTGCCGGGCGCGGACTCGCACCTCGCGGCGTTCCTGCCGGGCGGTCAGGTGGCCGTGGACGCCGACAACGCCGTGATGATCCTCGACCAGAACCTGAAGACCGTCCGCGCGTGGTACGGCCTGCAGGGCGCCGTGCAGGCCCTGAGCGCCAGCCCGGACGGGACCCGCGTCGCCGCGCTGGGCCGGGACCGCTGGGTCGTGTGGGACACCCGCACCGGGCAGGAGGTCCGCAGCGGCACCCCCGAGTACGACACCACCCTGGCCTTCGCCGCCGACGGCAGCCTGCTGATGCTGAACGACGGGACCCTGACCCGCGTGGACCTGCAGAGCGGCCAGACGACCGACCTGCTCGGTGACGGCGAGGCGTACGACGTGCGCGTCAGCGCGGACGGCACCCTGGCCGCCGTCATCTACGAGGACCGCGTGGACCTCGTGGCGCTCGCCGACGCGCAGGTCGTCGCCAGCAGCGCGATCAGCGACGAGTGGGACGGCCTGGAGGCGACCTTCAGCCCGGACGCGCAGGCCGCCGTGATCCGCACCGGGTCCGAGACGCTGATCCTGCGCGGCGGCGCCGAACCCACCGAGGTCGAGGGCGGCGAGGACCTCAGCCTGGACGGCAGCGTGGTGTTCCTGAACGACGCGCAGTTCCTGTACGCCGAGTACGGCGAGGGGCAACTGTTCGACGCGCAGACCGGCGAGGCCGTCGGCGACGCGCTGGAACTCGACACCTTCGACACGCTGATCGGCGGCCCCGACGGGCAGGTCCTCAGCCTGGGCGGCAGCGTGGGCCGCCTGACCCTGGACGCGCTGGACGCCCCGGCGCGCCCGCAGGTGAAACTGCCCAGCGGCAACACCTGGACCGGCGCGTTCATCGGCGGCGTGCCCCACGCGGGCCTGGGTGAATTCATCAACCTGAAGACCGGCAAGACCCTGAACGTCGGTAACCGCGACCGCCTGTACGCCGCCGAGACGCAGGGCGCGCAGGTGTGGACCCTGAACGGCAGCGGCGCCGTGAACGTGTACCGCGCCGGGAAGATCGTGAAACTCCCCGCGCTGAGCAGCAAGGTGGACTTCGAGACGCTGCACACCTCCCCCGACGGACGCTACGCCACCGTCAGCGGCTACGAGGGCCTGGCGCTGCTGGACGGGCAGACCGGCAAGATCGTCGCGCAGTTCACGGCGGCGCAATTGAAAGTCGAGGACATCCACGACGCGCTGCCCACCACCGACGGCAAGGCCGTGCTCGTCATCCCGCACGAGGGCAACCCCCTGCGCCTGGACGTGAAGACCGGCAAAACCCAGGTGGCCGTGAAACTGCCCACCGACGCGTCCAGCGAGGAATTCCAGCAGAGTCGCGGCGGAACGCTCGCCGTGGCGTACTCGGTGGACGACGCGCCGTTCGTGGCGCTCGTCAAACCCGGCGCGACCACTGCCTTCAAGACCCTGAAGTTCACGGCGGCCGTGCGCGCGCTGCGCTTCAGCCCCGACGGGAAACTCCTGGCCGTCCTGACGAACGACGCGAAGAACGCCCTGCACGTCTTCGACACCGCCAGCGGCACCCTGCTGACCCGCGCCGGGCAGTTCAGCCTGCGCACGAACCTCCTGACGTGGTCCGACACCGGCACGCAACTGATGGTCGGCGCCGGACAGGTCGGCCAGCCCGGCAGCGTCAGCGTGTACGACGTCAGACGCTGATCCCCCCAGCAGAGGTCAGAGGCGCCCCCAATCCAGCGGGGGCGCCTCTGCACATCACCCACCCGGCGCATAGGCTTGACTGCCCCTGCATACCGCGCTATAGTTTTAGACATCACCGCCCGAGAGGCGGCTTTTTTATTTTCCCGCCTTCTTCTTCGGCGTGGCGAACTGCTCGGCGCCTCCGGCTGCCGCGAACGCCGCGCGCAGCTCATCCAGCGGGGTGGCGGGGTGGCTGGCCGGGTCGCCGGGCAGGGTCTTCGCGTAGATCTCCAGTGCGTCCGGATAGCCGTCGCCGTCCGCGTCGGTATCGGCCTGCAGGAGGGTGGAGAGCGCCTGGGGGAAGGTCAGGTGCCGCCCCTCTCTGGCCTCGCTTGCAAAGGTGGCCTGGATGGCCTGCCCGAAGGGGTTCCAGGGGGCGCCGCCGTCCGGGTTGACGTGGCAGTACGTGCAGGGCATGACGCGGCGGTCCAGTTCCCACAGTTCGTTGCCTTCGGTCAGGTGCAGCTGCGGCGCGGCCTGGATGCGGTAGCGGGGCAGCGCCCCGGCGGGGCTGAGCAGCGGCGAGAGCAGCACGAGTGCCCCCAGCGTCAGCCCGACGCCCTTCACGCTGAGGCTGCCCACGCGGGCGTTCACGCGATCCAGCGCGGTCCGGTGAAGGTGCCGCCCAGGATGCCGCGCGCGTCCAGGTTCAGCCAGCGGGTCAGGGCCTCGGCGTACACGCCGCGGAAGTCCTGCCTGTACTTGATGTCCCCTTCGGAGAGGTCTTCGAGGTCGGGGCTGCTGCCGTGCACGCCGCCCTTGACGCCCTGCCCGAAGGCGAACATGACGCTGCCCTTGCCGTGGTCGGTGCCCGCGCTGCCGTTCTCCGCGACGCGCCGCCCGAACTCGGAGAAGCCCATCACGATGACGTCCTTGGCGAGGCCCTGGGTTTCCAGATCCGCCTGGAAGGCGCTGAGTCCCCCGGCGAGGGTTGTCAGCAGGCCGTCCTGTTCGGCGCGCTGCCCGGCGTGCGTGTCGAAGCCGCCCAGCGACACGTAGATGACGCGCTGCCCCACCCCGGCGGCGATCAGGCGCGCGGCGTCGCGCAGCTGCGAGGCGAACTTCGTGTCGGGGTAGGTGGCGCCCGACCTGTACTTCCTGACGTTCTCCTGCACGCGGGCGGTGTTCTTCATCATCTGGCGGGTGGCGCGGGTCAGGTACGCGGCCTCGCCGCTGCGCGGGGAGTTCAGCAGGGACTCGAACGGCGTGTTCATCCCGGCCGGGAGTTTCAGCTGGAAGTTGTCCACCGAGTCGATGCTGGGCAGGCTGAACTCGCTGGCCTGCAGCGCCTGCGGCGTGGCGGCCCCCAGGTTGCTGGCGCAGAACGGGTCGCCGATCTTCTCCGCGATCCGGCCGATCCAGCCGTCCGCCTGCGCCTGACTGGGGTCGGCGGTGTGCCAGATGGCCATGCTGGCGAAGTGGCTGCGGTTCGGGTTGGGGTACCCGACGTTCTCCATCCAGGCGAGGTGTCCGTCGTCCCAGAGTTTCATCAGGGGCCGCAGCGCGGGGTGCATGCCGAGGTCGGGCGTGACGGTCAGCACGTCCTTCTTCGGGATGGCGATGGTGGGCCGCGCGGCGTAGTACGCACCGTTGCTGTAGGGAATCAGGGTGTTCAGGCCGTCGTTCCCGCCGGTCAGCTGCACGACCACCAGGGTCTTCGTGCCACCCGCCTGGGTGGCGGCGCGGGCCAGGAAGCCGGGCATGCCGCTCGTGGCGGCGACCGCCAGGGCGGACAGTTTCAGGAAATCACGTCGGTTGGTCACGGGGCACTCCTCCGGGGGGGGTCAGGGCAGGTCAGGCGAGCTGGAATTCGGGGCTGATCAGGCTCAGGTACGTGCGCTGGCGGCCCCTGAGGCTGCTCAGGAGCACCGCGCCCGCCGGGCGTTCCTGGCCGGTCAGGGCCAGCAGGCTGGGCGGCGTGTCGAGGTTCGGGGCCTTGGAGCCCATGGTCAGCGCGGCGGCGACCTGCATGCGCAGCAGCAGGGTGGTGTCGTTGATCCACTCGCGGCCGCCGTCCCAGCCCTTGACGGTGTCGGGTTCCAGCAGCACCTGCCCCATGCGCCCGGCGGTCCCGGCGAGGTTCAGCAGGGACCGCGCGTCGATCTTCGGCTGGCCCAGCGTGCGGATCCCGCCCACCAGGAACTCGACGGGCGAACGGATGATGCGCGAGCGGCTGGCGTAGAAGGCCTCGCTGGCGAGCAGTTCAGTCAGGACGGCCATCACGTCGCCCTTCGTGCGGGTCCAGGTGTCGGCGCTGCCCTTGACGGCCGCGTCGTCGGGGGTGTCGGCCAGGAACGCGCGGTGTAGTTTGCGGCTCACGAAGGTCGCGGTGGCCGGGTGTGAGGTCGCGATGCGGACGATGTCCTCGCCTTTCAGGGCGCCGCTCTGGCCCAGGTACGTCTTCCTGCCGGTGTCATGCTGCTGCGTCTGGTTCACGAAGCGCGGCTGCTCGAGGTACTGCCTGTTGCCGCGCCCCCCCTGGAAGGTCCAGCCGGTCAGGGCGCGGGCGCCCTCACGGACGTCGTTTTCGGTATACGCGCCGATGCCGGTCGTGAACAGTTCCAGCAGTTCACGGCTGAAGTTCTCGTTCGGTTTGCCCTTACGGTTCTGGTCGTTGTCCAGGTACCGGAGCATGGCCGGGGACTGCGCGACCTCCAGCGTGAAGCGCTCGAAGGACCGCGTGGCGGCGTGGCGGCGCAGCAGGTTCAGGTAGTCCGCCACGGCGGGTACGTTGCGGACCTTGTCGGTAGCGATCACGAAGTGGTTGCTCCAGGTCAGGGCCAGTTTCTCGCGCAGCGGGTGCGGGCCGTACGCGAGTTCGTACAGCCACGCGCCCCGCCCGAGCTGCAGGGCCGCGCCGGGCGTGGCGCCCTGCAGGGGATCGAAGGGATTGCCGGGCGCGACGCTCTGATCGAAGGCCAGGGCCGCGCGGGCCACGTCCTGCGCTTTCTTGCCGACCAGGGCGCGGATCTGCTCGTCGGTCGCGCCGAAGGCGGTGCGGCGCAGGAAGTGCGCGGCGTCCTCGGCGGTCAGGGGGCGGGACAGGGGGGTCAGGGGCATGCGGAACTCCTTGCGGCGGTCGGGGACCGGGTGGGGGGGCGTTATGGATTGGAGTCGGCGGGGGCCGAAAAAGTTCCCAGCGGGTCCGGCGTGGCGCTGCGGACGCCCGCCAGCGCGGCCTGCAGCGTGGGCTGCGGCAGGTTCCCGACCAGCCACACGAACCGCTGCCCGACGCGGCGCGAGGCCACACCGGGCGCGGCCTTCACGTCCTGTGGCGCGACGACCAGCGCCAGGACGTTCAGGCCGTCGGTCAGGGCGACCTCCAGCCCCTTGCCGCGCGCCTGCACCGCCACGGGAATGAATCCGGGTGGGAGCCGCAGACCCGGCAGGGCGCGGTTCAGCGCGGCGCGCAGGCCCTCGGGCGCGGCGGGCGGGGCCGGGCGGTTCACGCGGGCGATTCCTGCCTGCACGCGGGTCAGGGCGGCGCGGCGGGCCAGCGTGCCGTCCGCGCCGCGTTCCTCGAAGGCCAGCGGCACGTTCCACTTCAGGTCCACCCACAGCGTCCAGCGGGCCGCGTCCCCGAGTTTGGGGGTCAGGGTGAACCGCGTGGCGTCCCGCCCGGCGACCTGCTCGGTGCCGCCGCGGGTCACGTTGAAGTTCCTCGCGAGCAGCGCGGGCCGTACCGTCAGGGCGGGCAGCTGCGTCGCCGTGCGGGTGGGGTCGGGGCGCGGGGGGAACAGGACGGTCACCTCGGCCTGCCCGCGCGCCACCTGGGTGCGGGCCTTCTTCAGCGCGGCCTGCACGTCCTCCAGGTCGCCCGCGTGCGCGGTGCCCAGGGTCAGCAGGAGCAGGGACAGAGTGCGCCTCACCAGTCGGCTCCCCAGGCGCTCTGGTAGGCGTCGTACGCGGCGCTGCTGGGCAGCGGGCCGGGCAGTTGCGGCGCGGGGAGCAGGACGGTCAGGCCCGCCACCAGGGCTGCCGAGGCCAGCGCGCCGGTCAGCCAGCCCGCGCGGCTGCGGGTGCGGGCGGCGCGGCGGCGGGTCAGGAAGCGGTCGGCGGCGCCCAGGTCGGCGGGGGTCAGCGTGCGTGCCTGCTCGAACAGGGCGTCGAGCTCATCGAAGTCATCTGTGTGACGGTCAGTGGGGTGGGTCATGGGGTCACTCCGGCGCGGGTGAGCAGGGCGCGCAGGGCCGCGCGGCCCCGGTTGATGCGGCTCTTCACGGTGCCGAGCTCCGCGCCGGTCAGCGCGGCGATCTCGGCGTAGTCCAGGCCCGACAGTTCCCGCAGCGCGACCGCCTCGCGCTGATCGGGCGGCAGCTGCGCCAGCGCCCGGGCCAGGCGGTCGCGGACCTGCGCCTGCTCGCCCGCGCGGGCCGGGTCGTGCGGCGCGTGGGGTTCGGGGGTGTCCTCCAGCGGCACCGCCTGCCGCGCGCCGAGTGCCTTGTGGCAGGCGTTGAGGGTGATGCGGTGCAGCCAGGTGCTCAGGCTCGCCTCGCCCCGGAAGCCCCTGAGGGCCCTGTGCGCGGCGATGAACACGTCCTGCACGACATCGTCCGCCGCGCCCGGCCCCACGAGGCTGGCAGCGAGGCGGTGCACCTGCGGCGCGTGGGTTCTCACGAGCGCCTCGAAGGCCCGCTCGTCCCGCGCGGCCAGGCGCGCGAGTTGCAGGTCGGACAGGGTGTCGTGCGGGTCATTCAAGGGCACCTCATACCTTAGAGGAGGCCCGCCGCGAAAAAGTTCCCACCTGCGGTGCCGCTACACTGGGCGGCATGACCGGCCGTTCCCTGTCCCGCTCGGCGGAGGATTACCTGAAGCACCTGTACATGCTGGGACAGTCGGGGAAGGTGAACACCCAGGCGCTCGCGGCGGCGCTGGAGGTCGCGCCTGCCAGCGTGACCGGCATGCTCCGCAAACTGACCGAGCAGGGCCTCGTGTCGCACGCGCCGTACCAGGGCGCGCAGCTGACCGCCGAGGGCGAACGGGTGGCGCTGGAGGTCCTGCGGCACCACCGGCTGCTGGAACTGTTCCTGCACCGCGCGCTGGGCGTCCCGCTGGACGAGGTGCACGAGGAAGCCGAGCGCCTGGAGCACGCGCTGAGCGAACGGCTGGAGGCGCGCATCGCGGCGTGGCTGGGCGACCCCACGCACGACCCGCACGGGGACCCGATCCCCACCCTGGAGGGTGAGCTGCCGCACCAGCCGCAGCGGCGCCTGTCGCAACTGGCGACCGGGGACACGGCGACCGTGGCGCGCGTCCCGGACGGGGACGCCGATCAGCTGCGGGCCCTGGTGGCCGCCGGACTCACGCCGGGCGCGCCGCTGCGACTGGACGCGGTGGACGCCGCGCTGGGCACCCTGACCGTCTGGGCGACCGACCACACCCTGACGCTGTCCCTGGGTGTCGCCGCGCAGATCCACGTGCAGACCCCGTGATGCCCAGGCCAGAGGCGCCGGGCTCTCTCCTCGCCCTTGAGGGGGGAGGCCGGGTGGGGGTGAGCGGGCGCCGCCCCCGTCACGTCCAGCGTTCCATCTGCCTGGAGACGCCGTGATCCGGGATCAGCTGCGCGCGGCGCATCTGGCGCTGACGTTCCTGACGACCCTGCCCCTGCCGCATATCGAGGAGGTCCGGGACGGGGACTTTGCGCGGGCCAGTGCGTACTACCCGCTGGCCGGGTACGCGGTGGGCGGCGTGGTGGCGGGGCTGCTGTGGCTGGACGTGCCGCTGCCGGGCGGGGTGATCGCCGCGCTGGGCGTGGGCGCGTGGCTGCTGCTGACCGGCATGCTGCACTTCGACGGGCTGGTGGACAGCGCCGACGCCCTGTTCGCCATGAAGACCCCCGCCGAACGGCTGGTGATCCTGCGGGACGTCCACATGGGCGCGTTCGGACTGGCAACCGGTGGGCTGTACCTGCTACTGCTCTGGAGCCTGCTGTCGGCCCCCGTCCCGCCGCTGGCGCCGCTGGTGGCGGCGGTGGCCGCGCGGACGCTGCTGCTGATTCCCATGAACACCTACCCGGCCGCCCGCGCCGAGAGCCTGGGCGCCCGCTCCCGCGAGGGTCGCGTCTGGGCCGCGCTGCTGCTGGCCGCACCGACCCTGCTGGTGCCCGGCGCGTGGGTGGCGTGGCTGGCGGCGCTGGTGGGCGCGCTGCTCGTCGCGGCGTTCGCGGCGCGGCGGCTGGGCGGCGGCCTGAACGGCGACACGTACGGATTGATCGTCGTCACGGCGGAACTGCTGGCGCTGGGCGCGTTCGCCTGGGGCCGCTGAACATGTCCGGGGGCCTGACGCTGCATCTGGTCCGTCACGCCCCGACCCTTCCGAACGCGCAGCGCCGCTACCCGCACCCGCATGAGGACGCCCCCCTCACGCCCGCCGGGGAGGCGCTGGCCCGCCGCCTCGACCTGCCACGGGCGGCGCTGGCGTTCACGTCCCCGCTGGGCCGCGCCCGGCAGACCGCGCGACTGGCCGGATTCCCCGGTGCCCTCCCCCACCCGGCGCTGGCCGAGGCGAATTGCGGCGTGATGGCCGGGCACACCTGGGCCGAACTGGAGGCCGCGCACGGCGACGCGCCCCGCGCCTGGATCGAGGCGCTGAGCGAACCCACCAGTCCCCACGGCCCCCCCGGCGGCGACACCGGGCAGGGCTTCCACACCCGCGTACAGGCATGGCTGGACACCCTCCCGGCGGGCGAGGTGGTGGCCTTCACGCACGCCGGGCCACTGCTGGCCGCGCTGCGCCTGACCGTGAACCTGTCCGCCGTGGCCGCACCGCCCGGCACGGTCGCCACCCTGCGCCGCGAGGCCGGACACTGGTGGCTGACGGCGCTGCGCCCGCCCGCCTGAACGGGCAGAATGCGCGCTGATGCTTCCTGACCTGACGGCCCTCCTGACCGCCATCCAGCCTGCCGATGCCGACGTGATGGACCGGGCGCGGGCGCGGCAGGCGCAGCTGACGAAACCGGCGGGTGCGCTGGGTGACCTGGAGGAGCTGTCGGTGCGCCTCGCGGGCGTGCTGGGCACTGAGCGGCCCGATCCGCGCGGCGTGGCGGTGATCGTCGCGGCCGGGGATCACGGCGTGGCCCGCGCGGGCGTCAGCGCCTACCCGCCCGAGGTGACCCCGGCGATGGTGGCGAACTTCCTGGCGGACACCCCGGCGGGGCCGGGCGGCGCGGCGGTGAACGCGCTGGCGCGGGCAGTGGGCGCGCGGGTGTACGTGATGGACGCCGGGGTGAACGCGGATCTGCCCGAGCATCCGGCGCTGGTGCGGGCGGCCCTGCGGCGGGGCACGCATGACCTGAGCGTGCAGGCGGCCATGACCGTGGACGAGGCGCAGGTGTTGATTCTGGCGGGCGCGGCGCTGGCCCGCCGCGCGACCCAAGACGGCGCGGACGTCCTGATTCCCGGTGAGATGGGCATCGGGAACACCACCCCGGCGGCGGCGATCACGGCGCGCCTGCTGGGCCTGGACGCGGCGCGGGTGACGGGGCGCGGCACGGGCGTGGACGACGCGCGGCTGGCGCACAAGGTCGCCGTGATCCGCGCGGCGCTGGACCGCACACCGACCACCGACCCGCTGAGGGTGCTGGCCGAGTTCGGGGGCTTCGAGATCGCGGCGATGCTGGGCGTGATGCTGCAGGCCGCCGCCAGCCGCCGGGCGGTGATCCTGGACGGGTTCGTGGAGGGCAGCGCGGCCCTGGTCGGTGTGGCCCTCGCGCCGCACCTGCGGGACTTCCTGTTCCCCGCCGGGGAGTGCGCCGAGATCGGGCACGCGGCGCAGCTGGCGCACCTGGGCCTGAAGCCGATGTTCCACCTGAACCTGCGCCTGGGCGAGGGCACGGGCGGCGTGCTGGCCGCGCCGATCCTGCTGGGCGCAGCAGCGACGCTGCGGGAGATGCGGACCTTCGCGGAGGCGGGCGTGCCGGGCGCGTGAAGCCCTCTGCGGGGGGCTAGGCAGCGGCGCCTGACCTGCGGTTCAATAGCCCATGAGACCCCTGAAGGGAATGGCGCGGGCCGCGCTGCTGACCGCCTCGGTGCTGGCTCCGTTCACGCTGGGCGCGGCGGGCGCGCAGTCCCTGCCGAAGGAGACGCGCGAGCGGATCATCCAGGCGACCGTCATGCTGCTGCCCACCGATCAGAACGGCGACCTGGACGGCTCGCGCGGGTCGGGCAGCATCATCAGTCCGCAGGGGTTCATCCTCACGAACTACCACGTGGTCGGCGATCCGGACACCCGGCAGCTCTCGCCGTGGATTCAGGTGCGGGTCGTGCAGTTCGCGGACCGGGAACCGGTGTTCACGTACTGGGGCCGGGTGGTCGCCGCCGACCCGAACCTCGACCTGGCGATCGTGCAGATCGTCGAGGACCGCAACGAGAAACCGGTCGGGAAGCTGAACCTGCCGTTCGTGGAGGTCGGGGATTCGAACACCCTGAGCATCGGAGACGACGTGTTCGTGTTCGGCTTCCAGGGGACCGGGGGCATGACGCTGTCGTTCTCGCGCGGGTCGGTGGGGGGATTTACCGGGGAGGACCTGAGCAGCAGCGGGCGGCAGTGGGTCAAGCACGACGCGCAGACCGGTCCCGGCAACTCGGGCGGCGGGGTGTTCGACGAGAGCGGCGTGCTGGTCGGGGTGCACTCGGCGGGCGTGGCGGGGAACAACAATTCCCGCACGTCGTTCATGCGGCCCCTGGCGCTGGCGTGGGGGCTGATCACGCCGAACGTGACGGGCTTCGTGGTGCGGCGCGGCGGGTCCGGCGGTTCCGGGGGCGGGACTGTCAGTGGCGGGTCGGGCAGTGGCGGGACTGGCAACGGTGGATCGGGCAGTGGCGGATCGGGAGGCACCCCGGCCGGGGCGTGGCCCCCGGCGCTCGCCGCCGGGCAGACCTGGACGGTGAACTTCGCGCAGGGCGGCACGTACAGCGTGAAACTGGGCACCAGGGATAGCGAGGGCGACTACCCCGGCACCGCCACGCAGGGCGGCAGCACCACCGAGACGCTGTTCACGCTGGACGGCGGGTCCCTGCTGATGATCGTCGGCCGGGGGGACGGGACGTTCCTGACCTGCAGCGTGGACCGCACGCAGCGCGGCGCGGCCCGGACCTACCAGAACAGCAAGGATCCGGGCGTCGCCGCCGGGACCTGCACGCTCGCCAGTGCGGGCGCCGGGTCGGGCGCCACGCTGCGGTGGCCGCTGGCCCTGAAGGTCGGGCAGCGCTGGGACGTGGCGTTCCCCGGCGTGGGGACCTTCACGGTCAGCCTGGACGAACCGGACGAGGACGGTTTCGCGGGCGCCGCCACGCGCGGCAGCGAGAAGGGCAGCGTGCTGTTCAGCGCGGACGCGGACGGGCTGCTGCTGATCGTGCAGCGCGCCGACAGGACCTTCCTGGTGTGCAGCGCCGCGAAGGGTGGCGTGGGGGCGGGCAGCGTGAAAGGGGACGCGACCAGTCACCGTGACAGCAAGGATCAGGGCACCAGTCTGGGCGCCTGCACCGTCACGCCCCGCTGACCGGCCCGCCCGAGCGTCAGGCGGGGTCCCTGGGAGTGAGGTTCGCCGTGATGAAGTCCTTGAGGGTCTGCACGTCGTTGGGGATGACCTGGAACCGCTTGGGGGCCTGTTCGATCCCGTCGAAGCGGGCGGGGCGCCCTGGGGTCTGCTCCACGGCCTCCTGCACGGTCGCCTCGAACTTGGCGGGCAGCGCGGTCTCCAGGCAGATCATGGGCACGCCGGGCCGCCGGTAGGCCTGCCCGACGAGGAGGCCGTCGGCGGTGTGCGGGTCGATCAGGCGACCGTACGTGTCGAAGACGGTGCGGATGGTTCGTAGGCGGTCGGCGTGGGTGCTGCGGCCGGAGCGGAAGCCGCTGGCCTGCACGGCGTCCCAGTGGGGCGTGCCGCTCAGGGCGACGGGGCGGCTCTGGCCGACCTCGTCCCACCAGCCGCGGGTCTGCACGGCGTCCGCTCCGGCGATCAGGTACAGGTAGCGTTCGAAGTTGCTGGCCTTGCCGATGTCCATGCTGGGGCTGCTGGTCACCGCGACCCGGTCGGCGGGGCGGACGTGGTAGGTGCCGCCGCTGAAGAAGTCGTGCAGGACGTCGTTCTCGTTGCTGGCGACGATCAGCTGCCCCACGGGCAGGCCCATGCGTTTGGCGAGGTACCCGGCGAACACGTTCCCGAAGTTCCCGGACGGCACGCTGAAGTCCGCCTCTGCACCGGCGGGGAGGTTCAGGGCGAGGTACGCCCGGAAGTAGTACACGGCCTGCGCCAGCACCCGCGCCCAGTTGATGGAGTTCACCGCCCCGATGTCGTAGCGGGCCTTGAAGTCCGCGTCGGCGTTCACGGCCTTCACGAGGTCCTGGCAGTCGTCGAAAACCCCCTCCACGGCCAGGTTGAAGATGTTCGCCTCCTGCAGGCTGAACATCTGCGCCTGCTGGAAGGCACTCATGCGCCCGTGCGGGGAGAGCATCACGACGTTCACGCGGGCCTTGCCGAGCATGGCGTACTCGGCCGCGCTGCCGGTGTCGCCGCTGGTGGCGCCCAGGATGTTCAGCCGCTCGTCACGGGCCTCCAGGACGTACTCGAACACCTGCCCGAGGAACTGCATGGCCATGTCCTTGAACGCCAGGGACGGCCCGTTCGACAGTTCCAGCAGGTGCAGACCACTGTCCCCCAGTGGCGTCAGGGGCGTGATCTCGGGGCTGTGGAAGGCCTCCTCGGTGTACGTGTCGCGCAGCAGGCGGCGCAGGTCCCCCTCGGGAATGTCCGTGATGAAGGACCGCATCACCTCGTAGGCGAGGTCGGCGTAGCTCAGGGCGCGCCACGCCTCCAGCTGCTGAGGCGTGACCGTGGGAATCGACTCGGGCATCGCCAGACCGCCGTCCGGGGCGAGGCCCGAGAGCAGCACGTCCGAGAAGGAACCGAGGGTCGCGCCACGCGTGGAGACGTACTTCATACGGTCACTCTACCCACGGCCCCCACCACGCGCGCCGCCGGGGACTAGCCAGCGCCGCCCCCTCCCGCCGCCCCCTCCAGACAGCCCCTCCCGAAACGCCAGCCCAGGCCCCCTCGCACCATTGCCCGCCGGTGCATCCGGTAGCTTGGGGGGCATGAGCCCCGAGACCGTGAAGTTGGCCGTCGTGCAGATGCACGTCACCGATCAGCTGGAAGACAACGTCAGCCGCGCCGTCCAGCACGTGCGCGACGCGGCCGCGCAGGGCGCGCAGGTGATCCTGCTGCCCGAACTGTTCGAAAACCTGTACTTCTGCCAGGTGGAACGCGAGGAGTACTTCGACCTCGCCCACCCGCTCGAAGGTCACCCGTTCGTGGGCCGCTTCCAGGACCTCGCGCGGGAACTGGGCGTGGTGCTGCCCCTGTCGTACTTCGAGAAGGCCGGGCAGGCACACTACAACAGCCTCGTGTGCATCGACGCGGACGGCACCCTTCTGGGCAACTACCGCAAGACGCACATCCCCGACGGGCCCGGCTACGAGGAGAAGTACTACTTCAACCCCGGCGACACCGGCTTCCGGGTGTGGGACACCCGCTACGGGCGCGTGGGCGTCGGCATCTGCTGGGACCAGTGGTACCCCGAAACCGCCCGCGTGATGATGCTGCAGGGCGCGGACTTCCTGCTGTACCCCACCGCCATCGGCAGTGAGCCCGCCGAGGTCGAGACGCCCAACAGCCACCACATGTGGCAGCGGGCCATGATCGGGCACGCCGTCAGCAACAGCACGTACGTCGCCGCCGCGAACCGCATCGGCACCGAACGCGTCGGGGACCTGGAGCAGACGTACTACGGGCACACCTTCATCAGCGACTACACCGGCGAGCTGGTCGCGGAATTCGGCGACACCGAGGAAGGGCCCCTGCTGCACACCCTGAACCTGCGTGAAGCCCGGAAGTTCCGCGCGGGCATGGGCTTCTTCCGCGACCGCCGCCCCGAACTGTACGGCCCCCTGCTGACGACCGACGGCGTCACCCGGCGAGGGTAAAGGGGTTGTGGGAAGTAGGAAGTGGGGAGTGGGAACAGCCCCACAACCCACTCCCCACACCCTCATCCTGCCGGGGCGAGGTTCAGGCGGTACAGGTACGCGTCGGGGCCGCCGCGCGCGCCGTAGTGGTTCAGCAGCGCCTGAAGGTCGCGTTGCAGGGCCTTGGCGTCCTCGCGGGTCAGGTGGAGGGTGCCCCAGTTCGCGGTCAGGGCCGGGGCGTCGTCCCGCAGCAGGTCGAGCAGGTCGAAGCTCCCGGCGCGGGGGGTGATGTCCATGCGGGTGCCGCCCGGCGTGGTGTAGAGGCGCACGGCGATGTCCTCCTCGCGCTGCACGAGCGGCAGGCCAGCCTGCACGACCGCGCGGTGGAACACGGCGTTGAAGGTGTCCTCGTGCAGGCCGATCAGGTCCTCCAGGCTGCCCAGCGTGGTGCGGTGGTAGGGAATCAGGAACGCGTCGGAGACCGCGCGGTAATGCTGCACAGGTCGGCCCCGGCGGGGTTCGGCGCGCGTGACGGCCAGCCCGGCGCGTTTCAGTCGGGTCAGGCGGTGGTGCGTGGCGTTCAACGGGCGATGCAGGTGCCGGGCGAGGTCAGCGGCGGTCCACTCGCGGGTCATCAGCAGGCCCAGCAGGTGCGCGTAGTCAGGGTGCAGGACGAGTCGGGTGGCCTGGGGGTCGTCCAGGCGCGTCCAGGTTCGCGGCATGCGCGCAGCGTACCGCGCCCACCCGGCCTCTACTCGACGTTTTCTCTTGCACGTCGAGGAGAGGCGTGGGCACCCTGAAGCATGACCAGCCCCATGGCCACCTTGACTCCGGAACAACAGCGTGTGCAGGGGGCCGTGCAGGCCCTGTGGCACCCGGACACCGCCCGCGACCCGCACCCCGCGTACGAGGCGATCCGCTCACTCGACCCCCTGGGCGTGGTCAGTCCGGCCGGGTGGGGCGCGGCGTTCGCCACGTCGCACGCGCTGAACAGCGCGGTGCTGCGCTCCCCGGCGGCGCGCAGCGGGGCGATCATCTCGCAGGTCCCGGCCGACACGGCCAGCCTGCGACTGCTGCAACCCATGATGCTGTTCCACAACGGCGCGTCCCACGCACGGCTGCGGGGACTGGTGCAGGCCGCGTTCACGCCGCGCGTCGTCGCCGAGCAGCGGGACCTGATCCGCGCGCAGGTGAACGCCCTGCTGGACGCCCTGCCCACGGACCGGGAGGTGGACCTGGTGGCCGGACTGGCCGCGCCGCTGCCCGCCCGCGTGATCATGCACATGCTGGGCCTGCGCGGCGAGGACGAGGCGAAATTCATCCGCTGGACGCAGAGCGTCGCCGACCTGCTCGCCGGGGAAACCGGCAGCCCCGAACTGCTGGCCCGCCTGGAAGCGGACGCGCAGGAGATGCGCGCGTACTTCCGCACGCTGGCGGACGACCTGCGCACCCACCCGCAACCGGGCCTCCTGAGCGCCCTGGCCGCCGCCGAGGACGGCGGGGAACGCCTCAGCAGCGACGAACTCCTCGCGAACGCCGTGCTGCTGCTCGCGGCGGGGCACGAGACGACCAGCAACCTGATCCCCGGCGCGCTGCTCGAACTGCACCGCCAGCCGGACGCCTGGGCGGCCCTGGTCGCCCGCCCGGACCACCCGAACGTCCCCGACGAACTGCTGCGCGTCGTGTCCCCCGTCCAGCTCGACGGGCGCACCCTGGCCGACACCGTCACCCTCCCCACGAGCGGAGGCCAGACCGTCACGCTGAGCGCGGGCACGCACGTGCAGACCATGCTCGCCGCCGCGAACCGCGACCCCGCCGTGTTCCCCCACCCCGACCGGATCGACTGGGACCGCCCCAACAGCGCCCGGCACCTCGCGTTCGCGGCGGGCGCGCACTACTGCCTGGGCGCACCCCTCGCCCGTCTGGAAATCGCGGAGGTCTTCGCCGCCCTCGCCACCCGCTTCCCCGCCCTGCGCGTCACCGACCCGCACCCCCCGTTCAAGGCGAACCTCGTCCTGCGCGGCCCGAAAGAACTGCGCGTCCAGCTGGGCTGACGCGGCCCCTTACAGCACCGCGAGGAACGCCCGCAGTTCCCGCAGCACCAGTCCGGGCTCATCGAAGTGCGGGTAGTGCCCGCTTCCGGCCGCCACCACGTGACGGCTGCGGGTGGAGGCGGCGGCCAGTTCCGCCTGCAGGGCCGCCCACTCACGCGTGAATGCATCGGCCTGCGCGGGCGTGAACGGGTCACGCTCGTCGACGGTGAGGTGCTCCGGGAGGAACGGCTGCCCGCGCGAGACGACCAGCAGCGGCAGCTCCACCAGGGCCCCCACCACCTCGCGGCCCCCAGTGAACACCTGGGCGAAGTCCCAGCGTTCCGGGTGCCCCTCGCGGATCTCCTGCTCCAGTTCACGCTGCGCCGCCCGCTGGCCCGGCGTGCGAACCGCGTCCAGCCGCCGCGCCTGAGCGGGATGGGAACTGTCGAGCAGGACCAGTCCCGCCACCCGCGCCGGGTCGCGCCGCGCGAACTCGAACGCGACGAGCCCACCCAGCGAGTGCCCCAGCAGCACGAACGGGCCGGACGTACAGGTGCCGAGCACCACCTTCAGTTCCGCCACGGCGTCACCCAGACCACGGGGGTCAGCCGGGGGCGCGCTGCTTCCCTGCCCCGCCCGGTCGTAGGCGAGCACGCCGGTCAGGTCGTTCATGCCCGGCCCCAGGAAGACGGGCTCGCGCATCATGCCGGCCAGCTGTGGATCGTCCTGCGCCGTGAACCACGAGGAGGCGGGGACGCCCATGCCGCTCAGGAGCACCAGCGTGGGCCGCCCGGCGGCGGGCGTCGCGAGGGCGTGCGTCTGCACCTCTCCGGTCGGCGTGGAGATCACGTGGGTTCGGGTCATGCGGCGCAGCGTACCCCCGGCCGGGCGGGACTGAGCCATCCGGCGGATGTTCCCCTGACGGCCCGTCCGTACGCTGGGGCATGACGGACGCAGGGAACGGCAGCGGTCAGGGCGGCGCGCACGCGGGGATCGGCACGTACTACGCGCAGGACCGCGAGCATGACCGCCTGACGCGCGGGCTGGGCCTGATCGAGTTCACCCGCACCCTGGAACTGCTGAGTCTGCTGCTCCCCCCCTGCCCGGCCGTGATCGCGGACGTCGGCGCGGGGATCGGCGTGTACGCGCGGGAACTGCTGAATGCCGGGTACACGGTGAACGCGCTGGACGCCACGCCGGGGCACGTGGCGCGCCTGCGGGTGGACCCCACGCTGGAGCGCCTGAAGTCCGTGACGCTGGGGGACGCCCGCACGCTGCCCTACCCGGACGGCAGCGTGGACGCGGCGCTGCTGCTGGGCCCGCTGTACCACCTGACCGACCCGCGCGACCGGGCCCGCGCACTGGCGGAAGCGGCGCGCGTCCTGCGGCCCGGCGGGGTGGTGCTGGCTGCCGCGATCACCCGCGCCGCCGATATCGCCGGGGACTTCACGAAAGAGGACAGCGCGCTGGACGAGGCGTACGCCCGGCCCATCCGCGAGCACACCTACCGCACCGGCATGCACCGCAACCCCGAACAGCGGCGCGGGCACTTCACGGACGCGTACTTCCACCACCCCCACGAACTGGAAGGCGAACTGAGCGGTACGGGCTTCCGGGACGTGAGCGTGTACGCCGTCGAGGGACCCGCCGCGCTGCTGCGCGACCCGGACGCCGCCATGCGCGACCCCGAGCGGCGCGAGGGCATCCTGCGCGCCCTGCGCCTGACCGAACGCGACCCGGCGCTGCTGGGCATCAGCCCGCACCTGCTGGCCGCCGGAGTGCGAACGGGCTGAAGGGTCAGGGCTGTGGGCTCTGAACCCTGGACTGTGAGCAAGGGACTCAGGCGGGGGCTCGACTCATGGCTTACAGCTCACGGCTCAGGCCTCCTCGATCCAGAACACGCCGCCCAGCCCGGTGCGGGGCGCGAGGTGCAGGCGGCTGCCGTCCACGTGCAAGCGCGCAGGCAGGTCCGGGCCGGGGGCGTAGGCGCTGAGCAGCCCGTAGTGCTGTTCGCGGGCGCTGAATTCGAAGCCGATGACGGGCAGGCCCGCGCCGAACAGGCGGTCGAGGTGCGCGGTCAGGGGGGCGTGCAGGTGCAGGCCCCAGCGTCCACGGGCGCGCAGGGGCAGGTGCTGGTCGTTCAGGTAGGTGTTCAGGCCGCTCAGCCACGCCCACGGCCAGGTGGCGCGCGGTCCCTGCGGGAGCGGCAGGCGAAACGCGCCCTGCGCGGCGGCGAGTTGTTCGGCCAGTGTGTCCCGGTCGGGCAGGGGCACGCCCAGGGGCGCGGCGTGGTGGCGCAGCAGGCACGCGGCACTCAGGGCGCCGCAGCCGACCAGTCCGCCGCGCCACACGGCCTGATTCCCGTCCCGCTGCGGCAGAGGGCCGGGGAACGCGCGCCAGTCGGGAGGCATGGGGTCAGGGTAGCGGGCGGGCAGGCCAGTTGGCGCAGGTGAAGTCTTGAGGCTCGTGTCATACGGACTCCGGTTGAAAGGTTTGCAAAATCTTTCAACCCGAGCAGAGCGAGCAGGAGAGAAACGGGTTCCGGTCGTGGAGTTGGCAACCCGGTGTAGTTCCGGGTTGTGAACGAAACAGACGGAATCCGTGTCACGCTGGGCGGATGACCACCGAACCGCTGAAGCCGCATTCCCGGGAGTGGTACGCGCGGCTGGCGCGTGAGCTGGGCGGGTACCGGCACCCGTGGGCGCGCACGTTGGACGGCCCGGACCCGGAGTTGACCTTCGACGCACTGCTCACGGAGCGGCTGGGGCTGGGCGTGCGGGTGCCAGCGGTCAGGGTACTGGAGGCCGGGTGCGGGCACGGACCGGACGCGGCGCGCTTCGCATCCGGGGTGGGGCGCTGGGCGGCGTTCGACATGGTGCCGGAGCTGGTGGCGCAGGCGCGCGTGAACGCCCCGCACGCGGACATTCACGAGTGGACCGCGAAGGGCGAGGTCCCGCCCGGACTGCGGGGGCCGTTCGACCTGATCGTGTCGCGCCGGGGGCCGACCTCGGTGATCCTTCGCCTGCCGGAACTGGCGGCGCCGGGCGCGGAGTTCCTGTACGTCGGGCCGCGCCTGGACGTGCCGCAGGTGCCCGGGCGGCTGGCGGCGGTGGGCTGGGAGGTGCGGGGCGAGTGGCGGGTCAGCGTGCGGGCGCGCGTGCCCACGCGGCAGGACTGGGGAAGGCGCTGCGAGTGGATGAACGAGCCGGAACGCCTCCCCGAATGGGACGCGCACGCGGGGCCGGACGGCCTCCCCTACCGCGAGGAACGGTACGTGGTGCTCGCGTCAAATCGTTCGTAGCGCGCCCCGGTGAAGGACAGCCCGTGCGCGGGGACGTTCGCGCCCGCCTGGGACCGCTGCCGCGAGTGCAGGATGTCCTCGGCCTGCGCGGGGGTCAGGCGGCCCTGACCGGCCAGCAGCAGCGTGCCGACCAGTCCGCGCACCATGTGCCGCAGGAAACTCTCGCCGTGGACATGGATCTCCCAGATCAGCGGGCCGGGCTGCACGCGCAGCACCCGCAGTTCGCGCACCGTCTGGCGGTCCTCCTGCGTGGCGAACGCGGCGAAGTCGTGCGTGCCGGTCAGCGCGGCGGCGGCGGCGTTCATGGCGGCGGCGTCCAGCGGGTGCGGGACGTGCAGGGCGCGCCCGTGCCACAGCGGGTGCCGCTGCGGGTGGGCCAGCAGGCGGTACACGTACTGCCGCTCGGTGCAGGAGAAGCGCGCGTGGAACCCGGCGGGCGCCTCGGCGGCGTGCAGGACCGCCACGGTGGGGGGCAGGTGGGCGTTCAGCGCCCGGGCGAGTTTCGCGGTGGGCACCCGGAACGTGTCGGGAATGTCCACGTGGGCGGGCATGGCCTCGGCGTGCACCCCGGCGTCGGTGCGGCCTGCCGCGACCGGGCGGAACGCCGCCGTGTTCAATGCCGTGAACGCGGCGTGGAGGGTGTCCTGCACGCTCGGCACGCCCGGCTGGGACTGCCACCCGGCGAAGGGCGCGCCGTCCCACGCGACGGTCAGGTGGAGGCGGCGGTGCCCGGCGGGCGGCTGGTAGTCCGGTCGCGGGTCGGCTGGCTCGGTCATGCCCCCACAGGGTAGCGCAGGCTTTCTCACGGCCTGGGTGGGGGCCGGCGGGTATGCTGCGCGCCAATGGGCGTGCGGATGTGGGGCGGGGCGAGCTGGGGCCGGGCGGCGCTGCTGGGCGCGGTGCTGACGGCAGGACTGACGGGCGTGGCGGGCGCCGGGTCGTACCGCGTGAAGGCCGGGGATACCCTGAGCGGGATCGCCGTGCGGACGGGGGTCAGCGTGGCGGCCCTGCGCGCCGCGAATCCACGCCTGAAGTCCTCGGACGCCGTGCAGGCCGGGTGGGTGCTGACGGTGCCCACCTCCGCCCCGCGTGCCGCTGCGCCCGTGAAGGCGGGGACGTACACCGTCCGGGCCGGGGACACCCTGAGTGGTATCGCCGTGCGGACGGGCGTCAGCGTGGCCAGCCTGCGCGCCGCGAATCCACGCCTGAAGTCCTCGGATGCCGTGCAGGCCGGGTGGGTGCTGACGGTGCCCACCTCCTCCGCCCCGCGTGCCGCTGCGCCCGTGAAGGCGGGGACGTACACCGTGAAGGACGGCGAGAACCTCACGGTGATCGCGCGCCGCTTCGGCCTGAGCGTCACACAACTCGTGAACGCCAACCCGCAGTACCGGGACGGGAAGGCGGTATGGGCAGGCGCGAAACTGGTCATCCCGCCGCGCACCGCGACGGCCTCGCGCGCGGTGACCGTCCGGGCGACCGGCAGCCGACCGGGCCGCTGGGCGTGGCCGCTGCCCGGCTACCACGCGATCAGCAGCGATTACGGCGAGCGCGTGCTGGACGAGGGTCCCGAGATGCACTACGGGGTGGACATCGTCGCGCCGCAGGGCACGCCGGTCCTGGCCGCCCGGTCGGGCCGGGTGCTGGAATCCCGCGCGGACTTCGAGCGGGGCTGGGGCTGGACGGTCGTGCTGGAACACCCGGACGGCTGGATCACCCGGTATGCGCACCTGAGCGCCACGCTCGTGCGGGCCGGGGAGCTGGTCGTGCAGGGGCAGCCGGTCGGGCGGGTGGGGAACACGGGCCGCAGCACGGGCACGCACCTGCATTTCGGCACGTACCTCCGCTGGGACCCGCGCGACCCGCTGAGTCTGTACTGACATGCAGGTCCACTACGCCGAGGGGAAGGGCGAGGCGGCCCGCGCGGCCCTGCACGCCTTCCTGGACGCCCTGCCGGGCTGGCCGGGGTTCCTGGGCGCGGAATTGCTCCTCTCCCCCGCGCAGCCGGAGTTGACGCTGGTGGCGAGCCGCTGGGCGGACGAGGTGCCGCCCCTGCCGGTGACGGACGGCGTGCGCGCCTGGGTGTTTCAGGTTCAGGCGAACCGCTGACCAAACAGGCCCTTGCATTCCGATGCCCATAAGGAGCCACTGCGCCATTTGACCGATCCCCGGCAGGTTCCGGTCCTCTACGCTGAATCCATGCCCGGTCACCGTCCACGCCGATGGAAAGACACCTGGAGGCAGTTCGCGCAGGGCCTCGGGCAGGTGGGTGTGGCCCTCAACGGCCTGTTCGGGCAGGGCGTTCCGCCCCCGCCGCCGCCCCCACCCGTGCACACCTGGAGTGCCCCGCCCCCACCGGACGACGCGCTGAGCGAGGCATTCCAGCGCGCACAACAGGAATTTGGTGGTCAATCACCTGACCGGACCGCGCCCGCGCGGGCGGAGGGTGACGACCCGACCAACCGCAGTTGATGGACCGGGCGGTCTGGTTCCCAGTGGCGGGGAGACGGTGCCGTCAGTGGCAGGAACTTCTGTGTGCCGGGTCTACAGGCTGCGCGACCACCGGCATCGTTGCATCTGCAACAGGGGCGGAACTGTCCTTGCCGAGCAGCGTGGCGCGTACGCCCTTGCATTCCGATGCCCCTCGCTTTACGATGCCCCTACCACTAGCATCGCCAAGCGAGGTCACCCGTGCGTGACCCCGGAAGGAGCCCCATGGACGCCCAGCAGCTCAAAGGTCACCTTGACCTCCTCCTCCTCGCCACCCTCGAACGCGGCCCCCGCTACGGCGGCCAGATCATCGCCGACGTCCAGGCCAGTACGGGCGGCTATTTCAGCATGCGCGAAGGCACCCTCTACCCCGCCCTGCACCGCCTCGAAAAACAGGGCTTCATCCACGGCGAATTCCAGACCCTCCCGCGCGGCGGCAGCCCCGTCAAGGTCTACACCCTCACCCCCACCGGCAAGACCGAACTGACCGCCCAGCGCGAGAAATACGACCGCTTCACCCGCGCCGTGCGCGGCGTCATCGGCGGCCCGGCATGACCCGCGAGCAGTTCATCCGCCACGCCACCCGCGGCCTGTGGGGCAACAAGAAACGGGACGCGGCCCTGGAACTGCGCGGCGCCATCGAGGACAAGATCTACCGCCACCAGTTGTGCGGCCTGAGTGAGCTGGAAGCAGAACAGGCGGCGCTGCGCGACCTGGGCAGCCCCCACGCCATCGCCCGTGACCTGAACCGCGTTCACACCGCCCCCGCCACTCTTCGGGCCGCCCTGCTGCTGGGCGTCGCCGGGTTCCTGAGCATGCAGGCCGCGGCGCAGATCCCGGCGGTCGGATCGGCATTCATGCCCAACGACGTGGACATCCGGCAGTGCGATTTCGTGACCGGGCAGGCCATGGCCGACCAGTCACCCGCCACGCGCGCCCGCATGGACCGGCTGCTGGCACAGTTCGGCGGCATGGCGGGCCTGCGTGAGCAGTGCCGGGCAGGCGCGTTCGCCACCCTGGGCCCCCTGCTGAACGTTGCCGACCTGCTGACCGCCCTGAAAGCTGCGCAGGTTCCCGTGAACGCCGACGCCTCGGCCAGCAGCGCCCTGCTGCTCAAAGGCGGATCGACCGGCAGCATTCCCCAGATCTCCTTCCAGACCCAGACCATTGGCGGCCAGCGGTACCTGCCCGGCATGTTCCTCATCACCTTCCTGCAGACCGTCACCACCCAGCCGTTCACCCTGACCGGCCAGACCAACCCGGTGCTGACCATCGGCTCGGCCCGCATTCCCATCGGCTCGGCCCGCGCCCCGGTGCAGACCGTGGACGTCCTGGCCCACGGCCTGAGCACCTCCCGCCGCACGGACACCTCACTGCCCCTGCCCGTGACCACGATCTCCATGACCACCACCCTGCCCATTGACCCGGCCGCCCCGCAACTGGCCGTACCGGGCCAGGACGGCGAGGTCTTCGCGGTCGTGCAGAACGTCCTGCGGATCAACGAGGCCCGCCGGGGCGCGGAGGCACCGGAGACACTGTGGGTGCGCGCCCGGCAGAACGGCCGGATCGCGTTCACGGACGAACTGACCCCCACTATCCGACTGGTGAACTCGCAGGCGGAACTCGATCAGGCCACCACTCGCGGCGTGAAAGCCGCCGTGGTGTACCGCGTGAATACCGCGAACCTCCAACGCCCGGTGATGACGCCTGTCCCGGCGGCGCAGGTCAGGGTGGTGCAGCCCTGATCGGCCTGTTGATTCGTTGAAGGGGGGATGTGAGCTGCCGCTCACGCCCCCCTTGCCAGCACCTGCTGTTACAGCTGCGGGATGTGTGCGGCGAGGTCGCCGAGCAGGTCGCGGGCGGTCAGGTCGATGCGGACGGGCGTGACGCTGATCAGTCCGGCCTCGACGGCGCCGTAGTCGGTGTCGGGGTCGTGCGCGTCGGGGGCGGTGCTGGTGCCGGACACCCAGTGGTATTCGCGGCCTTCGGGGTCGTGGCGGGTCAGGAGGGTGTCCTCCCAGCGGTGCTGGCCGACGCGGGTGACGCGCACGCCGGTGGGGGGCTGGGCGGGGAAGTTCACGTTCAGCAGCGTGCGCGGGGGCAGGCCGCGGGCGAGGACGGTCTGGGCGAGGCGGGCGGCGTACGCGGCTCCGGCGGCGAAGTCGTACTCTCCGGCGGGCGTGGCGCGCTGGCTGAACGCGATGGCGGGAATGCCGAAGCTCATGCCCTCGATGGCGGCGGCGACGGTGCCGCTGTGCGTCAGGTCGTCGCCGAGGTTCGGGCCGAGGTTGATACCGCTGACGACCAGGTCGGGTTTTCCGGTCAGGTGGACGCCCATGACGACGCAGTCGGCGGGTGTGCCGTCCACGCGGTAGGCGGGGATGTCGCCGAATCCGGCGCTGGCGGTGTGCTTGAAGCGCAGTGGGCGGCGGATGGTGATGCCGTGCCCGACGGCGCTCTGCTCGACGTCGGGGGCGCTGACGATCACGTCCGCAAACGAGCCCATGGCCTGCGCGAGGGCCTTGATGCCGGGGCTGAAGATGCCGTCGTCGTTCGCGACGAGGATGCGGGGGCGCGGGGTGGTCATGCGGGTCAGGGTAGCGCCGGGGGGTGGGGGGCTGCTGACCTGCCGTTCTTCGTCCCGGCTGGCAGTCCCGCTATACTTGACCAAATTTTGAATTTCTTCTCATTCTGGCGTCAGACTCATCAGGTTCGGCGTCCCGAGGTTGCCATGCTGCTGTTCAACTCCCCCCATACCTCCTATCTGCTGCGCTGCATGGTGGTCAGCCTGCGCAAACGCGCCTGGCAGCCCATCCTCGTGGCGGCCATTCTGGCGGTCTACCTCACCATGCTGGGCGTGAAGACGGGCGCCAACCTGCTGGGCACGCTGGCCGGAATCGTCGCCTGCGTCGCGTTCATCTGCGTCCGCTCGTACCGTCGGCACCGCTGGGACTGACACCGCTTCCCGCTGTCTCCCCTGATTGGCGGCACTGGCCGCGCCGCGCGGCGTGGGCGTACGCTGACGCATGGTGCAGCGGATCCTGGCGTGCGTGGCGTTCGGGGTGGGCGCGGGGCTGGCAGCGGGTGACTTCCCGGCGCTGGGTCGCGTGGAGCAGGTGCACGCCCCGGACGGGCGGGCGACGGTGGTGCAGCGCGTGGCGTGCCTCGCCCCGGACCGGCCGGAGCTCGCGGCGGCACTGACGCTGGAGGACGCCGGACCGACCCGCTGGCAGGTGGTGCAGCTGGCCACGAACGACGCGGGCGCAGAGGTCCTCAGCGTGGGCCGCACCCTGCCGCAGATCGCGCCGCACTACCAGCGGTACGTCACGCAGGGGCAGCCGGTGGGCCGCGTGGCGTACGCGGCGCTGCTGGGCACCTGGAAACTGTTCGGCCTGAAGTTCAGCTGGCAGAACGTCACGTACCGCTGCGCGCTGTCCTGATCCGGGCGGCGCTAGCATGCGTGCATGACGCTGCACCCGGACCTGAACTTCCCGACCGCGCATGAACTGGACACCCTGAGCCCGGAGGCACTGGCAGGGCGCATGAACGCCCTGTCCGGCACGCTGGGCGAGCGGCTGGGCATCGAGTTCACGGCGGTGTCCCGTGACCGGGTGGTCGCGCGCATGCCGGTGGACGGCAACCGGCAACCGGCGGGGCGGCTGCATGGCGGGGCGAACCTGGCACTGGCGGAGGAACTCGCCAGCGTGGGCTCGTGGATGAACCTGGACCCGGCGCGGCAGGTGGCGGTGGGCGTGGACCTGAGCGGCACGCACGTGCGCGGCGTGACCGAAGGCTGGGTGACGGGTGAGGGCACCCTGGCGTACCGGGGCCGGACGGTGCTCGTCTGGAGCATCGAGATCCGGGACGAGCGGGGCCGCGTGACGAGCATGGCGCGCTGCACCTGCAACGTGATCTCCCTCGGGGCGTGAACGCCTGAAGGAGGCCCCCGGACATCACGCCGGGGGCCTCCTCGTCTGTGGGGGGCTCAGCGGCCCAGGGCGCGGCTGAAGCTCTGCGCGGCGCGCAGGCGCATGTCCTCGATGGCGGTCCAGTCGGGCAGGCGGCGCCTGAGGGCCTCGTCGGTCAGTTGCGCGGCGTTCAGGCGGGTGGGGTGGGCAGGGGCGCCCGCGTCGTCGCAGAAGCCCTGCACCTTGGGGTCGTAGGCGACGCCGCTGAAGGGCGTCTCGCTGGCGGCGGCCAGGATGACGGCGTGCAGGCGCACCCCGATCACGTAGCCGCTCTGCGCGATGGCGTCCAGCGCGACCTGCGGGTCGCGGGTGCTGAGCACGTCGTCCGCGCCGAGGCTGTGGGCGGCCTGATCGTCGTGGTCGGGCATGAAGCTCAGGGCGGTGACGTGGCGTTCCTCGGCGCGCAGGCGGCGCACGACGTCCTTCAGCGCGTCGGTGGCGTCGGTGACGTCGCCGCGTGGCGCGACGATCACGCGGCGGGGGTCGCGGGTCAGGCCGGGGGTGGGGGCCAGCAGCAGGGCGGGGTCGCCGCCCAGTTCGGCGCGGATGCCCAGGGCTTCCAGCGTGTCGAGGCTGCCGCGGTCGCGCACGATGACCGGCACGCCCCGCAGCGCGCGGGCGACGCGGCGACCGCCGTCGGGGGTCAGGGGGCCGATGCTCTGGTTGAACACGACGACGCGGCGGCGCAGGAGTTTCGCCAGTCGGATGACGCCCAGGTAGTACGTGAGGTTGCGGGCGCTGGTCCGGTCCTGCAGCAGGCCGCCGCCGCCGGACAGCACGACCTGCGAGCGCAGCAGCGCGCCGAGGAGCGCGGCGGGTTGCATGCGGGCCTCGCTGTCGCAGTCGTAGGTGCGGGCGGTCTCCTCGGGGGTGTTCGAGAGCAGCAGGGGGGTCGCGCCGTACTTGCGCAGTTCGCGGGTGATGGCGAGCGCGATGGCCTCGTCGCCGGTGTTGCCGAAGCCGTAGTAGCCGCTGACGGTGACCTTCATGCGCGGACCTCGCTGGGGGCCTTGCCGTACGTGCGCCACAGGTGCAGCGCGGCGCGGACGAGTTGAATGGCGATCAGACCGGCGATGAGTCCCACGCCCAGGCCCAGGAAGCAGCGCTGGGCGCTGATCAGCAGCGGCGTGTGGAAGTGACTGAAGGTGTTCAGGATGCTGGACTGCCCGACGACGCCGCCCAGGATCAGCAGCGCGCCGAAGTAGCCGGGGAGCGTGCCGCTCAGGCCCAGGAGGCCCAGGGGGTGCCCGGCCATCTCCTTGAAGCGGGGGCGGACCAGGGTGTCCTGCAGGTCCTGGCGGATCTTCGCTTCGGTGTCGCTGACGCTGGCGCCGGTGGCGTTGCCGCGCCGCAGGAACACCAGTGCGAACACCCCGGCGGCCAGGACCATGATCAGGATGTCGCCCAGCTTGATGGGGGCGTTGTACACGTCCGCGATGGTCTTGCGGAGGTCCTGGCGGGGCAGGAAGCTCAGGGCGACGAGCAGCAGCGGCAGCAGCAGGGTCAGGCCCACGCCGCGGAAGGGGTCCAGGCCCAGCACGCTGTCTTTCGTGGCGCCCAGCGCGGAGACGAACAGCACGCCGGTCAGGCTCAGGCCGGTGGCGACGAACCAGTCGCTGACGCGGGCGCGGCGCAGCACGAGGCCCAGCGCGGGGAAGGTCACGGCGGCGATGAGGGCGGCCCCGGCGTAGGGGTTGAACTTGTTCATGACGATCGCCAGCAGGCCGCTTCCGGCGGCGGCGAGCAGGCCCAGCCGGACCAGCGGGAAGCTCAGGCCCAGCAGCAGCAGCGCGGCGACCGGCCCGATCAGGCTCAGGGTGCGCAGCAGGGTGTTCTCGTGGAAGGCTTCGATGACGGGCTGCGTGACCTTCACGCCGGATTTCTTCAGCAGGTCCGTGGTGCGGGTCAGCAGGTCGCTGGTCTCGTTCACGGTGGGGTAGGGGCGGACGTACAGCAGGCGCATGCTGCGTTCCCGCGCGGCGAGGTTGTACTTGCTGGCCAGCGTGATGGGGTCCAGGCGTTCCTGCCACGCGGGGTTCACGCTGAAGGTCCGGGCGGCGCCGTGCGTGGCGATCAGGGTGTCCAGGCCGCGCTGCGGGGTCGCCTCGATCAGGGCGGGCACGCGGTTGCCCAGGCGGTCGTTGATCTTGGCGAGCAGTTCGGGGGTGCGCGCCCCGATGACTTCCTCGCCGTTGAAGATCACGAAGGGCACGTCGGGCCAGTCCGCGCCGGGTTCACGCAGGGCGTCGTCCGCGTAGGGGCGGTACACCAGCATGAACCCCCGCTCTTTCAGCTGCGCCATGAGCGCACGGTCGGGTCCGACGGGCAGGAAGGTGGGGTCGGTGGGCCACTCGGTCCAGGTCTGCCCGCCGACCTGCACCTGCCGGGTGGGGATGGTGTAGCGCGCCGGGAGGGCCTCGGCGACGCCGGGCGTCAGGGACCGCAGGTAGTAGTTGCGGGGGTTCACGGCGGCGCTGCCGGTCTCGGCGCGCAGGTCCGCCCCGGTCTTCAGGTACACCTCGCCGCGCTGGATGAGGTTCCCGATGACGTCCTCGTACACGCCGACACCGTTGACGCCCTGCCGCTGGTACTCGGCGAGCAGGTCCAGCGGCTCGCGCCCGAAGCGGCGGGCCTGCGTGACGACCGCCGGGTAGTCCATGACGAGCGCCGCCGTCTTCTGCGATTGCTCGTAGCGGACGCGCTGCACCGCGAGGATCAGTGCGGGAATGGCGCTCAGGAGGATTAGGCCCAGCAGCCACGGGGTCAGCGGGTGCCGGGAGGGAACCGGGACGGTCATCCCGGTCGAGGTGGGCGGGGTGGGATCGGCGGGCTGGGTCACAGGGCACATCCTAAGGTCAGGGTCTGGTCGCGCGGGCGCGGCGCCTTCAGCATGGCGCGGGGCGGGGCCGGGTGTCGTCCCCCGAAAGTGCGCCCCGCCGCCGGGGCAGCGGTGCGGGGCGCGGACTGACAGCAGAATTCAGAGGAATTGAGGGAGGCCGGAGTCGGAGCCGCTCAGATGGTGGTGCGGATGCGCGCGGCGAGCATGTCCAGCGCGGGTTCGTTCATGCCGCCGTGCGGGATGATCACGTCGGCGTAGCGTTTGGTGGGTTCCACGAAACTCAGGTGCATGGGTCGCACGTACTCCAGGTACTGCTCGATGACGCTCTCGGGCGTGCGGCCGCGTTCCTGCGTGTCGCGCAGCAGGCGGCGGATGAAGCGCACGTCCGCGTCGGCGTCCACGAAAACCTTCAGGTGCATGCGGTCGCGCAGCGCCTCGTCGTACAGCGCGAAGAAGCCTTCCAGAACCACGACGGGCGCGGGCAGGACGGTGGTGGTGTGGTCCGAGCGGGTGTGGCGCGTGAAATCGTATTCGGGCATGTCGATGGGCACGCCGGACAGCAGCGCGTCGATGTGCTGGCGCAGCAGCGTCCAGTCGAACGCGGCCGGGTGGTCGTAGTTGGTCTTCAGGCGCGCCTCGAAGGGAATGTCGTCCTGGTTGCGGTAGTAGTTGTCCTGGTTCAGGACCGCCACGCCGCCCTGCCCGACGGTTTCCACGACGCGGCGGGTGACGGTGGTCTTGCCGCTGCCGGAGCCGCCGGCCACGCCGATCACGAAGGGAATGCTCATGCCTGCCTCCAGGTGCCGGCGCTGCCGAGGCTGCCGATCAGGTCGATGCGCCGCTCGGCCATCTTGCGGGCGACGACGTGCGGGGTCTTGCCGTACTGCTCGGCGGCGGCCGTGATGCGCCCGACCGTCTGGTACACGCGTTCGGCCGCCTGGTTCATGTCGAGTCCGGTCGCGGCGGCGATCAGTCCCGCCGAGTTGATGGCGAAGTCCGGCATGTACACGATCCCGGCTTCCTTGACGGCGTCCTCGCCGCGGCGGGTCAGGGGGTGGTGTTCGCCTCCGGCGATCAGGCGGCACTGCAGGCGGGGCACGTCCGCGCTGCGGATCGAGTGCCCGTACCCGCAGGGGGCGAGGATGTCGCAGGGCACGTCGAGGATCTGGTCGCAGCCCACGACGGTCACCCCGTCGAGGTCCTCGGCGAGCGCCTCGGCGCGTTCCGGGCGGTCGTCGGCGACTGTCAGGCGGGCGCCCTCGCGGTGCAGGTGCGCGGCCAGGGTGCGGCCCACGGCGCCCACGCCGAGGATGGCGACGCGCACGCCGCGCATGCTTTCGCTGCCCAGCGCGAAGCGCGCGGCGGCCTTCATGCCGCGGTACACGCCGTAGCCGGTGACGGCGCTGGTGTCGGTGTGCATGCCCAGCGTGGAGTTCGTCTCCTGCGCCACGAAGGCGATGTCGGCCGGGCTGACGCCGATGTCCTCGGTGAGGACCACGCGGGCCTCCATGGGCCGCACCTGTCGGCCCAGCGCGCGGAACAGAGCCTCCCTGGCGTGCGGGTCGTCCATGCCGCACTCGGGCGTCATCAGGACGCAGGCGCCGCCGCCGTAGTTCAGTCCGGCCAGCGCGGCCTTCAGCGTCAGGCTCTCGGACAGCGCCAGCGCGCCGCGAATGGCGAGTTCCTCGTCCTGTTCGCGCAGGCGCACGCCGGCGATGGCGGGGCCGAGCACGGTGGAATGCACGGCCAGCGCGGCGCGCAGCCCGCTGGGCGCGTGATGAAGCAGCGTCAGGGCCTCGTGGCCGCGCGACTGCATCTCCTCAAGTATCTGCATATCACTCCTGTCATGGCGCCGGGGCTGGGCCGCTGGCGCAGGTTACCCCGCAGCGTAGCACCCGGCGCACGGGTCGGTTGCCCCCCTGAAAGAACGCTGTCAGACGCGCCGGGGCACGCTTGACACCATGCCCACATGCGCGCCGCGCCTGCAGGTCCCCGGCGCTGTCTGTCCGTGGGAAGAAAACCGCGTCACACCAACAGGAAGTCGCTTACAATGTGGCGCACAAAGGGGGACATGAATGGATCGGATTGCTCCGCTCGCCAAGATTCTGGCGGAAGCGAACGGGATTGACTGGCAGAGACTGCAGGGTTCGGGTGCAGGTGGCCTGATCGTGGAACAGGACATCCTGAACTACCTGTCGCGCGTCATGAGTGGTGAGGAGGACCCGCCCAGCACGCCGGTGGACCTGCCCCCACCCGACTGGAACGGCGAGGAGGTCCCCACAGCCGACATGCTCGGCCGCGCCGGCATGAGCGCCGACATGCTCAGGGGCGCCGGGGTGGACACCGACCTGACCGCCTTCGTCGAGCAGACCCGCGCGGCGGCGCCCAGCGTGCCGGCCCCGGCTACCGAGAGCCTCGACGACGACCTGGAGTTCGAACTGGACGACGAACCCGAGGACACCCCCGCCCCGCAGGTCGCCGCACCCACCTTCATCCCGGCGCCCGAGATCCCGGCCGCTCCGGCACCCGAACCGGTGCCCGCACCCGTGGCTGCACCAGAGCCGGAACCCGCGCAGCCCGCCGCGGCCGGCTGGAACTGGGGCACCCCGGCGCCCACCCCGACCCCGGTCGAGGCGGCACCCGTGGAAGCCGCGCCCGTCGAGACTGCGCCAGTCGAGAGTGCCCCGGTCGAGGTGACTCCCGTCGAGGAAGCCCCGGTCGAGGTCGCGCCAGTCGAGGTTGCGCCAGTCGAGGTCTCCCCGGTCGAGGTCGCCGCTGTGGCCGAGCCGGAACCCGTGCCGACGCCTGAACCGACGCCTGCGCCCGCCCCGGCGGCGGCGGGTGGCCTGGCCGCTGGCCTGGGCAGCCTGCTCTCGCGCCTGTACCAGAAACCGGCCGAGCCCGCGCAGCCCGCTCCGGCCGCCGAGATGCCCACGCCCGCCGCTGCGGCTCCGGTCGAGGTGGCTCCGGTCGAGGTGGCTCCGGTCGACGTCGCACCCGTCGAGATCGCACCGGTCGAGACTGCTCCGGCCGAGCCCACTCCGGTCGAGCCCAGCCCTGTTGAGCCCGAGCCGGTCGTGACGCCCGAGTTGACCGAGCCCGAGCTGACCGAGGTTGAGGCCCCGGCGGCGGCCTGGACGGATGGCCGTCAGGCGGACGACGCCGCCTGGGCGCAACCGGCCGAGCCGGAAGCGCAGCCCGCGACCGAGCCTCTGCCCGAACCTGTGACCGAGCCCGAACCGGTCGCCGCTCAGGAAGAGGACACCGCGACCGAGGCGGCGACCGAAGAGATGCCCGCCGCAGCGCCCGAGCCCATGGTCGAGGAATCGATGGGCGAGGACGTCGCGGCCCAGGACCCTATGGTCGAGGAAGCCGTGGTGGCCGAGCCGGTCGAGGCCGAGTCCACCGTGGAGCCCGTGGTGGACCCCATCGACACCGAAGCCGTCGAGACTGAACCGGTCGCTGCGGAACCGGCTGCCACCCAACCGGCGGCCGCTGAACCGACGGACGAGCCCGTCGCCGGGGAAGCCATGCCCGCCGCGCCCGTGCCCGCCGCGCCCGTGCCCGCCGCGCCCGTGCCTGCCGCGCCGATGCCTGCCCCCGTGGCGGCGCCCGCTGGGAACGCGGTGTGGTTCGGCGCGTACCTGCGCCGCGACGCGAACGTGGCGGCCCTGCATGACCTGCGTGGTCAGGTGACGGCGGCGCTGTCGCGGGACCTGCCGCTGGCGCTGCTGGTGGCCCGTGCGGCTCAGCGTCACGCGGACACGCTGGGTCTGGGCAGCGTGGCGGTGCACGCCGACGGCGGCGCGATGTCTGCTGGTAGCGGCAGCCTGCGCGACGCGCTGGACGCCGGTGCGTTCGAGGGCAAGCCGGATCTGCTGGTCGTGGACGCCGGGTCGATGGATCTGGATGACCTGCACTTCCCGCACACGACGACGCTCAGCGTGGGTCGCGTGCAGGATGGCCGCGCGGCGCTGACGCTGAACGGCGACGTGGACGCGGCGCGTGCGGCGCAGTTCCTGGCGCAGGTGGCCGGGACGCTGGAGCAGCCGATCCTGCTGGTGCTGTAACCCCTCTCCTCTTGGCCGCGCCCCTCCCATCCAGGGAGGCGGCGCGGCCTTCTTGTGGGGCCTTTGTTGTGTCGCCGTGGGCGCGCGGCGCACAATGGCGGGCATGGTGACAGCGATCGTGATGGTGCAGGCCGAGCGGCAGCGCGTGCAGGAAACGGCCGAGGCGCTGGCGGGCGTCCCGAGTGTCCGCGAGGTGTACTCGGTGACGGGCGAGTGGGACATCGTGGCGATCCTGAAACTGACGCGCTACGAGGATCTGGATGACGTGGTGACCGGGCACCTGCGCAAGGTGGAGGGCATCACGCGCACGCAGACGATGCTGGCGTTCCGGACGTACAACGATTCGCTGCTGGATCAGGGGTTCGGGGTGGGCCTGGACGAGTCGCAGCAGCGTTGAAGGGCGGATGAGCGCCGTTTAAGAAACCTTCACGCGCTGGTTGGTGGGCGGGGTTTTGTGACCTGACCCACCTGAGCCCCTGGGGCGGGCGGGTACGTTGCACGCATGCGAAACCAACTGAAGCGCGCGGCCCTGCTGGGCGCGACCCTCCTGACCAGCGCCGCGCTGGGCGTGGCGTCTGCGAAGTCGATCGTGGTGGGCAGCAAACTCGATCCCGAGGCGCAGATCCTCGGTCAGATGATCGTCCTGACCCTCCGGAACGCCGGGCTGGACGTGACCGACAGGACGAACCTGGGGGATACCGGCGTGAACCGCAAGGCGATCCTGGCCGGTGAGATCGACGTGTACCCCGAGTACACCGGCAACGCCGTGTACCTGTTCCCGAAGGCGAACATCAGCGCGAAGCAGGCCGGGAACCCTGGCACGATCTACGGGCTGGCGCGGCAGCTGGACAGCAAAAACGGCGTGACGTGGCTGAAGCCCGCGAACGTGAACAACACCTGGGTGATCGCGGTGCCGCAGGCGCTGGCGCAGAGTGCGAAGCTGAGCAGCGTCGCGGACCTCGCCAAGTACGTCAATGGCGGCGGGAAGCTGAAGATGGCGGGCAGCCCGGAGTTCTTCAACCGCCCGGACACCATGCCCGCCTTCGAGGCCGCGTACGGCTTCAAGCTCAGGGCCGATCAGAAGCTGGTGCTGGCCGGGGCGACGCCGCCCCAGACGCAGCAGGCCGCTGCAAACGGCACGAACGGTGTGAACGCCGCGATGGCGTACGGCACGGACGGCACGCTGGCCGCGCTGAAGATGGTGGCGCTGAAGGACCCGAAGGGCGCGCAGGCGGTGTACCAGCCGGCTCCGATCATCCGCACGGATACCCTGAAGGCGAATCCGCAGGTCACGGGTCTGCTGAACCGCGTGTTCGCCACGCTGACCCAGAGCACCCTGCAGGGCCTGAACGCGAAGGTGGCGCTGGAGGGCCGCACGGCGCAGGACGTGGCGCGCGAGTACCTGAAGGGCAAGGGGCTCATCAAGTAATGCGCCCGCCGCGCTGGACCGGACGGTGAGCACGGCGCGGACCGGGGTGGGGGCAGGGGCGCAGGCTCCTGCCCCTGCTGCTGCGCGGCGTGACGTGCGATTGGTGCTGTGGCTCGCGGCCCTGCCGATGCTGGCGGGGGCGTGGCTGCCGTGGGTGCTGCTGCGCCCGAACCGGCTGGCGCCCGGCGAGTACCTGCGGTTGCCGCCTGAATGGGTGGCGCTGGCGGCCGCGCTGGCGCTGCTTCCCGCTGTCGTCGGGCTTGGGCGGCGGGGGCTGGTGTGGCTGCCGGCCACGCTGGCGCTGCTGCTGGGTGTGTGGCTGCTGGGGGACCGCACGGCGGCGGCGCTGGCCGGTCAGGCCGAGTTCGCGCGGGCCAGTGCGGCCAGCGGCGTGTGGCTGTACCTGCTAGGCGCAGGGGTCGCAGCATACGCAGCGGGGCTGGCCCTGCCGGAACGCCGCTGGGTGGCGTGGCTGTGGGTGCCGCCCGCGCTGGCGCTGCTGCTGGGCGGGCACCTGGCGGGCTGGTCGGTGCTTGTCGAGGGCCGGAACGAGGGGCCGCGCTGGGTGCAGGAACTGGCGCAGCACCTGCGGCTGGTGGGCAGTGCACTGGGCCTGTCGATGCTGATCGGGGTGCCGCTGGCGGTGTGTGCGGCGGGTCGCGCGCGGGTGGCGGACGCCGTGCTGGGCGTGGCGAACGCCGTGCAGACCCTGCCCAGTCTCGCCCTGCTGGGCCTGCTGATCGCGCCGCTGTCGGCGCTGGCGAACGCCGTGCCCGCCCTGCGTGAGGCCGGGGTCAGCGGGATCGGCGTGGCCCCGGCGCTGACGGCCATGACGCTGTACGCGCTGCTGCCGGTGCTGCGCAACGGCGTGGTGGCCCTGCGGGGCGTGCCCGCCGGGTGGTTGACGCGGCGCGCGGGATGGGCATGACGTCCTCGCAGCGCTTCTGGCGGGTGCAGGTGCCGCTGGCGCTGCCGGTGTGGCTGGGTGGGGTGCGGCAGGCGGCGGTGCTGCTCGTGGGTGTGGCGGCCGTCGCCGCGCTGATCGGCGCGGGGGGGCTGGGCACGTACATCTTCAAGGGCCTGCAGAGTGCCGCGTCGGACCTGATCCTGCTGGGGGCCGTCCCGGCGGCGCTGCTGGCCATTCTCGTGGACGGCGCGCTGCGGGCGCTGGAGGGCTGGCTGGGCCGCCGCCTGGGGAGGGCCGCATGATTCAAGTGGAGCATCTGGAGAAACGCTACGGGGACAGTGTCGCCGTGCAGGACCTGAACCTCACGTTCCCGGAGGGGCAGCTGACGGCGCTGCTGGGCCCGTCGGGCTGCGGGAAGACGACCACGCTGCGGATGATCAACCGCCTGATCGAACCGACCGGGGGCCGCATCCTGCTGGGCGGCCAGGACACCCGCACCCTGAAACCGGAGGCGCTGCGGCGCGGCATCGGGTACGTCATCCAGCAGATCGGGCTGTTCCCGCACCTGAGCGTCGCGCAGAACGTGGCGACCGTCCCGGACCTGCTGGGCCGCGACCGCCGCGCGACCGCGCAGCGCGTGGACGAACTGCTGGACCTCGTTGGCCTGGACCCTGCCGTGTACCGCGAGAAACGTCCCGCCGAGCTGTCGGGCGGGCAGGCGCAGCGGGTGGGCGTGGCGCGCGCGCTGGCCGCCGACCCGCCGGTACTGCTCATGGATGAACCCTTCGGAGCGCTGGATCCGCTGGCCCGCGACCGCCTGCAGGAAGTCTTCCGCGAGATCCAGCGGCGCCTGGGCAAGACGGTCGTGATGGTCACGCACGACATCGACGAGGCGCTGCGCCTGGGCGACCGGGTGGCCCTGATGCGCGCGGGCCGCTTGGAGCAGTTCG
>NZ_SGWE01000004.1:1710000-1795000 GCF_013337115.1 Deinococcus sp. JMULE3
GCACGGGCGTCATGAAGCACAACCCGGACGACGTGCTTGACGGGGACCTCGAGGACCTGCAGTGGGCCGGGCTGGAATGGATGGCTGGGAAGCGCGTCGCGGAGGAAAACAGCGACGACGAGTGACCCTGGCCGATCCGGAGCGGCGCTCCTGATCACGGGGAATCACGGTTCGGAGATCCAGACTGGGGGGCGCGCGGCGTGAGCTGACGCGCCTCCTCACGTTCCGGGATGCGGGCGGCACCGGAGGTTCTCGCTTGTCAGGGGCGGCGGAACGTGACACCCTTGGGGGCAAGCATGGCCGAGGCGAGCACCATCACCGGGTACACCCTGCACCGCGTTCTGGGGCGTGGGAACACCTCGCTGGTGCGCCTCGCGACGAACGCGCAGGGGCAGCTGGTCGCGGTGAAGATCCCGCACCCGGAGACGCTGACCGTGCAGGACGCCGCCGAACGGTTCGGGAACGAGGTGCGGTTGACGCTGCAGTTCCGCCACCCGCACCTGGTGCGCGGCTTCGGCGGCACGCCGTTCGGACCGAACGCGTTCCTGGCCATCACGTACTACCCGAAAGGCGCGCTGAACGAGCAGCTGGCCGAGATGCCGGACCGGCTGCCGCTCATGGAGGCGCTGCGGATCCTGGCGGACGTGACGTCGGCCCTGACGTACCTGCACCACCAGGGGGCAGTGCATCAGGACGTGAAGACGCAGAACGTGTACGTCACGGACGACGGGCGCGCGGCGCTGGGCGACCTGGGCAACACGTACTTCGTGGCGCAGGGCGGCAAGACCAGCGGCAGTCCGTTCTACATGGCGCCCGAGGTCTACCAGGGTGAGGAGACGAGCAGTGCCAGCGACGTGTACAGCCTGGGCGTGATGATGTACGAGCTGCTGGGCGGGGACCGGCCCTTTCACGGGCACACGTACGAGGAACTGATGGTGGCCCACATGACGCGCTTCCCCCCGTCGCTGACGCAGGTCAACCCACTGGTGCCGCGCGCGGTGGGCCGCCTGGCGGAACTGGCCCTGGCGAAACGACCGGGGGACCGCCCATCGGCGGACCGGATCCGCCGCGCACTCCTGAGCGCCCTGGGGGAAACCCCGGCGGACGAGGTGTACGAGGAGGACGCCAAACCGGAGGCAGAGGCCGTGCGGCCCATGGGTCGCCACGCCCCGGCGCAGGTACGCCCGGCGGCCCCTGCTGTTCCCGAACCTGAAGCGGAGAAGGGTGCGCGCTGGAATCCCTTCAAGCGCCGCAAGTAAGCCGCAGGTCAGGGGGCCGCGCTCAGCGCAGCAGGCTGTGCATCTCGTAGCGTCCGGCCAGCTGCTGGAACCCCAGTCGGCGGTTGACGGCCAGCATGGGGGCGTTCAGCGAGTGGTTGTTGGTCCGCATGGTCGCGTAGCCCGCGTTCTGGGCGCGCTGCACGACCTGGAGTTTCAGGGGCAGCGCCAAGCGGCGCCCGCGCGCCTGCGGGTGCGTGGCGGTCAGTTCGTTGTACACGAACGGCAGGTGCTGGAAGCCGACCATGGCGGTGGTGCCCAGCCACTCGCCGCCGGGACCGAGGGCCAGGATCAGCCAGTCGGGGCGGGGGTCCGTTTCCAGTCGCAGGGCGCCCCGGACCTGCATGGGCGTCCAGCGGGGGTATCCGGCGAGGTCGGGCGTCTCGGTGAGGCGGTCGGCGACGAAATCCACGTACCGCTCCAGGGTGCGTTCATCGGCGCCGCTCAGGTCGGCGAAGGTCACGCCCTGTGCACGGGCGGCGTCCAGTGCAGGCTGATGGTCGGCGAGGTTCACCTGGGTCAGGTCGAGTTCGGAGGCGTAGCGGTGGGTGCGCAGCGTGAAGCCGCGCCGCTCGGCCCAGGCGCGGTGGGCCGGATCGGGGTCCGGGACGTCCACGCTCAGGCCGTGGGCGCCCAGGTCGCGGGCGGCCTGCCGGGCCTCCTGCCACAGGACCTCCCCGGCACCCTGGCCGCGCGCCTCGGGAAACACGAGGACGCTCAGGTGCAGGAAGTCCGGGGGGATGAACAGCGAGTGTTGCAGTTGCCAGCCGCCCAGGACCTGTCCGTCCGGGCCGAGCAGCAGCTCCCGCCGGGCCTGGGCTTCCGGGCCGCGCCGCGCGTCGGCGGCGATCAAGTCCGTGCCGCTGGTGTTGCGGCCACCCAGGCTCAGCAGCGCCGCGAAGGTCTCGGCGTCGTCCGGGGTGTAGGGGCGCAGGGTCCAGCCGTCCGGGAGGGTCACGGAACGGCCTTGATCAGCTGCCGGATGGCGCCCAGGTGGTACGCGACGTGCGCGACCGCACCCGTCAGGCCGCCGGTCACGTCCCTATCGGCGGGTCGGTCCTCGAAGGTGCGGGCGAAGGTCACCAGGGCGTCGTACGCGGCGCGCAGCCGTTCGCGGGCGGCCTCCCACCCGGCGGCGTCCACCTGGGCAGGCTGGAAACTCCCTTTCCAGTCGAAGGGACCGCGGTCCCCGTCGCGCTCCCAGCGGACGATGACTTCGAGGTGGTAGGCGGTGTGCGCGGCGTGCGCGGCGACGGTGCTGCCCAGCACCTCCCGGCTGGCCTGCTCGGCACTCAGGGCGTCCAGGGTGGCGAGCAGCCCGTGGTTGCCGCTGCCGTCGGCTTTCGTGCCGTCCAGGAAGGCGGTGCCCTGGCCGGGGTGGCCGCCCAGTGCGGCCTCGCGCAGGATGTCGAGGATGCCGCTGACCGCGCTGGACGCCGACGGGGTGGGGGTGGTCATGCCCCCAGCGTACGGAGCGGGGCGGGGCTGGACATGCGTCATCTGACCGCTGGCAACCGCGCGCGGACTCTGGTAATGTGGTGAGTTGCGCTGCCCGGCGAGGCCTGACCCTGTCAGGACACTCTGCCTGCGTGCGGCGACAGAGGAGGTGAACTATGAACCAGTACGACCTGAACCTGATCCTGAACCCCAACCTCAGCGCCGAGCAGGTGGGCATCGAGAAGGACTACATCGAGACCACCGTGAAGAACGCGGGCGGGGAAATCAGCAACCTGGACGAGCTCGGCAACCGCCGCCTCGCCTACGCCGTGAACAAGGACCGCGAGGGCTACTACCTGATGTACACCATCAAGGCCGCCGGCAACCCCGAAACGGACATCGCCAGCACCCTGCGTCTGCGTGACCACGTGCGCCGCGTCCTGGTGGTCAAGGACCGCCCGGAGTGGAAGACCAAGAAGGCCTGATCTCCTTACGCTATTGACGTAATGAGATCGGTCCTGTTATCGTACGGTCAACCCGCAAGGGCCACACACGCCAGCCGCATCCAAAACCCCAGTACGAATCCTGCCGGATTCAGCCAGCAACAAAGGAGACCACGTCATGGCCCGAGGCATGAACCACGTTTACCTGATCGGCGCACTCGCCCGCGATCCCGAACTGCGCTACACCCCCAGCGGCACCGCCGTGTTCGAAGCCACCATCGCCGGTGAAGATCACGTCATCGGCAACGACGGGCGCGAACGCAAACTCCCCTGGTACCACCGCGTGTCCATTCTCGGCAAACCCGCCGAGTGGCAGGCCGAACGCAACCTGAAAGGCGGCGACGCCGTGATGGTCGAAGGCAGCGTGGAGTACAGCCAGTGGGAAGCCCCTGAAGGCGGCAAACGCAGCATGGTCCGCGTGAAGGCCCTGCGCATGGAACAGCTCGGGTACACCCCCGAACTCGTTCAGGACGCCGGAGGCGGCGTTCGCATGAGCAGCGGCATGAACGAAGTCATTCTCATCGGGAACGTCACCCGTGACCCCGAACTGCGCTACACCCCCGCCGGCGACGCCGTGCTCGGACTCGGCCTGGCCGTGAACGAGACCTGGAACGACCGACAGGGCCAGCGTCAGGAGAAGACCCACTGGATCGACGTGACGCTGTGGCGCGACCTCGCCGAACGCATGAAGGACCTCCGCAAAGGGGACCCCGTGCTCGTGCAGGGACGACTGGTCAACGAAGCGTGGACCGATCGCGACGGTAACAAACGCAACTCCACCAAAGTAGAGGCGACGCGAGTCGAAGCCCTGTCCCGAGGCGCAGGGGCCGGTAACCCTGCAGCCACCCCCGCCGGACCTCGCACGCAGACCGCGAGCAGTGCGGCGCGCCCCCAGAGCGGCGGCTACGGCCAGCCGAGCCGGGCAGCGAACACGGGGAACCGTTCGGGCGGCTTAGATATTGACCAAGGTCTCGACGATTTCCCACCGGACGAAGACCTGCCGTTCTGAACCCCGCTTGGGGAGAGGAACGCAGATTTCAAGGACTAACACATGACCCAGACCAACAGCGCCGAGCGTAAACCGCGCGGCAAGGGACCCAAGCGTCCCCGCAAGCCCAAGGTCGATCCGTTCTCCATCGGGGAACTGGAAATCACCGATTACAAAGACGTGAAGATGCTGCGCCGTTTCGTGAGCGACACGGGCAAGATCCTCCCCCGCCGCCGCACGGGCCTCTCGGCCAAGCACCAGCGCCGCATCGCGCAGACGATCAAGATCGCCCGCCAGCTGGCCCTGCTGCCCTACACCGAGAAGCTCGTCCGGAAATAAGGAGAATTGACATGCAAGTAATTCTTCTTGAACCCGGCAAGCTCGGCAAGACCGGCGACGTCGTGAACGTCAAAGACGGCTACGCCCGCAACTGGCTGATCCCCCAGGGCATCGCCACGCCGGCCACCGCCAGCAACATGAAGAGCCTCGAGGCCCGCATCCGCGCCCGCCAGAAGACCCTGGCGGCCGAGAAGGCCAGCGCCGAGGACCTCGCCAGCCGCCTGAACGGCGTCGCCGTGGAACTCAGCGTCCGCGCCGGCGAAGGCAAGATCTACGGTGCGGTCACGCACCAGGACGTTGCCGATTCGCTCGACAAGCTGGGCTTCGACGTGGACAAGCGCCGCATCACGATGCCGAAAACCGTCAAGGAAATTGGCGAGTACGACATCACCTACCGCGCCCACCCCGAAGTGAGCATCCCCATGAAGCTCGTGGTGCACGCCGCGAAGTAAACGCCAACAAGCGTCCAGACCCCCGCCCACGTGGCGGGGGTCTTCTTCTTGCCTTCTCATACGGGGCTCCATTGATTCCAAACCAGGCAGGGTCACCCGGTGGCCCCCTCACCCTTCCGTCGCTTCGCTCCACTGCTCCGCAGCTCTGCGAGTCCCTCCCTCTCCCCTCGTGGGAGAGCGGAATCCGACCACGTTGGAAGCAAATCAATCTAATCCCGTATCACCTGCCCCGCGCCCCCGACAGGCCGACCGGGGTACGCCCCGACGTCTACCGGGCGGGCTTTCCCGCTACACTTGGGGCGAACGTCCCCACAGCGCAGTCACCGGAGGCGTTCGACCTCAGTTTCCCACCCCGGGGCGCGTGCCCGACACCGGCGCGCGGCCCCATGCAACACACCATCAAAGGAGCGCACCGTGACGACCCCAGGACTTATCGGGATCATCGTGGCGCTGCTGCTCGGACTGGTCGGGGGATTCCTGGCGGGGCAGAGTCGTGGGGCGCGGCAGCGCGCCGAGATCGACACTCGCCTGCAGCAGGAAGCCCAGCGCGACGCGGACCGCATCCGCGCGCAGGCCGACGCCGACGCCCGCACCCTGCGGGCCGAGGCCGACCAGGACAGGCAGGACGCCACCCGCAGAATCAAGGAAGCCAGTGACCGCGAAGCCCAGCTGGGCGTGCAGGTCGCGCAGTTCGACGCGCAGCTCACGCAGATTCAGGGGCAGCGCGAGCAGATCAGCGCCCTGCGCGCCGCGCTGGACCAGGAACGCGCGCAGGTCAAGCAGGACGCCGCCCGTGAACGCGAGGCGCTGAGCGGCGACCGCCAGGAGACCCGCCGGGAACGCGAGGAACTCAAACGTGAGATCGAGCGGCTCAACCGCCGCGCCGAGCAGCTCGACGCGCGCGGTGAGAAGCTCGACGCGCTGGAGGAACGCCTGGAAGACCGCGCCCGGCACCTCACCGAGCAGGAGCAGGAGATCGGCGCGCGCCTGCATCAGGCGGACCTGAAACTCTTCGAGATCGCCGGACTGTCCCCAGAGGCGGCCCGCGCGGACATCCTGACCCGCCTGGACGCCGAACTGGAAGAGGAGAAGGCCATCCGCGTGAAGGCCATGCAGGAACGCGCCAGCGCCGACGCGAAACGCTCAGCGCGGCACGTGATCGCGCAGGCCATCCAGCGCAGCGCCTCAGAGACGAGCGCCGCCCTGAGCGTGTCGGTCGTCCCCATCCCGAACGACGCCATGAAAGGCCGCCTGATCGGCCGCGAGGGCCGCAACATCCGCGCGTTCGAGGCCCTGACCGGCGTGGACCTGATCATCGACGACACGCCCGAAGCAGTGATCCTCTCGAGCTTCAACCCGGTGCGGCGCGAGGTCGCCAAGCACGTCCTGGACGCCCTGGTCGCCGACGGCCGCATCCACCCGACCCGCATCGAGGAGATGGTGCACAAGGCGCAGGACGAGATGAAGGCCTTCATGCACGCCCAGGGCGAGGAAGCCGCCATCGAGGCGGGCGTGGTGGGCATCAAGCCGGGCCTCGTGCAGCTGCTGGGCCGCATGTACTTCCGCACCAGCTACGGCCAGAACGTCCTGAAGCACTCCATTCAGGTGGCGCACCTGACCGGCATCATGGCCGGGGAGCTGGGCCTCGACGCCGGAATGGCCCGCCGCGCCGGACTGATGCACGACGTCGGCAAGAGCATCGACCGTGAGATCGACGGCACGCACGTCGAGATCGGCATCAACCTCGCCAAGCGCTTCGGGGAGCCCGCCGAGGTCATCGACGCGATCGCGCACCACCACGACCCGGAGAACGGCGAGACGCTGTACTCCGTGCTGGTGGCCGCCGCCGACGCCATCAGCGCCGCGCGACCCGGTGCGCGCCGCGAGGAGCTGGAATCGTACGTGCGCCGCCTGGAGATGCTGGAGCAGATCGCCGTGTCGTTCCCCGGCGTGCAGCAGGCCTACGCCATCCAGGCCGGGCGCGAGGTGCGCGTGATCGTGCAGCCGGAGAAGGTCACGGACGCCCAGGCGACCCTGCTGGCCCGCGAGATCGCCGGGCGGGTCGAGCAGGACATGGAGTACCCCGGTCAGGTCCAGGTGACCGTGGTCCGCGAGAGCCGCGCCGTGGAAGTTGCCCGCTGAGCAGAAGCGGGCAGAGGAGGGTCGGGGCCATGCGCTCCGGCCTTTTTCACTGCATACCGTCCGGAACACGCTCGGAAAGGACCCGTCTGGCACGAGATTTTTCAGGCCGCCGCGCGGGGATTGACACGCCCTGCATACCGGGGTATCCTAGTTTTATCACCGTCCGAGAAGGGCGGATTTTTCGTTTTGGTCTGGGCACCCCCACGCGAGCCCCTCTCCCCTAACGATCAGGCAGCCGCTGCAGCCAGTTCGACGCGTGGCAGTGGCGACGGGGCGATCAGCACCGGTCGGGCGTACCCGACTGCATAGCCCCCGGCGGCTGCTTCTGCTGGAAGGACGTCCAGCACGACAGATTTCCGGTCGGCGCGCAGGACTTGACCGGCCCTGCATATCGCGCTATTCTATTTCTATCACCGTCCGCGAAGGGCGGATTTTTCGTTTTGGTCCCCGTGACTCCCACCGACCAGCTGTCCGTGTCATCGGGCGCACCGACCGAGGCTGCATACCGACATAAGAGCGCCGGATAAGAAGGCTCTCCAGGACGGCATTTTTCCAGCCGTCCCGCGAGGCTTGACGCTGCCTGCATACCGCGCTATATTTTTCCTATCACCGCCGAAGAAGGCGGGTTTTTTATTTTCTATCCCCTGCCAGCCACGCGGCGGCGCTCTGCGCGACCTGCAGGTCGTACTCGGCGGCGCGGCCTGGGGCGGCCAGCGGGGTCAGGCGGGTTACGTCTGCCCACACCTGCTGGCGCAGCAAGGTACCCCCCTCGCGCAGCAGCAGCGGGCCGTAGCGCAGGGCCGCCTCCTCCGGCAGGGCCACGTAGGCCGGGTCGGGGCCGGACTGACGTTCCAGCCGCAGGACCGGGTAGCGCCAGAAGCCGGGCGCCAGGACCTCCGCCGCGACGTGATAGCCGCGTTCCTGCGCCCAGCGGCGCAGCGGTTCCGGGCTGTCGTTCGGTTGCAGCACCAGCGCGTCCGGCACGCGATCAGGCGTGCGGGTCAGGATGCCCAGCATGGTCTGCGCGCCCATGCCGGTCATGCTGGCACTCTGCACCTCGCCGGGCGCCAGCGGGGCGAGGCCGTTTCCGGCGCGGACCTCCAGGCGGCCTGTGAGGCCCGCGCGGGCGACGTTCACGCGGGCGTGTTCCAGCGGGCCGGGGTTCACCTCGACGATCACGCCGCGCGTGATGCGGCCCAGCTGCGCCAGCCGGATGGGGAGGTGCGCGTGGTCACTGCCGATGTCCGCGTGAGCGTCGGCCTGGATCAGGTGCAGGGCCGCCTGGAGGCGCGCGTCAAGGTGCGGCATGCGGGTCTTCGGGCGCGTCCGGGCGGTGCCCCTGGCGGGAGAGGATCACGGAGTACGCCCCCACCGAGAGAATCACGGCCGCGATGGCCGCGCCGTACACGAGGATGTCCGACCCGCCCTTCCATTCCAGCGCGACGCTGAAGAAGTTCACGCTGAGCGCCACGATCACGATGCCGATCAGTTTCTGCTTCAGGTCGTCGAAGGAGTCGATGTGCAGCCAGCGGGGCACGTTCTGCACGCGGCCCACGAACAGCGCCTGCAACCCGAACGAGATGATCAGCAGCGCCACCCCGACCAGCAGCGTGTCGGCCTGCTCGACCGCCGCGACGATCAGGGTCTTGGTGGTGTGCGCCTCGCCCAGGTCACCCAGCGCCGCGCGGATGGTGACGTACGCCTGCGCGATGGCGGCGATGAACAGTGCGAGGCTGAACGCGAAGGAACTCAGCACGCCCAGTTCCACGATCAGGCGCGTGAACCCGAACGCGCCCGCCAGCGTGACGCGCCGCGTGCGGCTCAGGGGCGGGGCGGGACGTTTGGGCATGCCGCCCAGCATAGCGGGCCCTTCAGGTCACGGCGCCCGGGAGGGGGCGCACCTCGTCCCCCACGCGGATCACGCCACCCCGGATCACGCGGGCGGTCAGGCCCCCGTGCCCGCGCACGGCGTTGTACCCGCCCTCGCCCAGGGTCTCCTCCATGCGTGAGCAGGGGTGGCACTCGCCGGTGCCTTCCAGGATCACCTCGCCGATCTGAAAGCGGCGGTCCTTCAGGGCCAGCAGGGGAATGCCGCGCACGGCGATGTTGCGCCGCAGCTGCTCCGGGCTCGCGGCCTCCAGCCCGGTCAGCGCGGCGATCACGGGCAGGTGCTCGGCCTGGATCAGCGTCACCTGCCGCCGCCCCGGCCCACCGGGAATCGCTGGCGCGTTGGCGGGACGCGCCTCCTCCCCGGCCTCGCCGGTCAGGGCGGTCAGGCGCGGCGGGGCGAGCTTGCCGTGATCGCCTACTAATCCCACCAGCGGGTGCGCCTCGACCTCCGTGACCGCCTGCACGGGCGCGCGGCGCGCGGGGCGCAGGCCCAGCCACTCGACGGCGCCGGGGCGGGGGAAGGTGTCACGCAACTCCTGAATGGTCTTCACAACGGGCATGCTAGCGGGCGGCGCCTGTTATGCTGGGCGGCATGAGGCGTCTGACCCGACGTGCGTATCCCTGCCCGCCGCCACCGGTGGGAGCAGGGTCAGTCACAGCCTGAAATCCAACCCCCGAGCGGCGCATCCGGACAGTCCTGGTGCGCCGCTCCCCTATGGAGTGAAGATGCAAGAACCCGCCCCCATCCGTTGGAACCTGCCCGTGGACGAGCAGATCGACCTGCTGCGCCGCGGCGTCGTGGATCTGGTGTCCGAGGACGACCTGCGCCGCAAACTGGCCAAAGGCGCGCCGCTGCGCGTGAAGCTGGGCGCCGACCCGACCCGCCCGGACCTGCACCTGGGGCACGCCGTGATCCTGCGCAAGATGCGCCAGTTCCAGGACCTGGGCCACAAGGTGATCATGCTGATCGGTGATTTCACCGCGATGATCGGCGACCCCAGCGGCAAGAGCAAGACCCGCCCCCCGCTGACGCTGGAGCAGACCCGCGAGAACGCGAAAAGCTACCTGGAGCAGTGCCGCCTGATTCTGCGCCAGGAGCCCGAGGTGCTGGAGGTCCGCTTCAACGGCGAGTGGCTGGAACCCATGGGGTACGCCGACGTGATCCGCCTCGCCAGCCGCTACACGGTGGCGCGCATCATGGAACGCGACGACTTCCGCAAGCGCTTCGAGGGCGGCGTGCCCATCGCCGTGCACGAACTGCTGTACCCCCTGACGCAGGGCTACGACAGCGTGGCGCTGGAGGCCGACGTGGAGCTGGGCGGCACCGATCAGCTGTTCAACAACCTGGTGGGCCGCGCGCTGCAGCGGGATTACGGGCAGGAGTCGCAGGTCGTGATGACCCTGCCGCTGCTGGTCGGCCTGGACGGCACCGAGAAGATGTCCAAGAGCCTCGACAACTACATCGGCCTGACCGACGAACCGCACGAGATGTTCGCAAAACTGATGAAGGTGCCCGATCCGCTGCTGGACAACTACTTCACGCTGCTGACCGACCTGCCCCGCCCCCGCATAGAGGAGCTGCTGGCCGGGCACCCGGTCGCCGCGCACCGTGAACTGGCGCGCGAGGTCGTGGCGTGGTTCCATCCGGACGCGGACCTGGACGCCGCCGAGGCCCGCTTCCGCAGCGTCGCGAAGGGCGGCATTCCCGAGAACATCCCGACCGTGACGGTCCCGGCGGCGGATCTGGACGACAGCCTGGATGCCGGGCGGATCAGCATGGTGAAACTGGTGGTGCTGGCGGGCCTGGAGCCCAGCAACGGCGCGGCCCGCAAGCTGATGCAGAACCGGGGCCTGAAGCTGAACGGGGAAGCGTTCACGGACCCGCACGGCAGCCTGACCCGTGAGCAGCTGTCCCAGGAGGGCGGTGCGGTCATCCAGAAGGGCAAGGACAAGTTCGCGCGGCTGGTCCTGGGGTCCTGATCCACCCGGCCCCTTCATGGGGCATTCACGGGCTTCCCAGAGGCACGGCGACCCGTTCTTCATCCAAGCTTTAGTTCTGGATAGGCCGGGAAAGTTATGCACAGGACGCTGTGGACAACTGTCCCAGCCTGTGGACGACCGCCAGGCGCGGCAAAACCCTGGGCACAACCCAGCAGTTATCCACAGGGACGGTGTGGAAAAACCCCGTCCCTGTGGATAAAAATCTGACGCTCAGATGAAGTTTGCACCCGGACCAGCTGGAAACCGCCCGCCCCGGATCAGGGCTGCAGCAGGTCTTCACGCAGGCGCTCGACACGCAGCATGTTCGTGGTGCCACGCACACCGAACGGCACGCCGGCCGTGATCACGTAGCGGTCACCCACGTCGGCCAGCCCGCTGCGGCGCAGCTCGTCGTTCGCGATGCGGACCATGTCGTCCGTGTTGCGCGGGTCCTCGCTCAGGACCGGCACGACGCCCCAGGACAGCGCCAGCTGGTTGCGGGTCTGCTCGTTGGGCGTCAGAGCCAGGATCGCCAGCGGGGGACGGTTCTTCGCGATGCGGCCCGCCGCGCCGCCCGTGCTCGTGAAGGTCACGATCGCCGGGGAGTCCAGCTTCTCGCCGATGCTGCACGCCGCCGACGCGATCGCGTCCTGCGCGAGTTCCGTGTCGATCACCAGGGACCGCTGCAGCATCTTGTAGTGCTCGCTGGCCTCCGCCTCGCGGGCGATGCGGTCCATCATGGCGACCGACTCGACCGGGTACTGCCCGGCGGCGGACTCCGCCGAGAGCATCACGGCGTCGGTGCCGTCGTAGATGGCGTTCGCCACGTCCGACGCCTCGGCGCGGGTGGGGCGCGGCAGGCTGATCATGCTCTCGAGCATCTGCGTGGCGGTGATCACGGGCTTCCCGGCCTCGCGGCACATGCGGATGATGCGCTTCTGGATGGTCGGCACCTGCTCGGGACGCATCTCGACGCCCAGGTCACCGCGCGCCACCATGATGCCGTCCACTTCCTTGAGGATGTCCTCGAAGCGGTCCACGGCCTGCGGCTTCTCGATCTTCGCCATCAGCTTGGCGCGGCTGCCGAAGCGGGACATGTAGTGGCGGGCCAGCAGCAGGTCGTCGCGGGAACGCACGAAGCTCAGCGCCACCCAGTCCACGCCCAGTTCCGCGCCGAACTCCATGTCCTGCACGTCCTTCTCGGACAGCGCAGGCACGCTCAGGTCGGCCTCGGGCACGTTGATGCCCTTGTTGTTCTTCAGGACGCCGCCGATCACGACGGTGGTCAGCACGTCGTTGCCGCGCACGCCGTCGACACGCAGGGCCATGTTGCCGTCGTCGAGCAGCAGGGCCATGCCGGGCTGCACGTCGCGCACGAGATCCTTGTAGGTGGTGCCCACGCGGGTCTCGTCACCCTCGACGTCGTCCATGGTGATCGTGAACTTATCGCCGGGGGCGAGGGTCACGCTGCCGTCCTTGAAGCGCGCCACGCGGATCTTCGGACCCTGCAGGTCCTGCAGGATGCCGATGGTGACGCCCTTCTTGGCGGCGAGTTCGCGGACCATCTGCACGGTCTGGCGGTGATCCTCGGGGTCACCGTGGCTGAAGTTCATGCGCACGACGTTCAGGCCGGCATCGATCATGCGGCTCAGCACCTCGGGGGAGCGGCTGGCCGGGCCGACGGTGGCCACGATCTTGGTGGAACGGTCAATCTGTTTCATCTGGAATCCTTTCCAAGCGCGGGAAGAGCGGCGGGCGGTCAGGGTCTCCCCCGCCGCCCGCCCGCCGGGGTCAGCGCAGCGCCTTGCGGCCGGGGAACACGGCGCGGTCACCGAGGCTGTCCTCGATGCGCAGCAGCTGGTTGTACTTCGCGATGCGGTCCGAGCGACTGGCCGAACCGGTCTTGATCTGCCCGGCGTTCGTGGCGACCGCCAGGTCCGCGATGAAGCTGTCCTCGGACTCGCCGCTGCGGTGGCTGATGATCGTGCCGTAATGGTGCCGCTTGGCCAGCTCGATGGCGTCCATCGACTCGGTCAGGCTGCCGATCTGGTTGACCTTCACGAGGATCGCGTTGCCGACCTTCGTGTCGATGCCACGCTGCAGACGCTCGGGGTTGGTGACGAACAGGTCGTCGCCGACCAGCTGCACGCGGTCGCCGATCTTGGCGGTCAGCTGCGCCCAGCCGTCCCAGTCGTCCTCGGCCAGGCCGTCCTCGATGCTCACGATCGGGTAGCGGCTGGCCCAGTCGGCCCAGAAGTCCACCATCTCGCCCGTGCTGAGCACGCGGCCCTCGGATTCGAGGTGGTACTTCCCGTCCTTGAACAGTTCGGTCACGGCCGGGTCCAGCGCGATGGCGATGTCCTTGCCGGGCTCGTAACCGGCCTTCTCGATGGCCTCGAGGAGCACGTCCAGCGCCTCCTCGTTGCTCTTGAGGTCCGGGGCGAAGCCGCCCTCGTCGCCGACGTTGGTGTTGTAGCCCTTCTTCGACAGGACCTTCTTGAGGCTGTGGAAGGTCTCCGCGCCGTAGCGCAGTGCCTCGCGGAAGCTGGGCGCGCCGACGGGCATGACCATGAATTCCTGGAAGTCCACGGAGTTGTCGGCGTGCGCGCCGCCGTTGATGACGTTCATCATCGGGACCGGGAGGGTCTTGGCGTTGCTGCCGCCCAGGTAGCGGTACAGCGGGATGTTCAGTTCGGCGGCGGCAGCGCGGGCCGCGGCGAGGCTGACGGCCAGGATGGCGTTGCCGCCCAGGTTGCCCTTGTTGGGGGTGCCGTCGGTCGCCATCAGCGCGGCGTCAATGGCGGCCTGCTCGCTGGCGTCCAGGCCGACCACGGCCGGGCCGAGGGCCTCGTTGACGTTCTTCACGGCCTGCTGCACGCCCTTGCCGAGGTAGCGGCTGCCGCCGTCGCGGAGTTCCAGGGCCTCGTGGGTGCCGGTGCTGGCGCCCGAGGGCACGATGGCGCGGCCCTGCAGGCCACTGTCGAGGTGAACTTCGGCTTCCACGGTGGGGTTCCCGCGCGAGTCCAGCACTTCACGGGCAATCACTTTCTGAATCTTCATCCCTGTTTCCTCCCGGATCACGGCCCTGTCGCCCGCAGGCGAGTAGGTGTACTTCAGACACTATAAGCGGGTGCCTCCGCAGAAAGATGCACCCGGTTCAACTTCCGGTGCAGACAGGTGCGGCCGCGCGCCCCACCCGCCCGCCGCCTCAGACGCGCAGGGTCACCATCACGGCCATGTACCCGCCGCCACCCGCCGCGCGGAAGATCGCCGGACTGGTCGAGCCCGAGAACAGCAGTTCCGCGTCCCCATCGATCGGGCCCAGGGCGTCCAGCACGTGCCGGGCGTTGAAGGCGAGGCTCATGGCGGGCTCGCTGCCGCCCTGCACCACGTCCAGGGTGTCCTGGGCGCGGCCGTAGTCGCCCTCGGCCGCCAGCCGCAGCTTGCCCTCCGAGACCAGGAACTCCACGCGGTTGTTCGCGTTCTTGTCGGCCAGCACCGCCACGCGGTTCACGGCCTCCTTCAGCGCCGTCGCGGGCAGCGTGACCTGCAGGCGGATCTCCTTGGGGATCACGCGCTCGTAGTCCGGGAAGTCCCCGTCCAGCAGCTTCAGGTTCATGTGGACGCGGTCGGTGGTGACGCTCAGCTGCCCGTCGCCGTACGTGAAGCGGGCCTCGCCGTCCTTGAGCACGCGGATCAGTTCGTCCACGCTGCGCGCCGGGATGATCAGGTTGCGGCCATCCCCGCTGGCCGGAAAGTCCCGGATCGCCACGCGGTACCCGTCGGAAGCGACCACGCGCGCACCCTCGGGACGGTGCTCGAGCTTGATGCCGCGGAACACCGCCTGGAACGCCTCGTTGCTGGCGGCGTACCGGACGCTGGAGAGCGCGCGGGCCAGTTCGGTCGCGTCGAGACTCACGTCGGCCTGCGCGGGGAAGCTCAGCGGGGGGTAGGCGTCGATGTCGCCGGTCTGGAGTTTGAAGTCCGAGCCGCCGGCCCGCACCGAGAGTTCCGAGCCGCTGAGTTCCAGTTCGACGAGTTCACCGCCCAGGTTGCGCACGATCTGCGCGAACAGGTGGGCGGGCACCACGAAGTTGCGGGGGTCCTTGACCTCGGCCGGCACGAAGCACGACAGGTCGATTTCGAGGTTGGTGCCGGACAGGGTCAGGCCGGCCTCGCTGGCCTCGACCTTCAGGGCGGTCAGCAGGGGGTTGCTGCTGCGGCTGGGGATGACGCGTTCCAGAAGGCCCAGGCCTTCGCTGAGGATTTTCTTGGTGACGTGTACGTTCATGCGTGCCTCTCTGTCTGGTCCCTATCTTTTATCTGTCTTTATTCTAAAAAAAGATAGTAGTAGTAGTAATAGGTCCTGTGGAAACTGTGGATAAGTGCCTTCGGGGTCCGCTGGGCGCGCATCTGTGCTGTGGACAAAATTGTGGATAACTGGCACTTTCCTGTGGACAACCTGTGGATAACTTCGGGACTTATCCACAACCTCTCAGGGGGCCGAGTTATCCACAGACTTATCCACAGGAAAACCCCCGGTTATCCACAGCTTTTCCACAGGGTTTTCCACAGCTCGTGAAATGCTGCACAGGTGTTTGGAACGGAAAATGGAACTTATTCTGAGCCAGGAAGAACGAATCCGCCGAATTACGCATCGGAATCCTCGTCGTCCTGACCCTTCATCCGGCGGCGCAGCAGGTCCACCGCCGCCGTCAGTTCACTGTCCTTGCCCATCTGCTCCGAGACCTTGCTGATCGCGTGCATGACCGTCGAGTGATCCCGCCCGAAGAACTGCCCGATCTCCGGCAGGGAATGATCGGTCAGCTCGCGGATCAGGTACTGCGCCACCTGCCGCGCCTGCACCACCTCACGCACGCGCCCGGAACCGCGGATCACGTCGGGCGGCATGTTGAACTGCGCGGCCACCTGCCGCAGCACGTCCATCATCTCCACCTTCACTTCCTGCGGCGCGAACACGTTGCTCAGCGCTTTGGCCGCCACCGCCCGGCTGAAGGGCACGTTGTTCAGGCTGGAGAACGCCACCACCCGCATCAGCGCGCCCTCCAGCTCGCGGATGTTGCTCGTCACCTGCCGCGCGATGAGCTCCAGGACCTCCTGCGGGATGTCGATGCGGTTGTGCTCCGCGTTCATCTTCAGGATCGCCACGCGCGTCTCGTACTCCGGCGACTGGATGTCCGTGATCAGACCCCACTCGAAGCGGCTGCGCAGGCGGCCCTCCAGCGTCTGGATGTCCTTCGGCGGGCGGTCGGAACTCAGGATGATCTGCTTGTGGTTCTCGTACAGCGCGTTGAAGGTGTGGAAGAACTCCTCCTGCGTGCGCTCCTTGCCCGCCAGGAACTGGATATCGTCCACCAGCAGCAGGTCCACGCTGCGGTAGCGGTTGCGGAACTGCGTCATCTTGTCGTCACGGATCGCGTTGATCAGGTCGTTCGTGAACGACTCGGTGGACACGTACTCCACCCGCTTCCCGGGAAACCGCTCGAGCATGTAATGCCCGACCGCGTGCATGAGGTGGGTTTTCCCCAGGCCCACGTCCCCGTAGATGAACAGCGGGTTGTACGCCTTGCCGGGCGACTCCGCGACCGCCAGCGCCGCCGCGTGCGCGAGGTTGTTGTTCGGGCCCACCACGAAGTTCTCGAAGGTGTACTTCGGGTTCAGCACCTTGCGGTTCTCCGTGAAGGTGGGCGCCGGGGCGCGCGGCGCGGGCACGCTGGGCGGCGGGGGCGGATCGCTGGGCAGCAGCAGCGCGTCCTGCGCGGCGGGCAGCACCTGGAAACTCACCTGCGGGTCCTGCGCGCCCAGGCTGCGCAGCGCGTCCTCGAGCAGTTTCAGGTAGTTCTTGCGGAACCACTCCTGCGCGAAGGAGTTGCGCACGCCCAGCACCAGCGAGCCGTCCTGCACGCCCAGATTCTTCACCGGCGCGAACCAGGTGTGGTACTCGACCTCTGTAATGTTCTTGCGGACGTACCCCAGCACGTCCGACCAGATTTCCTGCGAGATAAGGCGCACCTCCCTTAAGGCACTCTTGAGCGGGAGCCAGCATATCACCGCCCGTCCCTCTCTCCCGGCCTCTCTGCCGAGCCAAAGAGAAGCCGTAAGAGAGAAGCGGTCTCTCTCTCGGGGCTCAGCGACGCGCGGCGGCCAGCACTTCAGCTTCCCGCTGCGGGGTCAGGGCGTAGCTCAGCCCGGCGTGCTCACTCCAGGCCCGGGTGTCGCGCGCCGTGACCTCCGGGGCGGTCAGGGTCAGTCCGGCCATGACCGCCCGCTCCGCACTGACGTTCATCAGGCCCGCCTGCTCTCCGTCCTCCGGGATGAACAGCGGCAGTTCCCGGAAGCCCAGCCCCAGGTCCCGCAGCGTCGCCGCGTCCACCCACACCGGCGCCCGGACGCCCAGCAGCCGCGCGAACTGCCCCCAGCTCAGGCGCGGCCCCGCCACGTTGAAGATCCCGCCCACCCCGCCCTCCACGACCCGCACCGTGAAGCGCGCCAGGTCCCGCGCGTCGATCACCTGCACGTGATCGCTGCCGTTCCCCGGCAGCAGGGTCTCCCCTCCCCCGCTCGCCCGGTCCACCCAGTACGGGTAGCGGGCGGTGTGATCGAACGGCCCGGCCACGATCTGCGGCCGCAGGAGGGTCGCCCGCGCCCCGAACGCCGCCTGCACCACGTGCTCGCACGCGACCTTCAGCGGCCCGTACGTCTCGCCCGTCACGTCCGTCGTCCCCGCCGGAGCGGGGGGCAGCAGCGGGTCGTCCTCGCGCACCGGGTGCCGGTCCGGCTCGGCGTACACGCTGACCGTGCTGATCAGCACGTACCGCCCCACCCGCTCCCGTAGCGCATCCACGCTGGCCTGCACCGCCTGCGGCAGGTACCCGCTGACGTCCACGCAGGCGTCCCAGGACCGGCCCGCGAGGGCGCCCAGGCCCCCCGCCTCACCCCGGTCGCCGCGCAGCCGCTCGACCTCTGCGGGCAGCTCGTCGGGCGTGCGGCCGCGCGTCAGGATGCTCACGCGGTGCCCCGAGGCCAGGAACGCCAGGACGATGTGCCGACCCACGAACTGCGTGCCGCCCAGAACCAGGATGTCCATGCGCCTATCCTGTCACCCATGAAGGTGAGGTTCACGCCGGGACGCGTCCGCGTCCGCATCGACGACCTGGAACTGGCCGCCCTGCAGCGCGGCGAGCCGCTGCACGCCCACGTGGGCTGGCCCGGCGGCGGCTGGACCCTGACCCTCGACCCGCGCGGTCACGACGTGGCGGGCGACGGGGGGACACTCGCGGTGGGCCTCGCCCCACAGCTGGCGCAGCTGAGCGACCCCGCGCAGGAGGGCGTGACGATCAGCGGCGAGCCGCGCGTCACGGTGGAGAAGGACTTCGGCCCGCAACACGCTTGAAGACTTAACGCTTTCGAATCAGCCGGAACTTTTCACTAGAAAAACAAGAAAGGCAATAAATAGCACGCTGATGATCAAAAATATGAGACATCCCTTATTGGCATCATCTATTTTTGGCTGCCATGATCCGTTATCTACAGATCTCAATTGTTTGCCGCCTCCGGAATTGTATCGGAAGTCTGATCCATAGGGGTTATGTTTTCTTCTTTTTGACATGTGATGAGTTTGGCAGTTTTTTGAGGCAAAGCAAGAAAAGTTGCCCTCAGCGGCGCACCCAGCGGCCCCCGACCTCCTCGGCGAGGCCCAGCAGGTTCAGCATGACCAGCGCCGTCTGTACGTCCGGCAGCGGCAGGCCTGTGGCGGTCACGAGGTCGTCCAGCGTGACGGGTCCCGTCAGGGCCGCCAGCACCCGCGCCTGCTCGGGCGGGAGGTCCGGCAGTGGGGCGTCCGGGACGCTGCCCCAGCCCAGTTCGGTCAGGACATCGGCCGCGCTCTCGGTCAGGACGGCCCCGTCGCGGATCAGGGCGTGCGGTCCGGCGGCGCGCGGGTCCCCGGCGCGGCCCGGCACGGCGAACACCGTCCGGCCGCATTCCAGGGCGTGCGTGGCGGTGATCAGCGACCCGGACTTGCGTTCGCCCTCCACGACGACCGTTCCGGCGCTCAGCGCGGCGATCAGGCGGTTGCGGGTCGGGAAGTGATGCTGCGCGGGGCCGGTGTCCAGCGGGTACTCGCTGACCAGCGTGAGCTGCGCGGCCAGCCGGGCGTTCTCGCTGGGGTACACGCGGTTCACGGCGCTGCCCAACACGCCGATGCTGACGCCGCCCGCCTCGACGGCCGCGCCGTGCGCGGCGGTGTCGATGCCGCGTGCCAGTCCACTGACGACGATCACCCCGGCGCGGGCGAGGTCCGCGGCGAGCATCCGCGTGAACGCCTGCGCGTGCGGGCTGGCCGCTCGGGTCCCCACGATGCCGATGGCGCGCGGCACGGTCGGCAGGTCCGGCAGCAGGCCGCGCACCCACAGGGCGGGCGGCGGGTCGCCCAGCGCGTCCAGCGCCGCCGGGTAGCCGGGCAGGCCGCGCAGCAGCAGGGTCACGTCCTCCTGCGCCACCTTCGCGAGTTCCTGGTCGGCGCGGGTCAGGAATTCGGGGTTGCCGACGCTCTGCGCGGCGCGGGCGTCCAGGCCCGGCACCTCGCGCAGCTCCCGCAGCGGCGCCTGCCACGCGCCGGCCGCCGAACCGAAGTGCGCGCGGAGGGCCTCGATGCGGCGCGGACCGAGCTGCGCGGCGAAGCGCAGGGCCAGCAGGGCGCGCCGCTCGTCGGGGGGGACAGGGGCCGGCGGGTCGAACAGCGGACTGGTCACCCGGTCAGCATAGGAGTCGCGTGGGTGCGCGCGTGGCTCAGGTGCCCATGCCCCCGACCGGGGTGAGCGGCGGTTCGTCCAGCATGTCCGCGTCGTCCAGGTCGTCGCTGTCGTCCCCCAGGGCCGCGCCGGGCAGCGTCAGGGTGAACAGCGCCCCGCCCTCCGGATGATTCGTGCCGGTCAGGTCCCCGCCGTGCATCCGCGCGATCTGCCGCGCCACGCTCAGGCCCAGGCCGCTGCTGCCCGCGCCGCTCACGAACGGCTCGAAGATCCGCTCGCCCAGTTCCGGCGGCAGGCCCGGCCCGGAGTCCCGCACCCGGAAGCACAGCTGCTCCGGCGTCTCGCGCAGGTCCAGCGTGACCGTGCCGTCGGCGCCCGCGTGCCGCCGCCCGTTCGCCAGGAGGTTGCGCAGCGCCTGCGTCAGCCGGTCCGGGTCGCACAGGATCCCGGTGCCCCAGTCGCCGGTGAAGGTCGTGCCCGGCACCAGCCGGTCCAGCCGGTCGCGCAGCGTCCTGGCCGGGATGTAATGCCACGCGAGCTTCAGTTCCAGCTGCCCGCGCGCGAGCTGCATCAGGTCCTGCGTGGTGAAGGTCAGTTCGTCCGCGACCAGCGCCGCGCGGGCCACCTCCGGGTCGCCCAGGCGGGCCTCGGCGCGGCTCAGGCTGGCCTTCAGCACGGTCAGCGGCGCGCCCAGTTCATGCACGATCTGGCCCAGCAGCTGCTTCTCGCGCGCCTGCTGCGCCCCGATGCGCTCCAGCAGACTGTTGATCGCCGCGAGCAGCCGGTGCACCTCGTCCTCACGGTCCGGCAGAAGCAGCGGGTTGAGGTTCCGGGCCGGGTCCAGCCGGTCGGCGAGGTTCGCGGCGCTCTCCAGGCCCGCCAGCGCCCGCTGCCCCACCCACCAGCCGGTCAGGAGCAGGATCAGCGGCGCGGTGATCAGCGCCAGCAGCAGCGCACTCAGGGCACTCTGGCGCGCGGCGATCAGGTCATCTTCCGGCAGGCCTACCCACAGCGTCCCGAAGTCCCCCGCCTTGCGTTTCACGGCGCGCACCGTGGTGCCCTGCACCGGCACGCGCGACAGCGTCCCGAACGGGTACGGGGAGTTCAGGAACTCCCGCAGGGCCAGACTGGCCGCGATGACCTGCCCGTCGCGGTCCACCACGAGCGTGTACGCCCCGGCCCCCGTCGCCGACTGCCCGAAGCCGCCCCCCAGGTTCGTGAACGCCCCGGCCAGCGTGTCGGCGCGGTCGTTCAGGCGGTCCACGAACTGCTGCTCCATGCGCGACAGCAGCAGCGACACGACGCCCAGCGTGATCAGCATCAGCAGCGCGGCGCTCAGGGCGCTGTACGTCAGCGCCAGCCGGAAACGCAGGCTGTGCCGCCACGCCACCCGCGCCGAGTACAGGCCCGCGCCGGGCGTGAGCAGCGCGGCCCGCCGCGCCCCGGCCGGGGTCGTGACGGGCCGCGCCCCTTGGGTCATCAGGCCTGCAGCACGTACCCGACGTTGCGGATCGTGCGGATGCGCAGGTCACTGCCCGCCTGCTCCAGCTTCTTGCGCAGCTGCGAGATCCGGACCTCGACGCTGTTGCTGTTCGGGGTTTCCCAGCCGTACAGGTGCGACTCGATGTCCGCCCGCGAGAACACCCGCTCGGGCGTGCGCATCATGAGTTCCAGGATGCGGGCCTCGTGTTCGGTGAGGTTGATGTTCTTGTCGTTCACGGTCAGCAGCAGGCTGCTGGTGGACAGGCTGGTGTTGCCCAGGTTCACGCCCGTCCCGGCGGCCGTGCGGCGCAGCAGCGCCGAGATGCGCGCGTCGAGTTCCGGCATCGCGAACGGTTTGGTCAGGTAGTCGTCCGCCCCGGCGTTCAGGCCCGCCACGCGCTCCTGCACGCCGCTGCGCGCCGAGAGGACCAGCACGGGTGTCGAGGAGTACTGCCGCAGCGCCTGCACCAGATCTAGGCCGTCCCCGTCCGGGAGGTTCAGGTCGAGCAGGATCAGCTGCGCGGTGTGGGTGCCCAGCCACGCCTGCGCGTCGCGCAGGGTCGCGGCGTGGTGCACCTGATAGTCGGCGGACAGGTACTCCTTGAGCAGGGGACCGAGGTGGGGATCGTCTTCGACAACGAGGATCTGAGCCAGCATGCTTCTCCTTGAAGGGCGACCACTGGGAGTGGCCGCGGTTGACGTGATCCTACCGCCGCGCCCGCGTGGGCACCTTGATAAAATCTGCGCGATATCTGAGGCCCACGTAGAGCTTCCGTCAGGTGCCGGTCAGCGGTTCTGCGCCGGGGGGGTCGCCTTGCGTAGGCCCGGCAGGCTCAGGGCCGCCGAGGCGACCTGCACGGTCGCCGTGACCCTGTACGCGCCGAGGAACTTCGTGATGGACTGCGCCGCGCCGCGGTCCTCGGCCAGGATGTTCAGCTGCCCGTTCACGAGACTGCCCGCGTAACGGCTCTTCAGGCCGGGGAAGGCGTTACGGGCGCGTTCCTCGTCACTCTGGGCGAACAGGACCACCACCGGGCCGCTGTAATCCCCGGCCAGCCGCACCGTGACCTTGCCGCCGCTGCTCTCGCCGTCCCCCAGTTTGGTGGACAGGTCGCGGTCCCACACGATCAGTTGCAGGGCCGCCGCAGGGGTGGACAGGGTCAGGAGGGTCAGCAGGGCAGTCAGGAAGCGGCGCATGGGATCAGGGGAACTCCGGGGTCAGGGTCGGGGGTGGGGGGCAGGGCGGACATTCAGGTTACACGGAACCTGTGATTGCCCAGCGTAACAACGGCACCTGACGCCGGCCTGAAGGCCCACCCAGGTCACGCCCAGCGTAGGGGGTACGCTCTTGCGTCTTCCTGACGGCTGCCCGGCGGCGCACCCCGGCACGGTAGCCCCCGGCACAGCAAAGAGGAGCGGCCCGGCTGGGCGCTCCCCTCTGCATGCCGGTGCGGGGTTCAGCTGTGCGTCATGTCGAGCGGCACGACCCACTGCGCGAACTCGTCCTCGGTGACGTAGCCCAGGCTCAGCGCGGCCTCCTTGAGGCTGCTGCCCTCCTTGTGGGCCTTCTTGGCGATCGCGGCGGCCCGGTCGTACCCGATGTGCTTGTTCAGGGCCGTGACCTGCATCAGGTTGATGCTGAGGTTGTGCTCGATCTTCTCGTAGGCGGGCTCGATACCGACCGCGCAGTTGTCGTTGAACGCGAGGCACGCGTCGCTGATCAGGCGGATGCTCTCCAGCACGGCGTGCACCATCACGGGCTTGAACACGTTCAGCTGGAAGTTGCCCTGGCTGCCCGCGAACGCCACCGTGGCGTCGTTGCCGAACACGCGCGTGGCGACCATCGTCATCGCCTCGGACTGCGTGGGATTCACCTTGCCCGGCATGATGGAGCTGCCGGGCTCGTTCTCGGGAATGACGATCTCGCCGATGCCGTTGCGGGGCCCGCTGGCGAGCCAGCGCACGTCGTTCGCCATCTTCATCAGCGCGCCCGCCAGGGTCCGCAGCGCCGCGCTGGTCTGCACCAGGGCGTCGTGCGCGCTCAGGGCCGCGAACTTGTTCTGGGCGCTGCGGAACGCGAAGCCGGTCTCCTCGGCGTACTTCTTCGCGGCCAGATCACCGAACTGCGGGTGCGCGTTCAGGCCGGTGCCCACCGCCGTACCGCCGATCGCCAGTTCCAGCAGGCCCTCACCGGCGTGCCGCACCTGCTCAAGCGCGTAATCCAGCTGCGCGACCCAGCCGCCGATCTCCTGGCCCAGCGTGATCGGCGTGGCGTCCTGCAGGTGCGTGCGCCCCACCTTCACCAGTCCCGCGTGCTCCTGCGCCTTGGCGTGCAGGGTGTCGCGCAGCTTGCCGACGCTGCCGTACAGGCGCTCGTTCAGTTCCAGCACCACCGCGATGTGCATCGCGGTCGGGAAGGTGTCGTTGCTGCTCTGACCACGGTTCACGTGATCGTTCGGGTGCACCGGCTTCTTGCTGCCCAGCTCGCCGCCCGCGATCTCGATCGCGCGGTTACTGATGACCTCGTTCGCGTTCATGTTGCTCTGCGTGCCCGACCCCGTCTGGAACACCACCAGCGGGAAGTGCTCGTCCAGCGTCCCGGCGATCACCTCGTCCGCCGCCTGCACGATCAGGTCCGCCACGTCACGCGGCAGTTCACCCAGGTCCGCGTTCGCCTGCGCCGCGCCCTTCTTCAGGATGCCCAGCGCGCGAATCACGGGTCGGCCCCACACGAACGTGTCACGGCCGATCGGGAAGTTATGGATGCTGCGCTCGGTCTGCGCGCCCCAGTAACGGCTGGCATCCACATCAAGGGTGCCCATGGTGTCCGACTCTTTGCGGTAGGTCGTCATCGTGCGGCAAGTCTAGAGCATTCGCCGGAAAGTTCTGTCCTTTCCGGCCGAGCGGAGCGAGTGAATTTAACCGAGCAGGACGAAGAATGGAGGCGTCAGGAGTGCTCTTCCCTGACGCCGGAATTCGGAGAACTGCTCTAAACGCCGCCGGGTGTCACACGTCCGGGAACGCCGACTGCATCTCCTCTTGATCCACCTGCCCCCGCCACCCGTCCCGCCCCGCGCGCTTCGCGGCGTACAGGCACTCGTCCGCCCGCGCCACCAGCACCGGCAGCGTATCCCCGGAATGTACCAGCGTCAGCCCCGCGCTGATCGTCACCACCCCACCCCCTCCACAGACTGCGACCGGAACGCGGCGCACACCGCCTCCGCCCGCGCCGCCGCGCCCGGACCATCCAGGCCCGGCAGGGTCATCAGGAACTCCTCGCCACCCCAGCGGCCCACCCGACCCCCCGGCGGCAACTGCGCCTCCAGCAGCCGCGCCGCCCACGCCAGCACCTCATCCCCCACCTGATGCCCGAACGCATCGTTCACCCGCTTGAAATGATCCAGGTCCAGCAGCATCGCCGCGCCCCCCGACCCGATCAACGCCTCCACCGCCGGGTACATTCCCCGCCGGTTCGGCAGGTCCGTCAGCAGATCCGTGAACGCCAGCCGCGCCATGACCCGCACCTCACTCTGCTGCGCCGCGAACTGCCCCCGGTACCACGACAGCGCATGCGTGAACAGCAGCACGATCCCTACCGTCAACTGCAGCCGCGGCAGGTCCGGCGACACGCCCCCACCCCGCAACGCCACCCCCACCCACGGCACGCCCGCACTGAACACGAACAGTGCCACGCTGTACAGCCCCGCCAGCCGGTTCGGGAAGATCAGGTACCCCAGCATGACGTTCACCACCACCGACCAGTACAGCAGGTCCGTCCCGCCCGCCGGAACCACCCGCTCCGTTTCCTCCAGCAGCGCCTGCGCGAACACCTGCACGTTCACCGTGAAGAACATCAGCCGCTCCGGCACCTCCAGCGGCCGCCCCCGCACCAGCCACCCCAGACTGAACAGCGCCGTGGTCATCGTCACCGGCAACACCACCTGCACGTACAGGTTCGACCCACCCACGCGGCGCTCCAGCACGTTCAGGAACACCACCACTGCCAGCCCAAGAAGAATCACCGCGATATACAGCGTCCGCCGCAACTCCTCCGGCGGACGCCACGTAGGCGTTCCGGCAGCGCGTGACCGGGAGGACGGCATGGTCCCACCAGCGTACCCCCTCCATCCCCGCACCCGTCAGCCCCCGATGGGGCCACCCTCTACACTGTTGCCATGCGGCAGTACCTCGACCTGATGCGCCACGTGCTGGAGCACGGCACCGACAAGACCGACCGGACCGGCACCGGCACCCGCTCGGTATTCGGCGCGCAGATGCGCTTCGACCTCCGGGATGGCTTCCCCCTGGTCACCACCAAGAAAGTCCACCTGAAAAGCGTCATCTACGAACTCCTGTGGTTCCTGCGCGGCGAGAGCAACGTCCGCTGGCTGCAGGAACGCGGCGTGAGCATCTGGGACGAATGGGCCGCCCCGGACGGCGAACTCGGCCCCGTGTACGGCGTGCAGTGGCGCAGCTGGCCCACCCCCGACGGCAGCAGCATCGACCAGATCACGCAGGTCATCGAGCAGATCAAACGTACGCCAGACAGCCGCCGCCTGATCGTGAACGCCTGGAACGTCGCGCAGATTGACGATATGGCCCTGCCCCCCTGCCACACCATGTTCCAGTTCTACGTCGCGGACGGACGGCTCAGCTGCCAGCTTTATCAAAGATCGGTTGATTGTGGTCTGGGGCTGCCGTTCAATATTGCCTCGTACGCCCTGCTGACGTTGATGGTCGCGCAGGTCACGGGCCTGGAACCCGGTGAGTTCATTCATACGTCCGGGGACGCGCACATCTACATGAATCACATTGATCAGGTGAGGGAACAGTTGGCGCGCGAACCGCACCCCCTCCCCGTGATGCACCTGAATCCAGAGGTCAAGGACATTTTCGATTTCAAGTACGAAGATTTCCGACTTGAAGGGTACAAGGCGCATCCTCATATCAAGATGGCCGTTTCAGTCTGACGTGAACGGGGAGGGCGACGTGACCGGAGGAATCTACGAAATTCGCCACCGTGAGAGCGGCCGGTATTACGTGGGGCGCACCGAGTGCTTCCGGAGTCGTTTTCGCCAGCACCGCTCTGATCTACGGTGCGGGCGGCACCACTGCGTCTTTCTTCAGCGGGCGTGGAACAAGTACGGCGCGCAGGCCTTCTCGTTCCATATCGTGACGGTGTGCAGTCTCAGTGAAGCGGTTGACATCGAGACGGCCCGACTGGCGCAGGACGATCCACTGAGGTACAACGTCAGCCGGATGTCCAGGGGCGGGGACCTGTTACGGCACCATCCGGATCGGGAGGCGATCCTGACCCGCCGCAGGGCTTCCTCGGCGCGCTTCATGCGGAGCCTGAGTGCACAGGAACGGATTCGTCTCTATGGTTGCCCCGGGGAGAAGAACGGCATGTACGGCCGAACCCACAGTGAGGAGAGTCGGCGGAAAATGTCCGAGACGTCACGCCTGACGGTGAAGAGGGGCAAGGACAGTCCGAATTACGGTCTGAAACGGTCCCCCGAGACTCGGGCTCGACTGTCTGAACTCGCCTCGGCCCGAACGGGCGAACGCAATCCATTCCACGGCCGCACCCACAGTGCAGCAACGAAGGAGAAACTGGCGATGGCCAACAGAGGACGAACACCGACGAATTCCCGTCCCGTTCAGGTGGAGGCCCAGCGGTTCCCCTCGGTCACCGCGGCGGCCCGGCACCTCGGGGTCACGCCTGCTCTGGTGATCTACCGGATCAAATCGCCCAAGTACGCGTACGCTTACGCCCTGCCGCAGCAGGATCACCGGGAGACCCTGTGACCCGCCCGTCGTTCGATGAGCTGGGGCTGGCGACGGCGCGGCTGTGGGCGACGCGCAGCGCGGACAGCAAGGTGCGGGTGGGGGCGTGCATCCTGGACCGGCACCACCGGGTGGTGGGCGTGGGGTACAACGGGCGCGCGGCGGGCGAACCGAATGAACGCGAGAGCCTGTCGCAGGGGCACAGTGGGTTCATTCACGCGGAGGTGAACGCGCTGTTGGCCGCGAACTGGAACGGGGAGGGGCACACGTTGTACGTGACGCACGAGCCGTGCGCGGCGTGCGCGCGCCTGATCGTGAATTCGCGGCGGGTGGGGCGCGTGATCTTCGAGACGGCGTACCGGGAGACGAACCGGGTGGAGTCGGGTCTGCCGAGCGGGGAGCAGATCCTGCGGGACGCGGGGATCGAGGTGCGGCATGTCCCGGCCCCCTGAACTGGGCGAGGCTGAGCGGGTTGGCCCGGAACTGGTCGGCATCGTGGCAGTGACCGAGAACGGTGTGATCGGCAAAGGCGGGGGGATGCCGTGGCACCTCCCGGCGGATCTGGCGCACTTCCGGTCGCACAGTCGCGGGAAGCCGAACGTGATGGGGCGCAAGGTGTGGGATTCGCTGGGCGGTCGGCCGCTGCCGGGCCGGGCGAACATCGTCCTGACCCGTAACCGCGCGTTCAGCGCGCCGGGCGCGCAGGTGGCGCACTCGCCGCAGGAGGCGCTGGCGCTGGCTGGTGACGTGCCGGAGGTGGCGATCATCGGCGGGGCGGAGGTGTACGCCCTGTACCTGCCGCAGCTGACGCGGGTGGAACTCACGTTGATTCACGCGCGGCTGGACGGGGATACGGTCATGCCGGAGCTGGGGGGCGGATGGGTCGTCACGCGGGAGACGACGCGCGCGGCGGACGACGCGAACCCCTTCGACCTGACGTTCCGCACGCTGATCCGCCACCCCTGATCGGCTCACCGTGCCTTGCCCGCAGACTCGGGCGGCGTGGGCTGGCAGAATGCCGCTCATGAGTCTGGTGGATGTCGCCATCGTCGGAGCGGGCCCGGTGGGTCTCGCCGCCGCCATCGCCTGCAAGCGCGCAGGCCTGAGTTACGTCGTGCTGGAGAAGGGCTGCGTCGTGAACGCGATCTTCGAGTACCCCACGTACATGTCGTTCTTCACGACCGCGCCGGAACTGGAGATCGGGAATCACCCCATGGTGACCGGGCACGACAAGCCGGACCGCCGCGACGCGCTGATGTACTACCGGCTGGTCGCGCAGCGCGAAGCCCTGAACGTCGAGCAGTACACCGAGGTGACCCGCGTGCACGCCGCCCCGGCGGGCTTCACGCTGGAAGTCGAGAAGCGTGACGGCACGCCCGGCGTGGTGGAGGCGCGGCGCGTGGTGGTCGCCACCGGGTACTACGACAACCCCCTCGCGCTGGGCATCGCCGGTGAGGACGGCGAGAACGTCAGTCACTACTACACCGAGGCGCACCCGTTCATGGGCCTGAACGTCACCGTGATCGGCGCGGGGAACAGCGCCGCCGACGCCGCGCTGGACCTGTGGCGCAGCGGCGTGAACGTCACCATGGTCGTCCGCGCGCCCGAACTGAAGAGCACCATCAAGTACTGGGTGCGCCCCGACCTTGAAAACCGCATCAAGGAAGGCAGCATCGCCGCGCACTTCAGTTCCCGCGTGGTCGAGATCCACCCCGAGCACGTCGTCGTGCAGCGCGAGGACGGCACCACCTGGGAGCTGCCCACGCACTTCACGTTCGCGCTGACCGGGTACCGCCCCGACCTCTCCTTCCTGGATGGCCTGAACCTCGCCACGCAGCCGGACGAGTGCCTCGTGCTGGACGAGCACTACCAGAGCAGCGTGCCGGGCCTGTTCGTGGTGGGCAGCGCGGGCTTCGCCGGGCGGACGAATCAGGTGTTCATCGAGAACGGCCGCTTCCACGCCGATCACGCCGTCGCGGAGATCGCGCGGCAGCTGGCCGAGCGGGGCGTGCAGCCCGCCTGAATCCAGTCGTGGTGGGCCGTCCGGTGCAGCCCGCCGGGCGGCCCGTTTCATGGAGGTTCTTTTCATGGAGCGGGCCGGGGGGCGTGGAATACTCGCCGCATGACCCCCGCCTCCCGGCGCGCCCTGACCCTGGGCGCCCTGCTGCTCAGTGGCTCCCTCGTGACCGCTGCCCTGGCCCAGACGGGCACGGAGCCCTCCCCTCCCCCACCGGCGCAGACCATCCCCGCGCTGCCGCCCACGCCACCTGCTCCCCAGCCGACGCCAGCACCTCAGCCGATCCCGGAACCCACACCCACCCCGGCGCCTGAACCTACCCCGGCTCCGAGCCCGGCGCCTCAGCCCGCGCCGCCGGCCCCCACGCCCCAGGTCACCCCGGTCCCGGCGAAGATCACGGCGCCGCTGCTGATCACGGTGGAGGCCCAGTGGCCCGCGCTCGTGAACGGCAGGAAGACGACTGTGCCCTTCACCCGCACCCTGACCATTCCCGGCAAGCGCGTGGAGGTCATCCGGGCGCGCGGCGTGATCACCGAGAGCCTGGATCAGGAACTCACCGTGTTCCTGAAGGCCCTGCCCACCACCGCGCAGGACGCCCGCTTCGAGCAGCTGTGGGACGGCTGGGCGGTCGTGCAGCGCAATGGACTGAAGGTGGACGTCGCGAAGGCCCGCGCGAACCTGCTCGCGGCCATCCAGGACCCGAAAGGCCTCAAGGTGACCATCCCCGTAATGGGGCAGGTCGCGCCGAAACGCACGCTGGAGTACTTCGCGTCGCGCGGCGTCACCGCGCACCTGGGGACCGGGCAGACGAACTACTACGGCAGCAGCGCCGACCGCGTCACGAACATCCACGTGGGCACCAGTCGCTTCCAGGACCGCCTGCTGGACGGGAAGACCGTGTCGTTCAACCAGATGGTCGGCCCGATCACCACCGGTGCGGGCTTCGTGACCGGGCTGGTCATCGCCGGGGAACGCACCGCCAGCGGCGTGGGCGGCGGCATCTGTCAGGTCAGCACGACCGTGTTCCGCGCGCTGTACGCGGCGGGCCTGCCGATCCTGCAACGCCAGAACCACTCCTATCAGGTGCACTACTACGACCCGCAGGGCCTCGACGCGACCATCTACCAGCCCAGCCTGGACCTGAAATTCGCCAACGACACCGGGGGTTCGCTGTGGTTCCAGAGCGACTGGGACGACGAGTCCTCCACCCTGACCGTGAACGTGTTCGGGAAGGCACGCGACTTCACCGTGGAGATCAGTGCGCCCCGCACCCTGAGCAGCACGCCCGCCCCCGCCGACCGGTTGATTCCCGACGCCACGCTGGCGAAAGGGCAGCGGAAGCAGGTGGACTGGGCGGCCCCCGGCGCCGTGATCGAGGTCACCCGCAAGTTCATGCGGGACGGCAAGGCGTTCAAGCAGGACACCCTCAAGAGCACCTACCGGCCCTGGCCGAACATCTACCTCGTCGGCACCCGCTGACCGCGTGATACAGAGGCGACCCCAGTCACGGGGCCGCCTCTCGCCTGTTGTGGTCGCCTGTGCCGTTATGCCTCGGCGGCGTAGCCCAGGATCTCCAGAATCCGGTCGAGTTCCTCGCGGGACGCGTAGTTCAGTTCCACGCGGCCCTTGTCCTCACCCGTGATGCGCACGCGGGTGCCGGTGCGGCGGCTCAGGTCGAGTTCCACCTGCCGGAACGCGCGCGGCGGGTTCACCTTGATCGGGGTCGGCTCGCGCTTCTCGCGCTTCAGGGCCTCGGCCTCGCGGACGCTGAGGCTGCGGGCCGTGATCTGCTCCAGCGCCCAGGCGCGGTCCGTGTCGGGCTGCGCGAGGATCGCGCGGGCGTGTCCGGCGCTGATCTGCCCGTCGTCCAGCGCGCGCAGCGCCGGGGCGGGCAGTGTCAGCAGGCGCAGGGCGTTCGACACAGCGCTGCGGCTCTTGCCGACCGCCTGCGCCACGCCCTCCTGATTCAGGCCCTGCTCCATGAGCGCCTGGTACGCGCGGGCCTCTTCCAGCGCGCCCAGGTCCTCGCGCTGCAGGTTCTCCACGATCGCGATCTCCAGCGCCTCGCGGTCCCCGAGGTCGCGGATGATCACGGGCAGTTCGGTCAGCCCGGCCAGCTGACTGGCGCGCCAGCGGCGTTCCCCGGCCACGATCTCGAAGTGGTCGTCACGCGGGCGGACCAGGAGGGGCTGCAGGACGCCCTTGTCGCGGATGCTCTGCGCGAGTTCCGCCAGGGAGTCCGGCGTGAACACCTGACGCGGCTGGTAAGCGGCCTGCACGATCTTCTCGACCTTCAGGGTCTGCACCAGCGCGGGCGCACTCTCGGCGGGTTTGCCGAGCAGGGCGTCCAGGCCGCGGCCCAGGCTAGATTTTTTCGACACGCTGCATCACCTCCTCGCTCAGGCGTTTGTACGCCGCCGCGCCCGCCGACAGCGGCGCGAACGCGTTGATGGGCTTGGCGAAACTGGGCGCCTCGGACAGGCGCACGTTGCGCGGCACGACCGACCAGAACACCAGCTCCCCGAAGTGCTGCCGGACCATGCTCTCGACGTCCTGCGAGAGGTTCGTGCGCCCGTCGAACATCGTCAACACGACGCCCAGCACCTTCAGGCGCGGATTCAGTCCTCCCTGCACGCGCTCGACGGTCTCCATCAGGCCCGCCAGACCCTCCAGGGCGTAGTACTCGGCCTGCAGGGGGATCAGCAGCGCGTCGGCGGCGGCCAGCACGTTCACGGTCAGCGGTCCCAGGCTGGGCGGCGCGTCGATCAGCACGATGTCATAGCCGCTGATGGAGGCCAGCAGGCGCGTCAGGGCGTCCGGGTCCTCCGCGAGTTCCACCCCGGCCCCGGCCAGGTCCGGCGTGGCGGGCAACAGGAAGAGGTTCGCCTGCACCGTCTCCACGGTGTACTCGGCCGCGCGGGCCGGTTCGCCCAGCGCCTCGTACAGGCCCTGCGTGGCGCCGCGCTGCCCCAGGCCACTCGTGGCGTTCCCCTGCGGGTCCATGTCTAGCAGCAGCACACGCTTCCCGCCCGCCGCGAGGTACGCGCCGAGGTTGACGGCGGTCGTGGTCTTGCCCACCCCGCCCTTCTGATTGACGACGCCCAGGACCTTCACAGCGGCCCCCGCGTGTGTTCGTGTCGCATGCCGTTCACCGTGCCGTCCAGAATAGCGGCTGCGCGTTCGGTACGCCCTCGCGTCTGGGGTACTTCTTCGGGGTGGGTCCGACCTTCTCGATCACGACCAGCGTCCGCGCGTCGCCCAGCACCGGGAGGGTGAAGGCGTCCACCTCGGTCACGCGGCCCCCGACCTCGCCCGCCGCGCAGCGACCTGCGTGCAGTTCCTCCTCGCCGATCGGGCCCTTCTGCGCCACGAGCAGCCCGCCGGGCTTCAGCAGCGGCAGGCCCAGTTCGGCCAGGATCGGCAGGGCCGCCACGGCGCGGCAGACCACCCGGTCGTACCCCTCGCGGTGTTCCGGGTCGCGGCCCAGCGTCTCGGCGCGGCCCACCAGTGGCGTGACGCCCGTCAGGTGCAGTGCCTCGGCGGCCGAGCGGACGAAGTCGATCTTCTTGCGGATCGAGTCGAGCGGCGTGAAGGCTACCTCCGGGCGCACGATTGCCAGCGGCAGCGTCGGGAAGCCCGCCCCGGTCCCGATGTCCAGCACCCGCAGGCCCACACCGTCCAGGTGTCCGCCGCGCAGGCAGCTCAGGGAATCCACGAAGTGCTTCAGGACGATGTCCGATTCCGTCTTCAACGCTGTGAGGTTCACGCGGTTGTTCGCCTCGACCAGCAGCTCCAGCAACTGCTCGAACTGCGGGAGTTGCCCCTCGACGTTCAGCCCGAGTTCCGCCGCGCCCTGACGCAGCAGCGCCTGACCTTCGGGGGTCACAGGCCGTACCTGACTTTCATATCCTGATACCTCTCGTAGACGTGTTCATCGATGTCCTCCAGCGGCAGCCGGTCCAGCAGGGGCAGCAGCGTCTCGCGCAGCACCTCGCCGCGCGCCATCCACTGAAAATAGCGCCTGCCGCCGTGGTTGTACGGCCCGTACAGTTTCGAGCCGGGGCACAGGCGCAGCAGCGTCTCGAAGAGTTTCTGGTGGCGGGTGTGCATCCGCAGCGTGATCTGCGCCTGCTTGCCGTCCCCGCCGAAGTGGCCCTCGCCGATCAGGATGCCCAGCAGCAGGCCTTGCTCGAAGGTGGCGTCCATGGTGTTGATTGCTCCGGTCATCGAACCCCCGTTGTTTCACCGTCAAGTTTCCCGTGAAACGCAGGCGGGGTCAAGCGACGAAAAGATCGGAGGGAAGATTGCCCTCCGATCTATCTTGTTTCACCGTCAGGTTTCCCGTGAAACGTCCCCGCCGCGCTGTTTCAGGTGAACCAGCAACGCGCTGATATCCGCGTGTCGCACGCCAGAAATCCGGCTGGCCTGTTCCACGGTGCGCGGCTGCGCGCGGCCCAGTTTCTCGCGCGCCTCATTCGACAGCGCGGCGATCCCACCGAAATCGATGCCCTCCAGGCTCAGGCCGCGCGAGCGGTCCTCGGCGCGCAGCTGCACCTCGGCCCGGCGGATGTACCCGGCGTACTTCACGCGGATCTCCACCGCCTCACGCTCAGCCGGGGACAGTTCAGGCAGGGTCACGCCCAGCGCCTCCACGTCCGGCAGGCTGAACTCCGGGCGGCGCAGCCACGCGTCCCCGGTCTGCCCCTGCGCCCGCTGGTCCTCCAGTGCCGCGATGCCCGCGCCCACCCGCGCGTACTTCGCCTGCACCCGCGCCAGTTCCGCGTCGTCCACCAGCCCCAGCGCGTGCCCGATGGGCGTCATGCGCTCGTCGGCGTTGTCCTGACGCACCAGCAGACGGTGCTCCACACGGCTGGTCATCATGCGGTACGGCTCGTTGCTGCCCTTGAACACCAGCTCGTCCAGCAGCACGCCGATGTACCCGGTTTCCCGTCCGATGACCTGCTCCTGCTCACCCAGTGCCCGGCGGGCCGCGGCCGTCCCGGCGATCAGGCCCTGCGCGGCCGCCTCCTCGTAGCCGCTCGTGCCGTTGATCTGCCCGGCGGTGAACACGCCCGGCATCAGCTTCGATTCGAGGTTCAGGGACAGTTCCAGCGAGTCCACCACGTCGTACTCCACCGCGTACGCGTACCGCTGGATGACCGCCTGCTCGAAGCCCGGCAGCGACCGCACCAGCGCGTCCTGCAGGTGCGGCGGCAGCGACGAGCTGAAGCCCTGCAGGTACACCTCGCTGGTCTGCACACCGTCCGGCTCCACGAACAGCAGGTGTCGGTCGTGATGCGCGAAGCGTACGACCTTGTCCTCGATGCTGGGGCAGTAGCGCGGCCCCAGACCCTCGATGTCCCCGGAGTACATCGGCGACTCGTGCAGGTTCTCGTTGATCAGGCGGTGCGTCTCAGCGGTCGTGTGCGTCTGCCAGGTGGGGGACTCGGCGGCGCGCGGACCGGGCGTGCCGGTGAAGCCGCGCGGGTTGGGATCGGCGGGAATCTCCAGCAGTTCGGCGAAGTTCACCGCGTCGGCCCGCACGCGCGGCGGCGTGCCGGTCTTGTAGCGTTTCAGGACGTGCCCGGCGCGGGCCAGCGGCGCGGACAGGAAGCGCGCGGGCGGTTCGCCCTGGCGGCCCTCGGCGCGGGACTGCCGCCCGTACCACGTCACGCCGCGCATGAACGTCCCCGCCGCGACCACGACGCTGCGGGCCGCCAGCCGCCGACCGTCGGTCGTGACGACCAGCCAGCCACCCCGACCGTCGCTTTCCAGATCGGCGGCCTCGCCGCGCAGGATGTCGATGTTCGGATGCCCGAAGATCACGTCCTGGGCGCGCTCGGCGTACGCGTCGCGTTCGTTCTGCACGCGCAGGGACTGCACGGCGGGGCCCTTGCTGGCATTCAGGGTGCGGGTGTGGATGGCAGTCTCGTCGGCCAGTCGGCCCATCAGGCCGCCCAGCGCCTGCAACTCGAACACCAGCTGGCTCTTGCCGGGGCCGCCCACCGCGGGGTTGCAGGGCATGCGGCCCACGGTGGCGGGGTTCCCGATCAGCAGGGCCACGCGGGAGAACTTCGCGGCGGCCCACGCCGCTTCCAGTCCCGCGTGCCCACCACCTATGACCAAGACATTCCAGCCGCTCATCAGCCCACCAGTGTACCTGTCCGGCACATGGGAAACGGTGATCCCGTGCGGTGTGGTGTGCCGCCTGATGGGGGTGACCGGCCCAGCCGATCAGGGCCGTTGAGCCGCGCTGACCGCCCGCCTACCATGGGGGGTATGAACTTCGAGCAGCTGCGCGCCGACCTGATCGGGACCGACACCGTGATCCGCACGCCCTTCGGGGAGCGGCGCGTCACGTACGCCGATTACGTCGCGTCGGGCCGCGCGCTGCGCAGCGTCGAGGAGCGCGTCGCGACCCTGGCGCTGCCGCTGTACGCGAACACCCACACCGAGGACAGCGCGACCGGCGCGCACTCCACGCACCTGACCCATCAGGCCGCCGAGTACGTCAAGGCGCAGCTGGGCGGCGACGCCACCTGCAAGCTGGTGTTCTGCGGGTCCGGCAGCACGGCGGCCGTACGGCGCATGCAGGACATCCTGGGCCTGACGGTGGGCGCGCCCCACCGCGCCGCGATCCTGGCCGGGATGCCGGTGGGGGAGAGGCCGGTCGTGTTCGTCGGCCCGTACGAGCACCACAGCAACGAGATCAGCTGGCGCGAGACGCTGGCCGAGGTCGTGGAGATCCCGCTGTGCGAACGCGGGAACCTCGATCTGGACGCCCTGGTCGGGGCGCTGAAGGACCCGCGCTACGCGGGGCGGCCCAAGATCGGGTCGTTCAGCGCCGCGAGCAACGTGACCGGCCTGCTGACCGACACCCGCTCGGTGGCGCGCATCCTGCACGCGCACGGCGCGTACGCGTTCTTCGACTTCGCCGCCAGCGGCCCGTACGTGACCATCGACATGAAACCGGGCCGTCCCGACGGGTATGACGCGGTGTTCCTCAGCCCGCACAAGTTCGTGGGTGGCCCGGGCACGCCGGGCCTGCTGTGCTTCCGGGAGGACCTGTACCGGCTGGCGGTGCCCAGCACGCCGGGGGGTGGCACGGTCCGTTTCGTGAACCGCGAGCGGCAGGTGTACGTGGAGGACATTGAGGCCCGCGAGGACGCCGGGACGCCCGCGATCCTCGGGAAGATCCGCACGGCGCTGGCCTTCCGCGTCAAGGAGGAGCTGGGCGCCCGGCAGATCACCGACCGCGAGCACGAGCTGTTCGCCCGCGCCCTGACCCGCCTGCGCGCCAACCCCGGCATCCGACTGCTGGGAAATCTGGAGGCGCCCGGCTGGCGTTCCTGTCCTTCCTGACCTTCACGCCGGGCGGGCGGCAGCTGCACCCCCGGCTGGTCGTGCGGCTCCTGAACGATCTGTTCGGCATCCAGGCGCGCGGCGGCTGCGCCTGCGCCGGACCCTACGGGCACGTGCTGCTGAACGTGGATGACCAGACCAGCGAGCGGTACCTGCAGTGCGCGCTCAATCACGTGGACAGCGTGAAGCCCGGCTGGACGCGACTGAACCTCGCCCCATGGGCGACGGACGAGGAGGTGGCGTTCCTGCTGGACGCCATCGAGTTCGTCGCGGAACACGGCGAGCGCTTCCTGCCGCTGTACGACTTCGACTGGGAGTCCGGCGCGTGGACCCACCCGGCGGACGCCGCGCCGCTGGATCTGTTCGGGGACGCGCGGCCCCTGACGGGGTCCGGGCCGGTCCCGTACGCCGAGTATCTGCGCGAGGCGCGTGCCCTGGTCGGGGGCCTGAGCCCGGCAGGGAAGGGGAGGGCGGTGCCGCCGCACGTGCCGGAGGATCTGGTCTTCTTCGCACACTGACGGGGAGATCAGTGAGCCCTCTGGCGTCCGGCTGGCCTGGACGTCAGGGGGCTTTCCGATGGAATCGGCGGGGCTGGAACCGGTTCGCCTTGCGGGGCAGGATTCGCGCCTCATGGGCAAACCGTCTAAAATGCCTAACGAGCGTTTGCTAGACAGATGAACTTCCGGTCCCTCCCCCGCCGCGCGGGTGGGGCGCACCGGTCAGGAGGCCCCAGCCCATGATTCAACCCTTCACCCCCGAACCCATCCGCTTCGTCGCGGAAGACGGGACGCCGGTGCAGCCCCTCCCGGAGCGTTACACGCCCGAGGTGCTGCGCGACCTGCACCGCCTGATGCTTCAGGCGCGTGAATTCGACCGCAAACTCATCACGCTGCTCCGGCAGGGCCGCACCACCTTCTACGCGCAGTCCAGCGGCATGGAAGCCACCCAGGTGGGCCTCGCCCGCTCGATCCGCGTCGGGCACGACTGGGTCTGGCCGTACTACCGCGACCACACCCTGGGCCTCGCCATGGGCGTCCCCATGGCCGAACTGATCAGCCAGTGCCTCGGCACGAACAGCGACTCCTGCCGGGGCCGCCAGATGCCCCATCACTTCGCCGCGCAGCGTCAGAACTTCGTGTCCATCAGTTCCTCCATCGCGTCGCAGGTGCCGCCCGCCGCCGGGAACGCCATGGCCCAGAAGTACCTCGGCGTGGACGAGATCACGGTGTGCACCTTCGGGGACGGCGCCACCAGCGAGGGCGACTGGCACGCCGGGATGAACATGGCGGGCGCCGCGCAGGCCCCCGCGCTGTTCGTCTGCGAGAACAACCAGTGGGCGATCAGCACCAGCATCCGCGAGCAGACCGCCAGCGAGACCATCCACATCAAGGCGAAAGCCTATGGCATGCCCGGCTACTACGTGGACGGCAACGACATCATCGCCGTCATGGAAGTCTGCGGATTTGCCGCCGAGCAGGTCCGCAGCGGCCAGGGCCCGGCCCTGGTCGAGTGCCTGACTTACCGCGTGGGCTCGCACAGCAACGCGGACGCGGACGCCGAGAAGCACTACCGCACCCGCGAGGAAGTCGACGCGTGGCTGGCCCGCGACCCCATCACCCGCCTGGAGAACCTCCTGGCGCACCTGGGCCACCCCGTCACCGCCGAGGACCGCGCCGCGATGATCGCGCAGACGCACCGCGAGGTGGACGAACAGGTCCTCGCCGCCGAGGCGACCGGGCAACCCGACTGGCGCATCATGTTCGAGGACGTGTACGCCGACCTGCCCGACCACCTGCGCCAGCAGGAGGCGTTCCTGCGTGCCGAGCAGACCGGAGGCCGCGCGTGACCGCCACCCAGACCCGCCCGGAGGCTGCCCCCATGACGACCGGCCGCACCATCAACCTCATCCAGGCCGTCACCGAGGCCATCGCCGAGGAGATGGAACGCGACCAGCGCGTGGTCCTGTTCGGCGAGGACGTCGGCGCGCGCGGCGGCGTGTTCATGGCCACCGCCGGACTCCAGGAACGCTTCGGCAAGAACCGCGTGTTCGACACGCCCCTGAGCGAGGCCAGCATCGTCGGCGCGGCCGTCGGCATGGCCGTGCGCGGCCTGCGGCCTATCGCGGAGATCCAGTTCGCGGACTACATGGGCCCCGGCTTCGACCAGATCATCTCGCAGGCCGCCAAGATCCGCTACCGGTCAGCCGGGCAGTTCACGGCGCCCATGGTCATCCGCACGCCCTCGGGCGGCGGCGTGAAGGGCGGGCACCACCACAGCCAGAGCCCCGAGAGCTACTACACCCACACGCCGGGCCTGAAGGTCGTCATGCCCAGCACCCCCTACGACGCCAAGGGCCTGCTGAAGGCCGCGCTGCGCGGCGAGGACCCCGTCATCTACTTCGAACCCAAACGCCTCTACCGCGCCGCCAAGGGCGAGGTGCCCGACCACGACTATGTCGTGAAACTGGGCGAGGCCGCCATCCGCCGCGAGGGCAGCGACCTCTCGCTCATCGGGTACGGCGGCGTGATGCCCGACCTGGAGAAGGCCGCCGACGCCCTGGCCGCCGAGGGCGTCAGCGTCGATGTCATCGACCTGCGCTCCCTGGTCCCCTGGGACCGCGACCGCGTCCTGACCAGCGTCCAGAAGACCGGCCGGGCCGTCCTCGTCAGCGAGGCGCCGCGCATCAGCAACTTCATGGGCGAGGTCGCGTACGTCATCCAGGAACAGGCCTTCGATTACCTCACCGCGCCCGTCGGGCAGGTAGCGGGCTTCGACACGCCGTACCCGTACGTACAGGACAAGGTGTACCTGCCCGGCGCGAACCGCATCGTGGCCGCCTGCGTGCAGGCCCTCAATTACTGACCCCGTCCCCTGGCCCCTAAGCTGTCTCCATGCGACCTGACCTGCTGCGCCCCCTGCTGGGCACCCTGGGCCTGCTGATCGGCTTCACGCTGTACGCCCTCGCGGGCAAACTCGCCGAACCGTGGCAGAGCGTCGCCATCGGCGGCATGTTCGCCCTGCTGGGCCTCAGCGCCTGGGTGTACGCCCGCGGGGAACGCTGGATTCAGGGACTGGGCCTCCTGCTGCTCATCTACGGACTGCTGCGCGCCACCGTGCTGCGCTGAACCGACACCCCACCGCGCTTCTCCGTTCCGTGGCCGTGAGGAAAGCACTCCCGTCCACTCCACCCCAAACCGCTGTGCATCACGGTTTCTCGCTCCGCTCGGGTCAGGGGCTTTCGGGAACACCGCCCTCAAGACCCCTGACCACCGAAAAACGAGGTCCACCATGAAAGAAGTGCTGCTGCCCGAACTGGCCGAGAGCGTCGTCGAGGGCGAAATCCTGAAGTGGCTGGTGCAGGAGGGCGACACCATCGCCCTGGAACAACCCCTGTGCGAGGTCATGACCGACAAGGTCACCGTGGAACTCCCCAGCCCGGTCGCCGGGGTGCTCAGCAAGCGCCTCGCGGGTGAGGGGGACGTGGTGGCCGTGCACGCCGCCATCGCCCTGATCGACGAGACCGGCGGGGCCGCCGCTGCCCCCGCACCCGCCGCCCCAGCCGCTGCGCCGCTGAGCACGCAGGCGCAGGAGGAACGCGAGCAGGTCGGTGGCAGCATCGTCGAGGCCGGACACCTCCAGAACAAGGCAGATGACGATTCCACCAGCCTCTTCAAGGCGTTCTCCAGCGACGAGAAGGTGCAGGTGCAGGGCCTCGGCGCACGTCAGCCCGCCGCTCCCGCCGCACCTACCCAGCCGACCCGCGCGGACGGCCGGGTGCTGGCCGTGCCTGCCGCGCGGCAGCTGGCCCGCGAACTGAACCTGGACCTGGCCCAGGTGCGCGGCAGCGGTCCCAACGGCCGTATCCGCGTGAGCGACGTGCTGGCCCACCAGGGCATCAACCAGGGTCAGGCGGCCGCCACCCAGACAGCTGCCCCGGCTCAGGCGCCCGCGCAGACCGCCCAGCCCGCCGCTGCCCCCGCGAAAGCCCCCGCTGCGGGTGGCATGCCCGTCGCGCCCGTGCAGTACCGCACGCCCAAGGGCTACGAGCACCTCGAGGACCGCGTGCCGCTGCGGGGCATGCGCCGCGCCATCAGTAACCAGATGCAGGCCAGCCACCTGTACACGGTGCGCACCCTGACCGTGGACGAGGTGAACCTCAGCCGACTCGTCGAGTTTCGCGCCCGCGTCAAGGAAGACGCCGCCGCGGCGGGCGTGAAACTCTCGTACCTGCCGTTCATCTTCAAGGCCGTCGCCGTCGCGCTGCGCAAGTTCCCCAGCCTGAACACCAGCTTCGACGAGGCCACCCAGGAGATCGTCCAGAAGCGCTACTACAACATCGGCATGGCCGTCGCCACCGACGCGGGCCTGACCGTGCCCGTCCTGAAGGACGTGAACCACAAGAGCGTCTTCGATCTCGCCCGTGAAGTCAGCGACCTCGCCGTGCGCGCCCAGGGCGGCAAACTCCAGGCGGACGAACTGGCGGGCAGCACCTTCAGCGTCACGAACATCGGCTCGATCGGCGCGCTGTTCTCCTTCCCGATCATCAACGTGCCCGACGCCGCCATCCTCGGCATTCACTCCATCCAGAAGCGGCCCATCGTGGACGAGTACGACAACATCGTCGTGGCGCACATGATGTACCTCAGCCTGTCCTTTGACCACCGCCTCGTGGACGGCGCGGAAGCCGCGCGCTTCTGCAAGGAAGTCATCCGCCTGCTCGAAAACCCCGACCGGCTGATGCTCGAAGCCATGTGATTCGGATTCAGGTTGCGTCGCTGAAAGGCTGAGCGTCTTCCTTGTTCCCCTCTCCCCCTGAGGGAGAGGGAGGGAGGCGCGAAGCGCCGGAAGGGTGAGGGGGCGTGTGACCCCATCAGTGTGCGAGAGGCGGCCGGTCAGCCGGGTCCGCCTCCTCTCGTATGAAGGCCCCCTGAGACGCCTCGCATCCCGCGGCGTGGCGGGGCGGCGCAAGCTGAGGGCATGAGCGAGCAGAAGACCGGTTACGACCCCGCCAACACCAGCCCCGCCGAGGGCCAGAGCCACGCCATTCCCGATGAGGCGAAGGGCCAGCAGCCGAACATCGACCCGGCCGCGAAACCCGAACCCGCCGAGGGAGGCCGGGACGAGGTGGAGGGCGACAGCACCCCCGATCAGTCCTGAGTCCGTGATGACTGAAGCACCCTTGAACGTGGCCCGCCCGGATGACGAGCGGGCCGCGTTCCTCGTGTGGATCAAGGACACGCTGCGACCCGAGTACGGCGAGCGGCCCCTGACACCCCGCCGGGAGCCTCTGCACGAGCTGATCAGCACGATCCTCTCGCAGCGCACCACGCACGCCGACGAGGAAGCCGCGTACCGGGAACTGCGGACGCTGGGCGACTGGGACGCCATCATCGCCGCGCCCGTGGAGACCGTGGCGCACGCGATCCGCCGCAGCAACTACCCCGAGAGCAGGGCCCCACGTATCCAGGCGACCCTGGCCGCGCTGCGCGACTCGCCCGGCGGGTACGACCTGAACTTCCTGCGCGACCTGCCCGTCAAGGACGCCCTGAAGTTCCTGACGGACCTGCCCGGCGTGGGCATCAAGACCGCCAGTCTGGTGCTGCTGTTCAACTTCGCCCGCCCGGTCTTCCCGGTGGACACGCACGTGCACCGCGTCACGACGCGCGTGGGGGCCATCCCGAAGATGGGCGAACAGGCCGCGCACCGCGCGCTGCTGAAACTCCTGCCGCCCGATCCGGCGTTCCTGTACGAACTGCACGTGAACCTGCTGCGCCACGGCCAGCGCGTGTGTTCCTGGCACGACCCGAAGTGCAGCGCGTGCATCCTGCGCTCCCGCTGCGACGCCCACGCCCAGTACGGGGATGGGGTGCCCGCCTGGAAGGGGTAGGCTCGTCCCATGAGCGACGCCTTCCTGATCCTGGGTGCGCCCGCTGCCGGGAAGAGCACGGTGGCCCGGGCACTGACGCGCCGCTTCACGCGGGGCGTGCACATCCCGGTGGATGACGTGCGGCACATGGTGACGTCCGGGCTGGTGGACATGAGTTTCGAGTTCAGCGACGAACTGCTCGCCCAGCTGGCGCTGGCGCACGAGGCCGCCGCGCTGATGGCCCGCACGTACACCCGGGGCGGATTTGCCGTGGCGCTGGACGACTTCTGGTTCGGGGTGCAGCCCGAGGCGGACTACGCGCGGGTGCTCGGCCCGGACCTGCACCTCGTGCTGCTGCGCCCCCAGCGGGCGGCCGCGCTGGCTCGCCTGTCGGCGCGGGGGACGGACGGGGACAGTTTCCGCCCGCTGCTGGAACAGGCCATCGCGTTCGTGGACGATGAACTGGAACGCCACCCGAAGACGGACTGGCACGTCATCGACTCCACCCGACTGACGGTGGAGGAGACCGTGGACGCCATCCTGCACGCCACGGGCGTCCAGCCCCGCTGAGCGTCAGCTCAGGTGCGTGCGGGCCAGCGCCTCGCCTTCGTGCCGGGCGGCGCGGATGAGGGGGCATGTGGGTTGCGGGTGGCCTTCCGGGGGTACACCGACCCGCCGGGTGCCGACCGTGTCGGCCCCGAGGGTCTGGTGGTACGCGCTCAGGAAGGCCAGCAGCGCCGAGGCGGTCTGCTGTTCTTCGGGTCGCATGCTTAGCCGCGTTCGCGTTCGCGCAGGATCAGCTGGATGAGGCCCATCAGGACCAGTTCGTCGTCCTGCCCGGCGCGCGGCTGGAGTTCCTCGACGGTGAAGCGGCGGGCCATGAAGCTGCGTTTCTTGTGCACGCGGTACGCCGCCTGCCCGCCCGTGTCGGTGACGGTGTACGTGGGGTTCACGAGGTAGTCGAAGCCCATGGCGATGAAGTCCCCGATGAAGGGAATGGCGTCCAGCGCGCCCTCGATCAGGCCCAGCCAGGGGTGGTCGTCGCGGATGGCGAAGCGGGGTTCGCCGTTCGGGCCGAGCAGGTCGTACCCGGCGGCCCACAGGGTCCGCATGCCCTGCGCCTGCAGGGCGCCGACGGGCGTGCCGTCCATCCGTTCGATCAGGCGTGACGCCTTCCAGTCGAGTGCGCCTGCGAGGAAGCCCTTGGCTTTCATGCGGTGGGTCTGCACCTGTTTCTGCTCGTCGCGGTAGATGCGGACCTCGTCGCGGACGCTGAACGTCTTCTCCTTGACGACCGCGACGAGCTGGCCGCGCGCGTCGGTGACGCGCAGTTCGGTGAAGAGACTGAATTTGAATTCCAGCGTCAGGGGGAAGGCGAGGCTCATGCCCCCGGGTACGGGCCTACTCGCGGGTCGGTTCCCAGATGTCAAGGCGGGTGCCGGGTTTGATCCCCGCCGCGTGCGCCCAGGTGTGCGCGGGCTGCGCCTTGCGCGCCTCGGGTTGCACGGTGCGGATCAGCACGGCACCCTCCTGCGCGGCGACGGTCAGGCCGCCCTCGCTGACGCCCAGCACCTCACCCGGCTGGCCGGACCCGGTGGTGACGCTCAGGCCGCCGAGTTTCAGGCGGGCGCCACCCAGGAACGCCGTGGTCTGCGGCCACGCGGCCACACCCCGGGAGCGGTTGACGATCTGCGCGGCGGTGTCGCCCCAGCGGACGAAGCCGTCCGCCTTGACCAGCATGGGCGCGTGCGTGGCCTGCGCCTCGTCCTGCGGGGTGGGGGAGAGGCCATCCAGGTTGGACAGCGCCTGCACGATCAGCCGCGACGCCTGCGCACTCAGGGCGTCCGCGAGGTCGAGGCTGGTCCAGTCGGGCGCGACCGGCAGCGCTTCCTGCAGCAGGACCGGGCCGGTGTCCATACCCTCGTCGGTCTGCATGATGGTGGTGCCCGTCACCGCCTCGCCGTTGATCAGCGCCCACTGGATCGGCGCGGAGCCCCGGTACGCGGGCAGCAGGCTGGTGTGCGTGTTCAGGAACCCGTAGCGGGGAATGTTCAGCACGCTCAGAGGCAGGATCTTCCCGTACGCGCAGGTAACGGCCACGTCCGCGCCGGACTCGCGCAGCGTCGCCTCGAACGCCGCGTTCCCTCGAAGTTTCCTGGGCTGCGCGAGGGGCAGGCCCAGTTCGGCCGCGCGGGCCGCGACGGGCGGGGGCGTCAGCTTCAGGCCGCGCCCCACCGGCTTGTCCGGTTGCGCGACGACCAGCACCACCTCGAACCGCTCGCGGATCGCGTCCAGCACCGGCAGCGCGAACGCGGGCGACCCGAAGAACGCCACGCGCGGCCCGCCGCCGGTCAAAGGCCCGCCTTGCGCTGCCGCTCGTGCGCGGCCAGATCGTTCAGGAACGTGCGGGACTTCTGCTGGATCGCCAGCAGCTCCTTGCGGTAGTCCTCGGTCACCTCGGCCGGCAGGCGGTCCAGGAACAGCACGCCGTCCAGGTGATCCGCCTCGTGCTGGAACACCCGCGCCAGGAAATCATCCGCCTCGACCACGCGGGCCACACCGTCCAGATCGGTGTAGCTGACCTGCACGGCGCGGGCGCGCGGCACGCCCTCCTCGTAGATGCCGGGAATGCTCAGGCACCCCTCCTGGTACGAGCGGTCCTTCTTCTTGTCGATGACCTTCAGCACCGGGTTCAGCATCACGAAATCACGCAGCACGCGGGACTTCAGGGGCCTGTCCTGGCCCTCGTTCTCCTCCTCGTCGTCCTCGTACTCGACCGCCACGAACATCCGGACCGGCAGGCCGATCTGCGGCGCGGCCAGCCCCACGCCGTGCGCCTCGAACATCGTCTCCAGCATGGTGTCCGCCACCTGACGCACCGTCTGCGGATCGAAACCCGGCACGGTCAGGGTGTCGGTCGCCTGGAGGGGCTTGGCCTTGCGGCGCAGGACGGGGTCACCGTACAGGCGCAGCGGGTACACGCGGGGAGAGGCAGGGTCGCTCACAATACTCCTGTTTTACCAGACGCCCCCGGAAGCGACCCTGCCCTGACATCCAGATCGCGGCGGGCGGCGGGTGGGCGGAGCGTGAAGTGCGCCTTAAAGAAACCGGCCCACGCGGGTCAGGCTCAGCTGCTCAGATGACCGGACGACCCTCGGCCCCCCCGTCCCGCCTTCAAGGAGCCCCTCATGCGAATCAACCTGCTGACCCTGACCGCCACCCTGGCCCTGACCGTCCCCCTGCAACTGGCCGCCGCGCAGACCGACACGACCCAGGCCACCACCACCCAGACGCCTGCTGCGCTCGCCGCCGACGCCCGCGCCCTGGCTGACCAGGCCCGCGCCACCTACCCCAGGGGCAGCGCGAACATCGACCAGACCCTCTGGAAACAGGCTGCCGCCGCCGCCGAGGCTGCCGTCGCCGCCGCGCCCGGCAACCCCGAGTACCTGAAACTCCGCGCCGCCATCTACACCGAGGTCGGCTTCTGGAAACAGGCCGAGACCACCTGGACCGCGTACTTCCAGGCCGCGCCCAGCGCCGTGCGGAACACTCCCGAAGCGAAGAGTGCCGCCACGGTCCAGTACAACCTCGGGTACGCCGCGTACACCCGCAACCAGCCGGATCAGGCCGCGAAGTTCTTCGACACCTGCCTCACCTTCGACCCCGCCAGCGCCCCCTGCGCCACCTGGGCCGCCCGCACCGCACTCGAAGCCGGGCAGTACACCCAGGCCCGCACCCTGTACGACCGGGCGCTGACCCTGAACCCCGGCGACAAGACCCTGGCGTACTTCCGCGCCCTGACCGACAGGGCCGCGCAGTACGGCCCCGCCGCCACCCGCGCCTTCAGCCGCGCCTACGGCGACCTGGACGCCGGACGCAAAGCCCAGGCGCTCGCCGGATTCCAGGAAGCCGCCCGCAGCGCCCCCAACTTCGCCGACGCGCAGCGCGAAGCCGGACGCCTCGCCCTGGACCTGAACGACACCCAGGCCGCGCTGGACGCGTACACGGCCCTGGGCGCCCTGCCCGGCGCGACCGCCAGTGACAGATACAACCTCGCCCTGGCGCAGGAAGCGCAGACGTACGGCCTCCAGGCGGTCCGGACCTACCGCGCCGCCTACGCCAAGTACGCCGCCGGGGACAAGACCGCCGCCGAGGCAGGCTTCCAGGCCGCCACCACCCAGAACCCCAGATACGCCAAGGCGTGGGCGTGGCTGGGCCGCACCCGCTACGAACGCAAGGACTACCCCGGCGCGGCCGCCGCGTACACCCAGGCCGTCGCGCTGGACCCCACCGACAAGAGCAGCGCGTACTACCTGAAACTCGCCCAGCAGGGCAGGTAATTTCGGAAGGACAGCGGCCCCCTCGTCGCAGGGGGCCGCTTCGCGGTTCAGTCCGGGATGAGGTCGTGCGGGTCGGGCGTCAGGCACGCGGCCCACGCGGCCTCGAACTCCGCGCGGTCCAGGCCCCGGCCGATCACCACGAGTTCGGACGTGCCGTCACCTGCCTCCCAGGCGTCGGCGGTGAACAGGTCCCGCACCGCCTGGAACAGGATGCGCTGCGGGTACCCGAACAGGTCGAGGAACCCCTTGGCGCGCAGCACCTCGGCCGGGCGGGACAGCAGGTAGTCGGTCATGAAGCGCTGCCACGCGTACGGGTCCAGGGGGCGGTCGGCGCGCAGCGTGAAGGACTTCAGGCCCGGCGTGTGCGCCGCGCGGGTGTCCACGCCGTCCAGCACGCGCGGGTCGAAGTCGTCGCGGGCCAGCAGGGCTTCCGCGTCGATCTGCCCCTGCTCGACCCGCTTGATGTCGGCCAGGGGGTTCACGCCCCGTAGCACGCCCTGCGCGTGGTCCAGCAGGGCCGGGTCGGCGAGGTCCGTCTTGTTCAGCACGACCACGTTCGCGTACGCCAGCTGCCGCGCCGCCTCCGGATGCTCCCGCAGCGTCTGGAGGGCGTGCCGGGCGTCCACGACCGCCACGAGCGTCGTCACGCGGAACGCCGCGCGCACCGAGCGTTCCAGCAGCGTCGTCAGGACCGGCGTCGGGTCGGCCACGCCGGACAGTTCCACGATCACCGCGTCCGGTTTCTGCTCGCGCATGGCGATCGTCACCAGCGCCCGCAGCAGGTCGTCGCGGCCCGTGCAGCACAGGCACCCGGCCGTCAGTTCCGTCACGTCGTCCTGCAGTCGCTCGATCAGGCTGCCGTCCACGCCCTGCGCGCCGAACTCGTTCACGATCACGCCCAGCCGGTGCGGCAGCGACCGGATCAGGTGATTCACCAGCGTCGTCTTCCCGGCCCCCAGAAAGCCGCCCACCACCACCACAGGAATCCGGTCATCCGGGCGCGCACTCGTCATGCCGCGCAGCATACGAGGTGACCGGCGCGGGAAATGGAACGGGGAAGGCGGGACTCCTCACACGGATTCCGTCTGTTTCGTTGACAACCCGGCAGTGCACCGGGTTGCCAACTCCACGCCCGGAACCCGTTTCTCTCCTGCTCGCTCCGCTCGGGTTGGACGGTTTTACAAACCGTTCAACCGGAGTCCGTATCACAGGTGCGGGCGCGCCAGTGGCGTAGCCTCGCCCGTATGCCTGCCCCCTCCCCGGCTGTTCTGCGCCGCCTGTACGGGCTGCTCAGTCCGTACCGCCGCACGGTGGGCGCGGGGTTGCTGCTGCTGCTGGGGAGCGTGGCGGCGGAACTGTACCCACCGCTCGTGTGGATTCGCGTGGTGGATCACGGCATTCCGGAGCGGGACTGGACGTTCATCGCGGGGCAGCTGGTTCTGCTGGTGGCGGTGTTCGGCGTGCAGCAGGGCCTGTCCGCGTGGCGGGGGCTGCTGCTGGAGCGGGCCGGGCAGGCGTTCACGCGCGACCTGCGCCTGACGCTGTATCGGAAATTGCAGGGGCAGTCGGCGGCGTACTTCGAGGGGCAGCGCACCGGGGACCTGATCGCCCGCGTGACTGGGGACGTGGACGCGCTTCAGGACGTGCTGGTGCGCGGCACGGACGCCGTGCTGGCCAACGCCCTGCGCCTCATCGGGGTGATCGGGATCTTCATCGCGCTGCAACCGCTGCTGGGCATCCTGACGACCCTCCCGATGATCGCCGTGGCGCTGATGCTGCGCCGCTACGCGCGCACGGTGCGGCCCGCGTACCGCGCCGCGCGCGCGCCGCCTGGGGGACCTGAGCGCGCTGATCACGGACCGCCTGAGCGGCATACGCGTCGTGCAGGGCTTCGCGCGCGAGGACGCCGAGGCCGACCGCATCCGCGCCCTGGGCGACGAGCTGTACGCCGAGGGCGTGAAGGCCGTCACCATCCGCAACCGCGCCTTTCCCCGCGCGCGCTTCGTGGGGAACCTGGGGAACGTGATCATGCTGGGCGGCGGCGCGTGGCTGATCATGGCCGGGCAGTTCACGCTCGGCGGACTCCTCGCGTACCGCGGGTACGGGCGGTACTTCTACGGCCCCATTGACGACCTCGTGAACATCGGCGACCTGCTCCAGCGGGCCGAGGCGAGCGGACGGCGGGTGTTCGAGGTGCTCGACGCGCCCGTCCCCGTGCAGGACCGGTCCGGTGCGCGGCCCCTGCCGCAACCCGTGCGCGGGGAGCTGCGCTTCGAGGGCGTCACCTTCGGGTACGATCCCGCCCGGCCCATCCTGCGGGACGTCACGCTGCACATCCCGGCCGGGCAGCGCGTCGCCCTCCTCGGCGAGAGCGGGGCGGGCAAGAGCACCCTCCTCGCCCTCGTCACCCGCACCTTCGACCCGCAACACGGGCGCGTGACGCTCGACGGGCACGACCTGCGCCACCTCACCCTGCGTAGCCTGCGGGAGAACGCCGCCGTCATGGCCCAGGACACCTTCCTGTTCCACGACACCGTGCTGAACAACGTCCGCTACGCCCGCCCGGACGCCACCGACACCGAGGTCGAGGCCGCCCTGCGCGCCGCGCACGCCCACACCTTCGCCCACGCCCTCCCCGACGGCCTCCAGACGGTCGTCGGGGAACGCGGCGTGCGGCTCAGTGGCGGGCAACGCCAGCGGCTCTCCATCGCCCGCACGCTCCTGGCCCGGCCCAGCCTCCTGCTGCTCGACGAACCCACCAGCGCCGTCGACGCCGAGAGCGAAACCCAGGTCGTCGCCGCCCTGGACGAACTCACGCGCGGCCGCACCGCGCTGATCGTCACGCACCGCCCCAGCCTCGCCCGCACCGCCGACCGCGTCATCGTCCTCGCGGGCGGCAGGATCGTCGAGGACGGCCACCCCGACACCCTCCGCAGACGCGGCGGCGCATACGCCCGCCTGGAACGCCAGATGGGTGGCGAAATCATGCCCGAGGTGACGGGCTGAGCCTTACAGTCCGCCCCTCGGGTTGACGTCCACCCTGATTTTCGCTTTCCAGGTGCGGGTGTCGAGGATGCGGAGGAGTTCGCCGAGGCGGGTGTCGTTGCGGGCGCGCAGGAAGAGGTGGTAGGGGTACACGCCGCGCACGCGGGCGACCGGGCTGGGCGCGGGCCCGAGGACTTCGTGGGCGGTGGCTCCTGCGCCGTGGAGGGCGTCGGCGAGGTCCTGCGCGGCGGCCTGGGCTTTGTGCTGGTCGCGGGCGCTGATCTCGATCTGCGCGAGGCGGGCGTGGGGGGGGTAGTTCAGGGCGGCGCGGGCGCGTTCCTCGGCGGCGGGGTACGCGAGGGTGTCGCGGCCGTCCACCATGACTTTCAGGGCGGGGTGGTCCGCCTGGAAGGTCTGCACGAGCAGCATGGGCGCTCGGGTGGGGTGCCACTCGGCGAGCTGCCGCAGCAGGCGGTGGTAGCGCTCGGAGGCGCGGAAGTCGCTGACGTTCAGCCACGTGTCGGCCAGGGTCACGCCGATCAGGGCGAGGTCCGGCGGTGGCTCGTGTGACAGCAGGAGTTGCGTGCCGATGACGACGCCGCTCTCGCCGCGCATCAGGGGCGTGAGGTCGTCCTGGCGGTCCTTGTCGAGGCGGTAGACGGGGAAGCCGGGGAGGAGTTTCTGGACTTCCTGAGCGATCCATTCGGTGCCGGGGCCGCGCGCCTGCCACATGGGGTCGCCGCACTGGTCGCAGCGTTCGGGGATGGGCTGGTGGTACCCGCACTGGTGGCAGGTGAGCTGCCGCCCCTCGCGGTGGAAGCGCAGCGGGACGTCGCAGTTGCGGCACTGCGGGGTGTGGTCGCAGCTGCGGCAGCGCAGCAGGGCGCTGTACCCGCGTCGGGGCGCGAGGAGGGCCGCCTGACGGCCGCGTTCCTGCACCTGCCGCAGCACGCGGGCGAGGTCGTGGCTGAGGGGGTAGCCCTGGTCCCCGAGGCGCAGGTGCACGCTGGACAGCGGCCCCAGTTCGGGCTGTTCGGGCGGGTTGGCGTAGTCGACAACGTGCACGCGGGCGCGTGGGGGTGGGAGGACCGCGCCGGGGTGGGGGACGCTCTCGGCGGCGGGCGTGGTGCCCACCAGGGCCAGGGCGGCGTCGTGCGCGGCGGCGATGCGCGTGGCGAGGTCCGGCAGGAACGCGCGGCTGCCGCTCAGGAGTTTGTGCGCGTCGCTGGCTTCCTCCAGCACGATGATCAGCGCGAGGTCGTGCAGCGGGGCGGCCAGCGCGTGCCCGCTGCCGATGACGAGCCGGGCCTCGCCGGTGCGGATGAGCTGCCAGGTGTGGGCGCGCTGCGGTTCGCTGAGGGTGCCGTTCAGCTGTGCGGCCCGCGTGCCCGCATGTGCGGCGAGGCCGGAGAGGCCCTCCCAGGCGCGGCGCAGCGTGGCGTGGTCCGGCGCGAGGACCAGCACGCCGCGCCCCTGCGTGAGGAGCCGCGTGACGCGCGGGGCGAGCAGCGCGAAGCGCGCGCGGGCGCGGCCCCCGTGCAGCCGCCACACGGGGGCTTCCGGCAGCGGGTCGGGTGCCCCGGCGGGGTCGGGTTGCGGCCAGGGTTCCGGCAGGGTGGGTGGGGGCTGGGGCACCTCGATGGTGTCGGCCCAGCCGCGCAGGGCCAGCGTGCCCGCCTGCGTGGGCGTCAGCGGCACCCCGTCCGCCGAGGCGCTGTTCGCCCACGCGGCGTACGTGTCCACCGGGCCGTGCTCGTGCAGCCACGTCCAGGCGGGCGGTGGGGGGGCATCCACCAGCGTGTACGCCGCGCCGCCCGCGTTCAGGGCCGCCGTGACCACGCCGCTACTGACGCCCGCGCCTTTCGCCCAGGCGCTCAGTGTGTTGCAGGGACCGTGCTCGGCCAGCCACGCGGTGGCCTGCGCCTGCTTCGCCGTCAGGCCTGCCGGGGCCGGGGTCACGGCGCTCAGGACCGTCGCGGTGCGACTGGCGGGCGGCACCTCGTCCAGGGGGCGGGCGGCGACCGCGCCGCGCATTCGGGGGCGGGGCGTGAAGCGTTCCTCCAGCAGGCCCTGCTCGCGGATGGCGTCCAGCAGCGCGTCCGGGAAAGCCCCCGCGTCCGTCCAGCGTTCGGTGGGCGGGCGTCGCGCGAACATGCTCAGGTCCGCGCCCTCCACCGCGCGCACCATGTGCGTCACCTCGGCCTGCCAGCCCACGCCCAGCAGGTCGCCCCAGATCAGCCCGGCGGGAATGCGGGCGTCCGCCGCCCAGCCCTGCACGCCCGATGCGGTCGCCGGGGTCACCCAGGGGCAATCGGGGTCGTCCAGGACGTGCACGGCCTCCCGCAGGCGGTGCCCGCCGCGCCCGTCGCCGCTCCCGACGACCAGTCCGACCTCCAGCGCGCCGCGCCACGGCACGAGCACCCGGCAGCCCAGTGGCGCGGGGGCGGCCCAGCCGTGTGGCGCGGCGAAATCACACGGCCCGATGGGCAGATTTACGACCACCAGCCAGGATTCCAGAGGGGGGCGGCGGGTGGGGTCATCCAGCCTCCGTCCCGACCGGCGCGCCGCGCTGATCGGGGCCGAGCGGAGCGAGCAGGAGCAGGGCGACTTCCGGGCGTGGAGCCCTCGACTCGGCGCCGTTCCGGGTTGAGGGCGAAACAGACGGAAGCCGCATCACGTGCCTCAGGCTAGCGCGACCCGTGCCCCGGCAACGGTGAGGCAGTACCCTCGGGCGGATGACGGGCGCGGCGGGGGGCATGGATGTGCGCAGGGGCGTGCTGCTGGGCGTGACGTCCGCCGCGGCGTTCGGGACGCTGGGCATCTGGGGGAAACTGGCCGGGCAGGGGGGCCTGTCGTCCTTCACGACGCTGGGCTGGCGGTTCCTGATCGTGGCGGCGCTGCTCCTGCCCCTCAGCTCGCGCGGGGTCACGGGCGCGCAGCGGGCGCGGATGCTGGGCGTGGGCCTGCTGTACACCCTGGCGACCACCTGTTACTTCGGGGCGCTGGAGCGGGTGTCGGCGGGCGCGACGTCGCTGCTGCTGTACCTCGCCCCGGCGTTCGTGATTCTGCTGTCCTGGGGGCTGGGCCGCGCGCCGCGCCGCACGCAGCTGGGCGCGGTGGCGCTGGCGGGCGCGGGGCTGGCGCTGGTGGTGGGCCTGCCGTCCGCCGCGGACCGGGACGCCGTGGGCCTGGGTTTCGCAGCCGGAGCGGGCGCGCTGTACGCCGGGTATCTGGTCGCCAGCGAGCGGCTGCTGGGCGGCGTGAGTGCCCTGGCCGCCACCGCGCACATGGCGCTCGTCAGCGGGGTGGTGTTCGCCGCGCTGGCCGCCGCGCAGGGCACGCTGCGCGTCCCGGTCGGCGCGGCGCAGTGGGGGCCGGTCCTGGCGCTGGCGCTGCTGCCCACCATCGTCGCGGTGCCCGCCCTGTACGGCGCGATCCGGCACCTGGGGGCCACGCGCGCCAGCCTGCTGGGCACCCTGGAACCCCTGGTCACGGTCGCGCTGGCGGCCGTCATCCTGCGCGAGCAGCCCGGCCCCGGCGCGGCACTGGGCGGCGTGCTGATCCTCGCGGGCGCGTTGCTGGCCCAGTGGCCCGCGAAAGTTACTCCTGCGGTTGTCCCGGCGGCAGCGGACGTGGTGGCGGCGCGTACACCGCGCGGGCCGGAACGCTGAGCGTCTCCCGCTCGGGGTAGCGCAGCGCGGTCAGCGCCCCACCGAACGCGCAGCCGGTGTCGAGGTTCACGGTGTTCCCCACCCAGCGCGGCTCGGCGTGCGGCGTGTGCCCGTACGCGACCAGAGGCGCGCCCGCGTACCCGGCGGCCCAGTCACGCCGGACCGGGAGGCCCAGCTCGTCCCGTTCGCCGGTCGTGTCGCCGTACAGCGCGAAACTCCGCGCGCGGCCACTTCCGCGCCCGTGCAGGTGCGCCGGGAGGCCCCCGTGCGCCGCGATCAGCCGCCCCCCGTCCAGCACGAGGTGCGCCGGGAGCCCCTCCAGAAAGGTACGCACCTGCGCCTGGAACGTGGGCCCGGCCTCCTGAAGTTCCGCGAGGGTCACGTCCAGCCCGTGCAGAGGTTTCACCGCCTTGCCGCTCAGGGCCCGCAGGAGCTTCTCGTCGTGGTTGCCGGTCACGCACAGCGCCGCGCCCGACGCCACCATGCCCATCACCAGTCGCAGGACGCCCGCGCTGTCCGGTCCCCGGTCGGTCAGGTCGCCCAGGAACACCGCCGTGCGGCCCGCCGGGGGCGTCACCGACTCCCCGTCCAGGACGTACCCGAGGCGGGTCAGCAGATCGCGCAGTTCCAGCAAGCAGCCGTGCACGTCCCCGATCAGGTCGAACGGCCCGCTCAGGTCCCGGCGGTCCACCCGCAGCGGCACGCGCCGCACGCCCACCCGCCCGATCTGCTCGCCGCGCAGGTGCCACGCCTGCCGGAACCCCTCGGCGCGCAGGCCACCCGCCGTGCGCCGCAACTCCGAGACCTGCGCGATCAGCTCCTCGCGGGTCAGGGTGCCCCCGCTGCGCGCCTCCAGCACGGCGCGGTCCTCGTCGAGCAGCACGGCGACCGCCTTCACGTCGTGCTCGCGGGCCAGGGCCGACCAGGGCGCGCGGTCCAGGGGCCGCGTGGTCGGGGCGATCACGACCGCCAGTTCCCCCGCCGCCAGCCGCGCCGCGACCGCCGCGCGCAGGGCGTCCGCGTCCGGGAAGGCCCGCGCGTCGAACACCTCGCCCGGCGTGAAGTGCCGCGCGAACGCCCCCCGGCCCGAGCCGGGCACGCCCACGAGCAGCACCAGCGCCAGCGCGGGCAGCTCGATCACGTCGGGGGCGGCGGTCAGGGTCACGCCCCGTATCCTCGCACAGCTACCTCATACGGATTCCGTTTGTTTCGTGAACAGATCGGCACACCACCGATCTGCCCACTCCACGTCCGGAACCCGTTTCTCTCCTCCTCGCATCCGCTCGGATTGAATGGCTTATCAAGCCGTTCAATCGGAGTTGGTATCAGAGCAGACGAGGCGACCCCAGCCTGCAAGCTGACCGTCAGCTGATCTTGCGAGCTTCACCGCAGCTTCATGTTCCCCCCGGCCCGTACCATGCCCGCGATGCGCCGCTCCGTTCTCCTGCTGCCCCTCCTGATCGGCTCGCTGAGTACGGCCACCACCTCGCCCCGCAGCGCCGACCAGTGGTACGCGCAGGGCCGCGCCCAGGCCCGCGCCGGACAGTGGGGGGCCGCCGAGATCGCCTACCGGCAGGCGACCACCCTGAACCCCACCGCCGCGAACTGGCGCGCCCTGGCCGACACCCGCGTGCAGCTGCGCGACTACGACGGGGCCGTGCAGGCCTACGCGCAGGCCGCCGGACTGGCCCGCGCGCGCGGCGACCTGAACACCGCCCGCGCCACCGACCTGATCGCCGCCCGCTACCGCCAGGAAGGGCAGGCGTACCTGCTGACCCCCGCGCCCCTGACCCCCGAACCCCTGCCCGGCTGCGTGGCGCGGCCCGCCCGGCTGGAACCCACGTCCGGCATCCTGCTGGGCCGCTACGCCGACGAGCAGGCCCTGACCTCCACCGGACAGCTGCGCGTGGACCCGCGCCTGGGTACCCCGCTGGCCGTGAGCTTCCGGTACTTCACGCTGCGGGCCCCCGGCCGCGGTGAGGCCTTCCCGACCCGCTGGGTGCGCGCCGCGCGGCAGGCGGGCATGGCCGTGCACATCGCCCTGGAACCCGGAATGCCGCTGCGGCAGGTCACGGAGCAGACCCTCGTGCCCTTCGCGAAGGCGGCCCGCGCTTCCGGGGTGCCGGTCTACCTGCGGTTCGCCGGGGAGTTCAACGACCCCGCCAACGAGTGGAGCCGCGACCCCGCGCTGTACCGCGCCAAATTCCGCCTCGTGCACAGCGTCATGCGCAGACACGCGCCGAACGTCGCGCTGGTCTGGATGCCGATGGGCACCCGCCTGGACGTCGTGGGCAGCTACTACCCCGGCGCGGACGCCGTGGACTGGGTGGGCCTGAGCGTCTACGCCACGCCCTTCCGCAACGGCAACGTCCGCGACAGCGCCCTGACCGACAGCCCGCTGGACGCGCTGGACGTCATCTACCGCCGGTACGCCTGCGCGCACCCCATCCAGATCAGCGAATTCGCGTCCTCCAGCCGCAGCGGCGCGCAGCCCGCCACCGGGTACGCCGCATTCGCCGCCGCGAAACTCCGCGAAGCCTACTGGGGCGCCGCGCTGAAGTACCCCCGCGTGAAGAACATCAACTGGCTGGACCTGAACATGCTCGGCAACCCCTACGTGCAGCCCCGCCCCGTCACACGCCGCAACGACTACCGCCTGATCGGCAGCCCCGAGAAACTCGCCGCGTTCCGCGAACTCCTCACCCACCCGGCGTTCCTCACGCGGCCCGGCGCGGGCGCCACCCTCACCCCACGCGCGCTGCCCACCACCGTCAGCAGCGGCGCACCCCACAGCGGCAACCTCTGGATCAAGACCGTGGACGCCCCAGCCCGCGTCACCCTCACCCTCGACGGGCAGCCCGTCCCGGTCGGGCAGACCCTCCCGCACCCCTTCACGCTGGGCACCCTGAACCCCGGCCCGCACACCCTGACCGTCACCGTGCACAACCGGCAGGGCGAGGTGATCCTGACCCGCACCACCCCCTTCAGCGCGCAGTGACCGGCAGCGCCCCCAGGCGCACCTGAACCACCCAGTCGCTCACGGCCCGCTGCGCCGCGTCGGGCACCGCGTCCGGCAAGGGCGTCGAGAGGGGCGCGGCCTCCAGCTCCGCGAGCAACTTCCGGTGTGCGGCGCGGTACACGTCCAGCGGCTCCGGCAGGGCCTCCGCCTCCCGGCCCGAGCGCTTCAGGGCCATCAGGTCCTCCAGGAACGGCAGGCGCGCCCCGGCGTTCAGCGCGCCCAGGTTCGCCTCCACCTGACCGGTGCGCAGCAGGTGCAGCCCGGTCAGCACCGTCCGGAACGCGTACAGCAGCGGCTTCACGCGCGGGCCCTCGGGCGTGGCGGCCTCCTTCTCCAGCAGCCGCCACTGGTTCACCGTGAACCCCAGGTAATGCCCCGCGTGATGCCGCGTCAGCACTCCCGGCGCCAGGGCCACCAGCGCCGCGTGCGCCGCCGACGAGTGCACCACCAGCGGCGACAGCAGCTGCTCCAGCACGTACCCGTTCCGCTTCAGCAGCAGCCCCGCGAACTTCCGCGCGTCATGCGTCACCAGATCCAGTTCCACCACCCCGTCATCCCGCTCCAGCGACCACGTCCCCGGCCCCTCCCGCAGGCCCAGCACCTCCGCCAGCGGCAGCACATGCACGCCGCGCAGATCCCAGTCGCTGTCCGCACTGGGAAAGCCGTACAGGTGCGCCCCACTGACCGTCGCGAACACCAGCGGGTACGCGTGCTCCTGCACGGCGTCGGTCAGCTGAGGGGGAAAGGAGAGTCCAGCGTCCATCCGTCACCTCCAGGGGAGTGCAGCGTGACCTCGTGCGCCTCGCCGAGGTCCGGGAATTCCAGCATGCGCAGCTGATCGGCCAGGACCGCGCCCGGCACCACGCGCGCCCGCGCGGCGTTCCGCGACGCGGCGACGCCCGGCGGCGTCCACGCCACCCACAGGCGCGTCAGCGCCCCGTAATCATGCCCCAGCCCGAGCACCTGCGCCCGCTGATCCCGCCGCAGGCTGGTCGCGTCCCACACGACGTGTTCACGCCGCCGCAGGCCTTCGCGCAGCGACTCGCGGGCCGCCTGCATGACCTGCCCGTTCACCCGCTGATCCTGTGCACTGCGCCCCAGCTGCCCGCGCAGGGCGTCCAGACTGATCACCCGCGCCCCGCTCAGCTGGGCGGCCAGGGTGCTCTTGCCGCTGCCGGACGGTCCACACAGCATCGTCAGGCGCGCGAAGCCCTGCCGGGCGGCCGCCTGGACGCGCTGCGCGGCCTCGTGTGGCGTGTGGATCACGCCCGCCTCCCAGTCGGCCACGCCGCGCCCCAGCGCCAGGGCCAGCAGGTCGTCGTCCGCGCCGGGCAGCAGGGCGCGCAGCTGCTCGCGGAACTCGGTCAATGGTTCGGCGGTGTCCCAGACGCCCAGTTCCCGCGCGGCCAGTTCCAGCAGGTCGGCGGTGTCCTCACCCACGCGGGCGTCCGCGCCGCGCACCACCCGCCCGCGGGCGTCCGCGCGGGCCAGCAGCGTCAGCAGGGGCAGCGGCGCGCGGCGCGCCAGCGCGGGCACCCCGCGGTCCAGGTTCCCGTCCAGCGCGCGGTGCAGGCTGTGATGCGCCGCGACAAGCGCCAGTACGGTCCGCACCAGCCGCGCCGGAAACCCGGTGTCCAGCAGCCGGAACGACAGCGCGTCCCGCCCGCGCCGCGCATGCTGCGGCGACCGCACCCGCACTACCCCATCCTCGTCCGGCACGTCCCGGGTCGTCAGGGCCTTCCCCACGTCATGCAGCGCCGCCGCCAGAATCAGCGCCGCCCGCCGCTCACCCCGCAGGCCCGCCCCGTCCGCCAGTTCATGCGCCCAGCGAACGACCAGCGTCGAGTGCGCCGCGACACTGCCCTCGGCGTGCCACTGCGCGTCCTGCCGCGTGTCCGGCAGCCGCGCCAGCAGCGGCACGAACGGCATCAGCCCGGCACTGATCGTCTCGAACGGCACCCGCTCCCCGGCCTCCAGCCGCGCGAGGAGGGCCCCGGCCCCACCTGGCCCCCTCATGCCGGATCGTCCCGCAGCCCGTTGCGTTCCACCGGGCGGCTCAGCCAGTGCTCGTCGGTCTGCACGTGCCCGGCCCGCACCCACTTCGCCACGCGCCGCCCGAACTGCGCGTACCCAATCTCGCCGGTCACGCGCACCACGAAGCCTTCCATCCGCGCCGTGTCCACCGTCAGTCCCCGCAGGGCCGCCTCGTTCCACACGCCCCGGTACAGTTCCCGCGGGGTGGGCACCCCCAGCCGCGCCGCCCACTCCCGCACCTCGTCCCACGGGCGCGACACGTTCCGGTCATCCCACACGCTGAACAGGTAGAAGTACCCGGCCAGCGCCTCGTACCGCAGGCTGTGCACCGCGAACACGTTCTCCCCGCACAGCCGCCACCCGGGCGGGATCTCATGCCCGAAACGGCCCCGCTCGGCCTTCACCCACGTCCGCGACGGATGCGGGCGCGTATCCAGGCTGCGCGCGTGCAGGTCATGGCGGTACAGGCTGGTGTTCTCACCGTCGAGCTTCTCGGTGACGACCACCTCCTGCCCCTCCAGGCCACTCAGGTCCGGAATGCGGCGGTCATCGTTCTGCAACCCGGGCGACCAGGGCAGGTGGGGGTGGACGGGTACTTGACTCTCATGCAGGCTCACCGCCCGGCAGCCTAGCCGCCCCCCGTGCGCGCCCGCATCGGCCAGCCGCGCACCACCCGCTGAGCCGGATGGCGGAGGCACCGGGCAGCGGCCTACCAGTCGAGCGCGGCGCGGCGGGCGTCCAGCAGCCACGCCTCGACCCGCGCTGCGTCGGGGCGTTCGGGCAGGCGGGTGTGCGCGGCGGCGTGCTCGAACTCGGCCTGCAGGGCCTGCCGCCACGCGTCCGCCTCGGCCCAGGTCGTCTCGCCGCGCTTGATGGCCAGCAGGGCGTCCCGGTGCGGGGTGACGTCCACGAGCACCTCCCCGGTCCGCAGGGCGTGCGCGCCGCTGATCAGCAGGCGCAGCAGGTGCACCAGGTGTTTCGGGCGGGCCTCGCCGTGCGTGCGCCGCTCGTTCTCCAGGCGGCGGAACTGCGCCCGGACGTACTCGCCGTACGTCGTGACGATCAGGCGACTCAGGAACGCGTCCCGGAGGTTCAGCATCGCCGCCGCGACCGGCGTGACCGTCAGCGGCAGCGGTGAGGCCAGGACCTCCAGCACGTTCGGGTTCGCGCGCAGCGCCAGCCGCACGAACTTCCCCGCCTCCCAGTACACCTCCTCGCGGCCCGGCGACTCGAACTCCAGCTGCTCGGGTACACCCGCGAGGCTCCAGTGCAACCGGGCGGGCGGCAGGTAGAAGCCCCGTACGTCCGTGTCGGACGCGTCCGTGCCCAGCCCGAAGGCTCGACTGCCCATCACGCAGCCGTACTGCACGAAGGGCCGCAGGTTCCCGTGATCGGCCGGGATCGCCTCGGCGTCCGCGCGGGCCACCTTCAGATGCACGCGGTTCACGGCCCGCACCACCCCGGCGAAACTCACGTCGTACACGCTTCCCGCCCCGCCGGTCACGACACCCCACGTGCCCTGCGCCAGCCCGGGCAGGGGCACATGCAGCGCGACGCGCGTTCCGGGAGGCAGGTCACGGGTCATGCCCGTACGCTAGCGGGTCGCCGGGGCCTGCGGCATCCGCCATCCGGCACAGGTGAAGCAGACAATAAAAAATCCGCCTCTCGGGCGGTGATGTCCAAAACTATAGCGCGGTATGCAGGATCGGTCAAGGGTATGCGGGTGAACCGGGTCACGCACGCTGCATGACCCGGCCCTGGCTGTGTGTGGCGTCAGCGGGTCAGCTGGTTCAGGATCACGGGGTCGGTGATGGCGGTATCGTCGGCCAGCAGGAACGCCTTGCTGAGTACCAGGGACAGTACCCGGTCACCGTCGAAATCCACGTCCGGGCCACTGCCCTTCCCGCCAGGGATGATGCACAGGTACTGGTTGTCCGGTTCCATCAGGATGTTGCTGGAGCCCAGGTGAATGCGGTACGCGCGCCGGTCGCCCTGCACCCGCAGGAACCGGCCGTCCAGCGAGAGGCGGTCCCGGATCTTCAGGCGCGGAATGAGGCGTTCGAGGTACGCGGCGCGGGTCCTGGCCGTTTCGTTCAGTTCCCCGAAGGAGTACGACTGCCAGTACTCCCGGAACCGGCCGCCCGGACCGCCGTCCTGCCACGTCGGGTCGTTGCCGACGGACGCGACGCCCACGAACAGGTCCACGTCGCGCAGCACCTCCGAGAGGACCAGGGGTGGGATGTCAGCCAGTGGTAGCGGATTCAGGGGTTGCTGCGCCTGATTCACCCACATGGTGTACCCGCCGCCCCCGGCGTGCGCGTGGTTTTCCGGGGCGGCCAGCGGGTAGAAGCGCACCTGATCCGTCGTCAGGCGCAGGTACGCGCCGGACTCGGTGGAATCCTCACCGTAGTTCTCGCCGATGCCCTCGATCCAGTACTCGGCGCGCAGGCCGTAGGCGGGCAGGTCACGCATGGCGGGCGGGTAACTGTCGTCCACCATCAGGCGCAGGCGGTTGCGCCACCCGCGCAGCGCCGCCAGCGCATGAAACTGATGCTGGCGCAGGATGTGCCCCGCGAAGCGGTTCGAGTACGTGCCCGTACGCCGCTCCGCGTCGGTCAGCACGTACACTTCACGCCACGCCTGCTTGAACGGCTGCCGCACGTCCAGCGCCTCCAGCCGCGCTCGCCACGCCAGCACCTCATCCACGTCCCGCCCGATCGGGTGCCACAGCGTCACGCCCGAGGTGGGGGACACTGCCACTGGCTCGCCCTGCACGTCCCGCAGGTCACCGTCCCCCCACAGTGCGGGCACGCCGTCCACCAGCCAGATCAGGCGGCGCGCCACCGTCCCGGCCAGCGGGTGATTCAGGTGCCGTTCCAGCCACGCCGCGCCCACCCAGGTGCGGGGTTCGATCATCAGCGCGTCCAGCCGCTGCGCCAGGGCCGCCGTGACCTGCTCGGCCTCCTTCTGCGCGGCCTTCAACTCCTTCATGTCCTCCGCGAAATCCTTCTTCACGGCCGCCGGAACGCTCTTCAGCGGCTTACCAGCGCGGGAGAACTCCAGATGCGCGCCCCGCGCGTCCACGCTCAGCCGAACCTGCACGTCCCCCAGCACCTCCACCCGCTCACCGACCACGCCCAGACCCAGGGTGGGCGTGCCCAGTTCCAGCAGTTCGTCCGGCGTCACGTTCAGGCGCGCCGCCACCACGTCCAGCGCCTTGCGCACCTCCTTCAGCGTGCCCTTGAACGTCACGGTCGTGTTCAGTCGCGCCAGCGCCGACAGCGCCGCCCCGGACTCCGTGCGCGACAGCGCGTACACCGCCGCGTTCGCGATCTTCGGCGCGCGCGGCCCCACGCCCGGCACCTTCCGCAGCGCCGCCTCTGCCACGCCCGCCACCGCCCGCGTCAACGCGTCGTCCGCCGCCAGCGGCACCATCCACAGCAGCCCCTTCAGGGACAGCGCGTTGAACTCGTCCAGCAGCAGGTTCGGATCACCACCGTACTGTCCGGGATTCAGGCGGAACGTCCGGGGCCTGGACAGCAGCGGCAACGCGTCCGTCAACACCTCCCGGAAGGGCGCCGCCCCGACCGCCTTCACGTGCGCTCCGGCATCCCTGAGCCACTTCGCCGTGGGTTTGCCCGCTGTCGCCGTGCGTGCGAACGCCATCAGCGCAGGCCACGGCTCCCGCCGCTCCGGGGGCAGGGCGTCCAGGCGAGCCAGCACCGCATCCGACCACGCCTCACCGGGATTCAGTTCCGGCGTCAAGATGTTAGAAACACTGATCCACCACGGGTACTTTTCAGCCGTTGGTCCCCAGTAGGTCACCAGTGCCGAGCGGCGCGCTGCGGCCAGGGCCAATGGGGACAAGATGGCGGTCTTGGTGGCCCTCTGTACCAGGGCAGGCAGGAATGCCTTGGTGGGCACATCGGCGTAGGCACTCAGAGGGGCGGCCTCCGGTTCGACCCTGACAGCCAGGATATGGGCGACCTCGTCGTCGCCAATTTCCTGAAGCAGGTGAGGAAGTGCCGTGTCAGACGCTGTCTTCCAGGCGTTGGGAGCTTCCCTCCACCCCACCTGTGGCGGCGCCGTCTGAGGATGTGCAGATGTATGAAGGTCAAGGACCCGGCCCAGAAGGTAGCCCTGCTGACCCGCTGGGATGCTGGGGAGCGGGGGGGGCTGCCGCACCTGAGACGTGTCATAGCGTCCAAGGCGCACCTGTTTCACGAGCAGGGCCAGCCATAGATTCGCCGCTTCCTCCCCGGATGCGTCAGCGAGTCGCTGTTCCAGATCACGCAGTTCGTCCAGGTGACGGACGGCCGCTGTGGCGGCGACCCGCAGCGGAGCGGTTTCATCCGCCGCAACGTGGCGCAGACGGGGCAGCAGAAGCCCCTGCACCTCGGCGGTGAGGCCGAACCATTCGTGCAGGAGGGTCGTCGCAGATGGGGTGAAGTGCTGCCACGCGGTCATCACGCACCCGGCGACCAGATCGGGTTTCAGAAGGGCCGCGTGGGGCCGGATGGCCTCACTGAGCAGATGCCGAACCGCTGCGTGGCGTAACTCTTCGCCTTCCAGCAGGGTGTTGATCCGGTTGGCCTCCGCCTCCTGCCTCGTGAAGGCAGGGGTCAGAAGTTGCTGAAATGCAGTGAAGGTCGCCTCGTCCACCTCTCGCCCGTTGATCTGATGCCGTCCATGGCTGGTTGTCGTGGTGATCATCGCTCAGCCCCCCACCAGTGGGGTGAGTTTGAGGAAGGTAACGTCCAGTGGTTCATCGAGTCGCAGGGTGACGGTCTCGTCGAGGCTCTCGGCCTGTCGGTCGCCGATCAGGATGATCAGGCCGTTGCGGGTGAAGGCTTCGGTGGCGCGGGCGTACTGCTGTTCCCAGTGGATGCGGTGCGGGCGTGGGGTGGCGGGGCTGTTCAGGTCGCGTTCCATGCCTTCGGGGATGACGAGCCCCCGGAAGCGTTGGGTCTGGGTGGCGTTGTGGTCGGTGCATTCCTGGTAGACGCGGCGGCGGATGAGTTCGCGGATGGTGACGGTTTCCTCGGTGAAGTCGAGGGTGAGGGCGGGGGTGGGGTGGGGGCGGGTGGTGGTTTCGTCGAGGATCTGTACGGCGTAGCGCATGGGTTCGCCTCCTGATTATGTTACCAGCGTATCACAGTGGGCGGTGAATTGCGGATCAGGTCACACGGCATGCGGACGGTGTGACCCTCACGGTGATCCGGGCCGCGCGGACTATGCTGCCCGGATGGAGCGTGCGTGAGCGGGATCGTGTGGCTGGCGCTGGACGGCGTGGGGCACCCGCAGGACGCGCCGGGTGGGAGTGTCTGGGAGCAACCGCTGGGGACGCTGCGGCCGCTGGTGGACGCGGGGCGGTGCCTGGACGCGACGCTGGGCGTGCCGGGCCTGCCGCAGTCGGGGACGGGGCAGGCGTGCTGGCTGACCGGGACGGACGCGGTGCGCGTGATGGGGGAGCATTTCGGGCCGCATCCGGGGCCGACCCTGCAGCGGCTGCTTCAGGAGGGGGCGCTGCCGGTGCGGCTGGCGCGGGCCGGGGCGCGCGTGGCGCTGGGGAACGAGTACGTCCCCGCGTACTTTCAGGCGCTGGAATCGGGGGCGGGGCGCCGCAACCGCATGGGCTGCTTTCCGTTCGCATTCCGCGCGGCGGGGCTGCCGCTGAATCCGCCGGGCGTGCCGCTGCTGGGCGCGACGCTGGGTCTGCCTTATGCGCGGCCCTGGGCTGTAGTGGGGGAGGAGGGGGCGGCACTGGACACCCTGGCGCGGCACGGGGCGGCGCTGGCCCGCGCGGCGACTGAAGTCGATCTGCTGGCGCTGGACCTGTGGTTCAGTGACCTGCTGGGGCACGCGGGCGCGCCGGACGTGCCGGGGGACGCGCTGGCGGCCGGGCGGTCGTACCTGCGGCGGGTGGACGCGCTGCTCTTGGGCCTGCTGGATGCGGGCGCGCGGGTGGTGGTCAGTAGCGATCACGGGAACCTGGAGGACCTGCGCACGAAGGGCCACACGCTCGCGCGGGTGCCGTTCGCGGGCGCCGGGGTGGATCTGGGGCAGCCGGGTGATGTGGTGGAGGCCGGGCGGGTGCTGGCGGGCTGGTTCGGCCTGCCGGGTGCTTGACCGGCCCTGGGGTGGTGTTGCTAGAGTGCCCGGCGGAACCGTTCAACGTGAGAGGTGGCCCTGCGGGGGCCGCGTGCAGGGCATGAGCCGGGCGATTCGCTCAGGTTATCCACAGGTTTATCCACAGGCGTTGTGGACAGCCTGTGGATAAGGTGAATCCCCCGGTGCCGAGGGACCGGTTATTTGTCCGTGTGAAACACACTTTTCACGCCTCGCGTGGAACTCTTCCACAACCGGGAAAGTTATCCACAGGTGCCCGTTTCACTGTGGATAACTCCGGGCAGCGCGGCGCGTTTCCTGCACGAATTCCCGCACGGCCTCGGGATTCTTCACGCCGGGGCTCGCCTCCAGGCGACTCACGGCGTCCACCCCGGCGGGGTGCAGGGCCGTCATGGCGGCCGCCACGTTCCCCGGTCCCAGGCCCCCGGCCAGCCACGCCCCATCGGGGAAGAAGGGGCGCAACGCGTCCCAGTCGAGCGGAATGCCGCCGCCGGGTTCGGGCGCGTCCAGCATCAGCGTGACGCCTCGGTGCCCGTGCCACATGTCCGCCTCGCCCGCCAGATCGGCGGGGCGCACGACACGCAGAACGGGATAATACGCGGCGACCGCCATCACGTAAAGACTTGACAGGCGTCCATGCAACTGCACGGCACTCACCCGCGCGGCCTCCGCCGTGCGCAGCACCTCGTCCAGCCCCTGATCCAGGAACACGCCCACCCGCGCCACGCTGGGCCCCACGCTCAGGCCCGCCTCGCGCGCCACCTGCGGCGACACCAGCCGCCTGCTGACCGGCGCGAAGATGAAGCCCAGCGCGTCCGTGCCCGCCTCGGCACTCAGCACGGCGTCGTGCACGCTGGTCGTGCCGCACACCTTCACCCGCGTCACTGCGGCCCCCGCGCGGCTTCCAGTTCGCTCACGCGCGCCTCCAACGACCGCACCTGCCGGGTCAGGGCCAGCAGCAGCAGCGCGTAATGGTCGTAGATCTTCGGGCGTTCCATGCGCAGCTCCCCGGCCATCCAGCCGTCCAGCAGCCGCTCGGCCTCCTGCAGCACCTCGGCGTCCGGCACGTCCCGGTAGGAACGGTTGCCCATGATCTCCCGCGCGAAATTCAGTTCCCGGTCACTCATGCGCGTCATTCTCCCTGAACGGCGCGCCCCCCACCATGACCACCGCCGGACGTCCCGCTCGGCGCGTCACCGGGTCCGTGCCGGGTGGCTGCGTCATCTGACAGATGCCCGCTGGGGGCGGCGCGTGCGAGGCTGCGTCCATGACCGAACCCGTGCGGCGCGAGACGACCCTGCACCTCCTCCTGACGCGGCCCGGCGGGGCGGAGGTCGCCTGCCGGACCCTGACCGTGGACACGCCCGTCTACTACGGCGAGCACGTGCTGGAGGCCGCGCGGGCGGCGGGGGTGGAGGGCTGGCTGGGGCGGCGGCTGGACTTCACCCGGCACGGGACCGGGGGGGACGGCGTGACCCGCGCCACGTGCGCGTGGCAGCTGTTCACCCCCGACCCTCCGGAGGGCGCGCCGGTCCCGGAGGAGCTGCGTGAACTGGCGGACGCCGCGCGGACTCCTGCTCGCACCCCGTGGTTCGGGCCGGACTGGCACGCGGCGGCCCTGGCCTGGCTGGACGACGAACTGGCCGCGCAGGACCGCCCCCGCACGGGCGCCCCGGTCGTGCTGAAACACTGGCAGATCAGCGTCCTGTGGCGCGTCCCCACGCGGCGGGGGGACGTGTACTTCAAGGCCGTCCCGGACTTCTTCGCGCGGGAGGTGACGGTCACCTGCGCGCTGGCCGGGGTGCCCGGCGCGGCCCCGCCCGTCCTGGCCGCCGACACCCGGCGCGGCCTGCTGCTCCTGGACGGCTGCGGTGAGGTCGGGGGCGACCCGGCGGCCGTGCTGCGGCAACTGGCACGGGTGCAGCGCGACACGCGCCACCTGCTGCCGGGCCTGAACCTGCGCCCGCGCGGCCCCACGTACCTGCTGGGCCAGCTGGACGCCCTGCTGAGCGACAAGAGTCTGCACGCGGACGAGCACGGGCCGCACCCCGACGCCCTGACCCCTGACGAGGCCGCCGCGCTCCGCGCCCGCCGTCCCCAACTGGAGGCTGCGCTGCACCGCCTGCACGGCAGTCCGGTCCCCCTCACCCTCGGGCACGGGGACCTGCACGGTGGGAACGTCACCACGCACGAGGATCAGGTGACCATCCTCGACTGGTCCGACGCCAGCCTCACCCACCCCTTTCTGGACGCCAACCCCGCCTACCTCTGCCCGGACGGCACCGACCCCGCCACGCTGGACGCCGCGCGCGACGCGTTCCTGCGCGAATGGACGGACCTCGCCCCGCTGGACACGCTGCGCGCCCTGCACGCCGACGCCATGCTGGCCGGGGAACTGCACCGCGCGCTCGGGTACGCCGACGGCATCCAGGACGCCGTCGAGGACCGCCGCGAGTGGGCGGGCGCGCACCTGTGGCACCTGCGCCGCCTGCTGCCCTGACCGTCCGCCGGACGTGGGACAGAGCCTGATCCGCGTCCGGCAGGCGCGCTGCCCGGTGCCCGCGTTCGGCGCGACTCACCGCTGAGCGCCCCTCTACACTGGAGGCATGAACCGCCGTCCCGCCGTGCTGCTGGCCCTGATCGCGGGGCTGGTGGTGTTCGGCACGGTCGGGTACCGGGTGCTGGAGGGCTGGTCGTGGCTGGACTGCCTGTTCATGACGGCCATGACCCTGACGACCGTGGGGTACGGCGCGCCGGGCGAGTTGCACACGGACGGGAAGGTGTTCAGCGTGGTGCTGATGCTGGTCGGGATCGGGCTGATGCTGTACCTGCTGACGCTGCTGGCCGAGACGATGCTGCGGACCGTGACCGACCCGGACGCGGCGCGGCGGCGCAAGGAGAGGAAGATCATGAGCCTGAAGGATCACACGATCGTGTGCGGGTACGGGCAGGTGGGCGAGGCGGTCAGCGTGGCGCTGCGGGGCGCGCGGCGCCAGGTGGTCGTGGTCGATCACCGCCCCGAGCACCTGGAGTGGGCGCAGACGCAGGGCCTGCACACCCTGGTCGGGGACGCCACCGACGAGGACGTGCTGCGCCGCGCCGGGATCGAGCGGGCGGCGTCGCTGGTCACGGTGATCAACAGTGATCCCAGCAACCTGTACGTGGTGCTGTCCGCCAAGGGCCTGAACCCGGGCGTGCGGGTGATCGCGCGGGCGAGTGACGAGTCGGCGGCCCGCAAGATGCGCCGCGCCGGGGCGGACGAGGTCGTGAATCCGTACCAGCTGAGCGGGAACCGGATCGCGGCGATGATGCTCGCGCCGCGCCTGAGTCGCCTGCTGAGCGGCGACGTGACCAGCGAGCACTTCACGATCCGCGAACTGAGCGTCCCGCCGGGCATGGTGGGCCGCACGGTCGCTGACCTGGGCCGCGAGACGGGCGCGCTGGTCGTGGCGATCTGGCGCGACGGGCAGCCGCTACGCAGCCGCGCCGAGGACGTCCTGCGGGCCGGGGACGCCGTGCTGGTCGCGGGCGCGGCGGCGGAGGTGGAGGCCGTGCAGTCCGGACCGGCGGGCGGAGTGCAGCCCGCGTGACGTTCCGCCGCGCACCTCAGGGTGTACGGTGCCCCGCATGACCCGAGCGACCGAGCTGTACTTCGACTTCCTGTGCCCCTACGCGTGGCGTGGCGTGGAACTCGCCGCCGTCCTGAAAACGGAGGGCGAGGCGTTCACCCTGCGGCACTACTCGCTGGTCGAGGGGAACCACGCGGACAACGCGAAGGAGCTGTCGTGGCGCGTCACGGATCAGAGCCTGGACGCCCCGGACGGCGAGGGGTACATGAAGTACCTGAAGCCCGGCCTGCGCGCGTTCCTGGCGTCCCACGCGGCGGCCCTGCAGGGCGAGGCGGCCCACTGGGCGTTCACGCTGGCCCTCTTCCGCGCCCACCACGAACGCAAGGAGCCCCTGACCGAGGGGGTCATCCACGCGGCGGCGCAGGAGGGCGGTCTGGACCTGGACGCCTTCGCGGCGGCCCTGGCCGACGAGCAGGCCCGCCGCGCCGAGTTGCGCGCCGACCTGGACGCCGCGCGCGAGGTCGGGGTGTTCGGCACGCCCACCTTCGTCCTCCCGACCGGCGAGGCCGCGTACTACCGCTTCGAGACCCTCACCCGCGAACCCACCCAGGCGCGCCAGTGGTGGGACCTGTACCGAGCCGTGCTGACCAGCGAGGCGGGCATCGGCACGATCAAACGCGCGAAGAACCGCCCGCCCCGCCGCGCCTGAGCCGGACTGCGGCTGAGCAGGAGAGCAGCGGGTGCCGATCTGTGAACCGAACCAACGGAGGAGGCGGCCTCCGGTTGAGGCAGTGTCGGAGATCGGCGGGACCCCGGAACCCGGTTTTCTCCTGCTCGCTCTGCTCGGGTTGCAAGTTTTTGCAAACCTTTCAACCGGAGTCTGTGTCACCTCGGGGTCCCGCTGCTGTGGGTGGCCTGTGCGGGGCTTCATGGCGGCGCGCGTGACAGATCTGACGGAAAGGTGAAGGCAGCATGAAGGCCTCGCTGCGGAGTACCGGGCGAGAAGAGGCGATGAAGCGCGGTCCCCTATCCGGGCACCTGGGACGCGCGGAGCCAGTGGTGCGACCGACTTTTCGACCCTGTCCAGACCGGCCCCCGGCCGGGACGGACCAGACCCACTGCGGCAACGCAGCAGGAGTACTCATGCGCATACTCGTTCCGGCACTGCTGGCCGTCCTGGCCACCAGCTGCGGCGCGGCCAACACGCCCGCCGCCCCCACCCCCGCCACCACCCAGACCACCGCGCCCGCACTTGACACCCAGTCCCCGTCCGTCACGATGGTCGTGTTCCCGAAGACGCTGCGGGCGCAGGGCACTGTGAACTTCCAGCTCGGCACGCGGGACAACACCGCCGTGGACCGCGTCGTCCTGACCATCGACGGGAAGACGTTCGTGGACGACCCCACCGCGTACAACTCCTACGCGCAGTATTTTGACGCGGCCGCCAACGGCGAGCACACCGTCACCGTCCGTGTGTACGACCGCGCCCAGAACGTCACTGAGCAGACTCAGACGTTCACAGTCCAGATCGGCCCCTGACGTTCAGCGGGTCAGGCCGCTGCGGCGGTCCATGTACGCCGCGTACGCCGGGTCGGCGCTGCGCAGCAGGATGGCCATGACGCCGTGCTCGTCGATCTGCACGCCCTGGAAGCGGAAGCCCGCGCGGAGTTTCGGGACGATCACGGCGTTGTTCGTCAGGTGATGATGGCTGCGCACCAGCGGGTAACCCTCGCCGTGCAGGGCGTCCAGCACCACGGGCAGCAGGCGGGTGTACACGCCCCGCCCCCGGTGCGCGGGCAGCAGCGCGGTGTTCACCATGTACGCGGTGCGGGTGTCCCACGCGCGGCTGGCCTGCCACCCGGCCACCCGTCCCGCGTGACTGATCAGCCAGCTCCACAGCGGACCGCGCGGCGCGGGCGCGGCTTTACGGTCGCCCCAGTCGAACGAGTCCGTCTCGTACGCGCTGGCCTCCAGCTGCGCGTACACCTCGCGGTACGTGGCGGTCGGCACGCGGTGCAGGCGGTACCCGCCGCCCAGGTCCACGCCCGTCTCGGCGTCCGCCGGGAGGGGGAGGTCGGGCGCGTCGGCCAGACCGGGCAGTCCTTCGTCCGGGACGCCCAGTCGCCGCGCTGCCTCGCCTGAGGGCGCGCGGAAGCCGCTGCGGACGTGCATCGCCTGCCCGTACGTTCCGTCCAGGCTCAGGGTCAGCGCGGCATTCACCCCGCCCTCGTACGCATTCAGGCCCTGAAGGTGAAACCCGGCGCGGAGCTTCGGGATGATCACGGCGTTGTTCGTCGCGCGGTGGTGACTCTGCACCAGCGTGAACCCCGCCGCGCGGAACGCGGCCAGCAGGTGCGGCAGCAACCGCGAGTACACCCCGCGCCCCTGATGCTCGGGCAACAGGCCGGTGTCGGCCATGTACACCGTCCGCTCGTCCCGCGCGTGCGCGTGATGCCAGCCGATCAGTTCCGCGCCGTGGTACACGCCCCAGTTCCACGACTCGCCCAGCGGCGGGGCCGCCCGCACCGGCGGATCGAACGCGAACAGCGAATTCCCGCCGAAGATCCGGTCCTCCAGCCGCGCGCACGCCGCCCGGTACTCCACCAGCGAGATCGGGCGGGCCGAGTACCCGCCACCCAGGTCGAGGTCAGTCACGCCGTCACTCTGGCACGCGCCGTCAGCGGGCGCGGCTCATGTGGAGGTTGTACACCTGACCCTGCCACCCGGCGTCCCCCTGGAGGGCGTAGTGGACGTCCTCCAGGGCGACCTCGCGGCCCTGGGCGTCCGCGAAGCGCTCGCCGTCCAGCGGGCGCAGTCCCAGCGCCTGTTCGATCAGGCTCAGCAGGCGCGGTTCATCCATCAGGGCACGGAAGCTCCCGAACGACACCTGCCGTCCACTGCCCGGCGCGACGCTGCCCGTATACCGGGGGCGGGCCGCGCCGCAGGCCGGGCAGGGACCCAGCAGGCCCAGCTGCTGCTCGTACACCAGCCAGCGGTGCCCGCACGCGGGGCACGCCACGGTGCAGCTCGGCTGATCCTCGGGCAGCGGCTGGAACGGCACGCCTCAGGCGTCCTGCATCCAGGGCGTCCCGGCGGGCTGCTGCTGCGTCACGCAGTGGAAGCTCCCGCCGCCCTCGATGATCGCGCGGCTGCTCAGGCCGATCACCTCGCGGCCGGGGAACAGCGGCGTCAGGACTTCCAGGGCGCGGGCGTCGTTCGGGTCGCCGTACTGCGGGACGACCACGAACCCGTTCCCGATGTAGAAGTTCGCGTACGTGGGCGGCAGGCGACCCTCCGCGCCCTCCAGGTAGGTCGCGGGGAGCGGCAGCTCCACGATGCGGAAGGGCTGCCCGTCCTGGTCGGTCATGGCCCGCAGGTCCGCGAGGTTCTTCGCCATGACCGCGTGGTTGGGGTCCTCGGGGTTCGGCTCGACACTGGTGACGATGGTCCGCTCGTCGGTGAAGCGCGTGATGGTGTCGATGTGCCCGTCGGTGTGGTCGTTCTCCAGCCCACCGTCCAGCCACAGGAGTTTGCGCACGCCCAGCGTGTCGGCCAGCAGGAAAGCGTAACCCTCCTCGGTCAGGCCCGGGTTGCGGGTGTCGGTCAGGAAGCACGACCGGGTGGTCAGGCCCACGCCCAGGCCGTTCACCTCCAGCCCGCCGCCCTCCAGCACGAACGGCTGCGCCCAGCGGTGCGTGCCCAGCTGCCCGGCGACGTACTCGGGCACGCGGTCGTCGTTGCCCCAGTTGAACTTGCCGCCCCAGGAGTTGAACTTCCAGTCCACCAGCGCCAGGTCAGCGTCACGCTTCACGAAGATGGGGCCGTTGTCGCGCATCCACACGTCGTCCAGCGGCACGTCGTGGAACGTCACGTCCGCCCCGGCCAGGCGCGCGCGGGCGTCCGCGCGGCTCTCCTCGTCCCGCACGAGCAGATGCACCGGCTCGAAGCGGGCGATGGTCCGCACCAGTTCGGCGAACTCGGCGCGCACGCCCTCCAGATGCCCGAACCACAGGTCGTCGTCGGCGGGCCAGCTCATCCAGGTGGCGGCGTGCTCGGCCCACTCGGCAGGCATGGCGAAGCCCAGGTCGCGGGGCAGGTCGGCGGGGGTCACGTCAGACATGGGGGTCATTAAAACAGACCCGGCCTCCCTGAAACGGAAGGCCGGGAACACGGAACGGAGGGGGCTTCAGCCGTTCAGTGCGGTCTGGAGGGCGGCGTTCAGCGTGGCGGGGTCGGCCTTGCCGCCGCTGAGCCGCATGACCTGCCCGGTGAAGAAGCCCAGCAGCGCGGTCTTCCCGGCGCGGTAGGCGTCCACCTTGTCGGCGTGGTCGGCCATGACCTGCGCGATGGCGGCGTTCAGGGCGTCCTCGCTGAGGCCCCCGGCGAGGTTCTCCCGTTCGACCATCGCGGCGGGGGCCTCGCCGGTCTGCGCGGCGCGTGCCAGGACGTCGCGGGCGACGCGGGTGGTGACCTTCTTGTCACTCAGCAGCGCAGCCAGCGGGGCGAGGTCGGCGGCCGCCACCCGGACTTCACCGGCGCGCAGGCCCGGCGCGAGGTCGTTCGCGGTCCAGCTGGCGACCTGCGCGAACGTGCTGTCCTGCGTGGCCCCGCCGAGGAAGGCCAGCAGCGCGGCGTCACGCGCGAGGGTGCGGGCCTCGGCGTCCGGAACGCCCAGGGCAGTCAGGCGGGCCACCTCGGCCTCCTGTTCGGGGGTCAGAGTGGCGGGCGCGGGCTTCTCGGTCGGCTCGGGTTTCACAGCCTGGGCCTTGGCAGGTTTGGGGGCCTTCGCGGGCGCCTCGGCCTTCTGCGTGGCTTTCGCCCAGGCGTCCTTCAGGGTGATGATCCGCCCGAACACCAGCGCGTCCTCGCGGCTGTCCACCGGGTCACGCCAGAAGTAGCCCTGCCGTTCGAACTGGTAGCGGGTGCCTGCGGGGTCGCGCGTGACGCTGGGCTCCACCAGTCCGCGCGTGACGCGCAGGCTGTCGGGGTTCAGGAACGCCATGAAGCCCGCGTCGAGGGGTTTGGTCTCGTCCTCGTGCCCGATCTCCTCGGGCGTCGCGGCCTCGGGGTTGGGCACGCGGAACAGGCGGTCGTACAGGCGGAACTCGGCGGGCACGCCCTGCTCGGCGCTGACCCAGTGGATCACGCCGCCCGCTTTGGCGTCCTCGCCCAGCAGCGTGGCGTACACGCGCGTGACCTGCCCGCTGTCGTCCACGTCGAAGCGGTCGGCGCGGATGATGCCCGCCCCGCGCAGGCGCACCGTGCCGCCCGGCGTGAGGCGCTTGAAGCCCTTGGGCGGCTCGGGGTTGAAGTCGTCGCGTTCGATGACGAGTTCGCGGGTCAGCGGCACGTCGCGCACGGCGACCTCGGGGGCCACGCGTTCCCCGCCAGGCAGGGCGACCAAGCCGTCGGGCGAGTCGCGCACCACGTCGAACGGCCAGTAGGGGAGACTCAGCGTCTGCGCCTCGGTCAGGTTTTCCAGCGTGACGGGCAGCGGGTCCAGCACCGCCATCACGCGCGGCGCGCGGTGGTTCAGGTCGCTGCGCACGGCGTTCTCGTACACGCTGAGGTCCACGGTGCGGTTCGTGCGGCTCACGCCGATCTGCGCCGCGAAGGCCCGCACGGCCTCCGGCGTGACGCCCAGGCGACGCTGCGCGCGCAGGGTGGGCATGCGCGGGTCGTCCCAGCCGTGCACCGCCCCGGCCTCCACGAGCTTGCGCAGCTTGCGCTTACTCGTGATGGTGTACTCCAGGCCGCGCCGCCCGAACTCGTACTGGTGCGGGCGCGGATTGAAGCCCAGCCGTTCCATCAGCCAGTCGTAGATGGCGCGGTTGTCCACGAACTCCAGGCTGCACATCGAGTGCGTCACGCCCTCCAGCGCGTCCTGCAGGGGGTGCTGGAAGTCGTACATCGGATAGATGCACCACGCGTCGCCCGCACGGTAGTGATGCCCGCGCAGGATGCGGTACAGCACCGGGTCGCGCAGCTTCATGTTCGGGCTGCCCAGGTCGATCTTCGCGCGCAGCACGTGCGCGCCGTCCGCGAACTCCCCGGCGCGCATGCGGCGCAGCAGATCCAGGTTCTCCTCGGGCGTGCGGTCCCGGTACGGGCTGGGCGTGCCGGGCGTGCGGGCGTCGCCGCGCAGGCGGGCCATCTCGTCACCGGTCACCGAGTCCACGTAGGCGTCACCCTGCCGCACCAGCTGCTCGGCGTAGGCGTAGTACTGCTCGAAATGGTCGCTGGCGTAGTACAGGTGCTCGCCCCAGTCCCAGCCCAGCCAGCGCAGGTCGTCCGCGATGGCGTCCGCGTACTCCTGCGTGGCGAGTTCCGGGTTCGTGTCGTCCATGCGCAGGTGGTAGCGCCCGCCGTACTGCGCGGCCGTCTGGAAATCCAGGAACGACGCGAAGATATGCCCCAGGTGCGCGTACCCGCTCGGTTCCGGCGGGAAACGCGTCACGACCTGCGGGTACTTGCCGCCCTGCAGGTCGCGTTCGATGATCTCGGTGATGAAGTTCGGGGCCACGCGCGGCGCGCGGTCACCGGCGGCGGGAGGAGTGGAGTCGGGGGCCGTCATGCCGCCCAGCATAGCGGGGGCAGGTGCGGGGGCGCCCGAGCCCGGGAACAGTTCACGCCCCCGGAATCGTGTCTCCGGGGGCGCGGGCAGGTCCGGGTTTACAGCGTGACGTGGTACGTGACGACCGCAGGCACCAGGAACAGCGCGCCCATGATGAACGACAGCGCCAGGTTGTGCTCCTCGCGCATCTCGCGGCGGATGTAGCGCAGCACCCCCTCGCCCTTGCGGCGGGCCAGCGTGCCGAACACGGCCAGGACGCCCAGCGTGAACAGCAGCAGCGTCACGATCACGGCCACGGCCAGCCACGTGAACGCCTCCGCCCAGGTGCCACCTTCGGGCACGGGGCTGGCGATGGTGCGGCTCAGGAGCAGGCTGAAGCCCAGCGACACCCAGAAGAACACCGCGCCGATCGCGGCCGTCTGGTGCTCCTCGATCTCGGTGATCAGTTCCCGCACCCGCACGCCCAGCACCGCGCGGATGAACAGCAGGCTGATCAGCAGGGTGGGCAGCCACACGGCGAGGTTCCAGCCCAGTTCGGTCACCAGGGTCGTCAGCAGGTCGGTGGGGGTCATGACCTCCAGTTATACAGGGCGCGCCCCCACAGGCCGGGTCGGAATGCCGCGCTGGCTCGCAGTGCCGCGCGCGCCGCCCCGGTACCCTGCGCGGCATGACTCCACCCGCCTTCACGCTGCGGCACGTGACCGACCCCGGTGATCCGGCCATTCCCGCGTTCGGCCGCGTGCAGGAGGCCAGCTACTACGCGCCGGACATGCTGATCCCCCCGGAGGTCTTCGCGCACCTCATCACCCGCCGCACCCCGGAGCGGGAGGACCGCCTGCTCGTCGCGCAGACCCAAAGCGGCGAGGTGCTGGGCGGCACCCTGTACGCCCTGCTGCCCCTCCCCGGCAGTCTGCGCGGGGCGGGCTTCAACTCGTTCATGGCCGTCACCCGCGCCGCGCGCGGCCTGGGCGTGGGCCGCGCCCTGCACGACGAGACCCTGCGCGTCGTGCGCGACGCCGGACTGGCGGGCATGTTCGCCGACAGCGTCCACCCCACCCGCCAGAACGCAGAGGACCGCGCCGCCGAGGCCGCGACTGGCGTGGACCCCGCCGGGCGCCGGGCCGCGCTGCACGCCCTGGGCCTGCGGACCGTGGACCTCCCGTACTGGCAGCCCGTGGGAGGTCCCGACGGCGGTCCCCTCACCGACCTGGACCTGCTGTACCAGCCCGCCCGTCCCGCCCAGACCGTCCCGCTGGCCCTCGTGACCGGCACCCTGCGCGCCTACTGGAGCGGGTGGCTCGGCACGGACCGCGCCCAGGCCGAAGCGCAGGCCCTCGCCGACCGCGCCGGACACGCGCAGGACGTGCCCCTGCTGCCCGGCACGAGCACGGCGACATGGTGGAGTGAAGGGCGGGAGGTCTGAGTGTCAAAAGGTCTGAAGGAGTTTAGGGCGCCGGTTTTCCCTTGGACTCTTCGACCTTCGGACTCTCAGCCGTTGCTTACGGCTTCAGTCCGTCCAGTACGCGTTTTGCCTGGCTCTGGAGGTCGCGTTCCAGGGGGGTGTCGGCGTTCAGGGTGACGGCGCGGGTCAGGGTGGCGCGGGCCTGGGTGTCTTTGATGAGGCTCAGGGCGATGCCCGCGTGGGCCTGGACGAACAGGGTGTCGGGGGCGCGGCGGGCGGCGGCGGTGGCCAGCGTCCGGGCGCGGTCCTGGTTGCCGCCGCTGAAGATTCCGGCTTTCGCCCAGGCTCCGGCGTGCCACTCTGCCAGGACGGCCTGGATGTCGGCGCGGTCCGGCGCGAGGTTCAGGGCGCGGTCCAGCGCGGCGCGGGCCTGCTGCGCGGTGTTCAGCGCGCCCAGCGTGTACCCTCCGGCGCGGGCCTGGAGGCCCAGGGCGCTGCCGAGCGCCAGCTGCGCGTCGGGGTCGCCGGGGTGGGTGGCGGTGGCCTGCCGGGCGGCCTGGACGGCGCGGGTGGTCCAGTCGCGGCCTCCGGCGCGGTATTCGGTCATGGCGGCGGCGGCGCGGCTGGCGGTCACGGCGTCCCCGGCCGCCTGGGCGCGGGCGTACACCTGCGCGTAGTCGCCGCCGCTCAGTGGGTCCGGGGTGGGCTGGGCGGCGCCTGTGCCGAGCAGGAGCAGGAGGGTGATGGGGAACAGGAGGCCGCGCTTCACGATTCCCAGGCTAGCGGCTGGGCGTGAAGCGCGGCTGATGAGGTGCCTCCGGTGGAACGGTGGCTGTTGACCGTTCCACCCGAGCGGATGCGCGTGGGAGTGAAACGGAGGCCGGAAGTGGAGTTCGGACTGCGGTGTTGTTCCGGAGTCTGAACGGAACGGACGGCATCCGTTCTTTCAGGCGGCGGGTTGCTCGGTGGGGGGTTCGGTGTCGGGGGTGCGGCGGGTGCGGGCGGGGCGCTCGGTGTCGCTGGGGGTGCTGATGCGGGTGAGGGTGGCGTCGAAGGCGCGCAGGGCGTCGCTGCCTTCGAGTTCGGTGACGGCGCGGGCGTTCAGCGCGGCGAGTTCCTCGCGGGTGACGGCGTACTCGGGCGCCTCGTGGCCCTTGAGGCTGTGCAGGACGCGGTAGGCGGTGGGGGCGTGGATGGTGGCGCCCTTGCTGGTGGTGATGGTGGGGTTGGTGTGCATGTCGGTGCCGATCAGGGTGATGCTCTCGGGGCTGATGAGGGTGACGCGGTCGCCGCGTTCCTCCATGTGCGCGGCGAGTTGCAGGAGGCCGCGCAGGTCGAGCATCTGATGGAAGAGGTCGAGGTGGGCGAGCATCGCTCCGGCTTTTTTCAGGGTGTCCATAATCCGCATTATTCTGTTTTAAGCAGAATTGTCAAGGCCTATTACGACAATGTGAAGACCGGGGCGTGATGACCCCGGTCCCGATGTATTCGCGCCTCATACGGATTCCGTTTGTTTCGTTGACAACCCGGAACCGCACCGGGTTGCCAACTCCACGTCCGGAACCCGTTTCTCTCCTGCTCGCATCCGCTCGGATTGAACGGCTTTATAAGCCATTCAATCGGAGTCCGTATCAGTTGCTCAGCTTGCTGCGGCCCACCAGGGTCACCTTGACTTCCAGCGGCTTGCCGTCCCGCAGGACGCTCAGGGTCACCGTATCGCCGGGCTGGTACGACCGCACGGCGTACTGGAATTCCGCGAAGTTCACGATCCGTCTGCCGTTGACGGCGGTCACGATGTCCCCGGAGACCCGCTTCGAGTCGCCGTTCAGGATCAGGGGTTTCAGTCCGGCCTGCGCGGCGGGACTGCCGCGCGACACGCTCGTGAAGAACGCGCCGGGCGTGTCGCCCAGGTCCAGCAGTTTCGTCAGTTCCTGAAAGCCCGCGCTGGGCAGGAAGAACAGCTCCGAGAAGGGGCCGCCCAGCCCGATGCCGATCACGGGCGCGTCCCGCTTCTCACCGCGTTTCATGGCGGCCACACGCGCGTCCGTGGTGCTCACGGGCACCGCGTACGAGCGGGGCTGGCCGTTCTGCGTGACTCGGATGTAACTGACGATGCCCGTCACCTCGCCCCTGACGTTCACGACCGGGCCGCCGCTGTCGCCGGGGATCAGCGGGGCGTTCATCTCCAGCGTGCCGGGCGGGAAGTCCGCGCGGCCAGGGTCGCTGTCCAAGCCCAGCAGGCGCCCGGTCTTGGGCGTCAGGAACGCCCCGCCGCCGTTGCCGATCGCCAGCGCGGTGTCGCCCACGGCGGGGCGCGCGGCGGCCAGCGGCAGGAACGGCGTCCCCTTCGGCACGTTCACGCGCAGCAGCGCGAGGTCGTCCTGGTCGTTGTACCCGATCACCTCGGCGGGGTAGCGGGTCTTGTTCAGCAGCTGCACGCTCAGGTCCGGCGCGCCCCGGATGACGTGGTACGCGGTGAGGATCAGGCCGTCCTCGCTGATCAGCACGCCGGAGCCCAGGCCGTCCGGGTCGTCGCACTGGGTGGCGCGGCACTGCTCGACGCGCACGGTAGCGGGCCGCACGCGGCTGACCAGCGCCTGCAGCCGGGCCTGTTCGGCGGCGCTCAGGGGCGCGGCGCTCTTCACGCGGCGGTCCTGGGGCGTGGGCGCCGGAGTCTGAGGCGTCGTCTGGGCCGCGGCGTGCGGCGCCACGAGCAGCAGCGTGAGCAGCGGGGCCAGCAGGGCAGGGCGGGCGTGGACGCCCGGCGCGCGCTTGAGGTTCATGCGCCATTGTCGTGGAGGAGTCGGGGGTCGGCTGTGGCGGAACTCTCCATCTGAACGTCCGGCCAGTTCGGGCGCTACAGTCCGGGCATGACCGATCCCGGCCCCCCCCGCGTGTTCGTGTACGGCACCCTGCTGCCCGGCGAACGCAACGCCCACGTCGCCGCGCGCGGTTTCACGGCGCGCCCCGCCACGCTGCGCGGCTTCACCCTGCACCACCTCCACCCCGAGGGGTACCCGGCCCTGAGTCCCGGCCCGGCGGACGCGGCGGTGCGCGGCGCGGTCCTGACCTACGACCCCCCGGCGTGGGAGGTGGCCCTGCCCGGCCTGGACGACCTGGAGGGCCTGCACGACACGCCGCCCCTGTACACCCGCCAGCTCGCGTCCCTGCAGGTGGACGGCGAAGAGGGCCTCACCGCCTGGGTGTACGTGTACGCCCGCGCGGACCGCCTCCGGGCGCCGGGCGCGAGCGTGGTGCCCAGCGGCGACTGGCGGGACGTGCCGGACCGGGACCAGCGCGGCGCCGACGGGCGGTAACAGAACACCGCCGCCCTTCCTTGCGGGGGGCGGCGGCGTGCGGGGCGCGGGTCTTAGCGGACGATGCGCTGGCCGCGGCGGATCTTCAGCTGGTCCGTCAGGGCGATGTACTCGTCGTAGCTGGTGCGCTCGAGGTACTTCAGCAGGCGGCGGCGCTGACCGTTCAGGAGCTGCAGGCCGCGCTGGCCGTGCTTGTCCTTCTTGTTGGCGGTCAGGTGAACCGACAGGTTGTTGATGCGCTCGGTCAGGAGGGCGATCTGGACGGCGGTGCTGCCGGTGTCGGTGCCGTGCTTGGCGTGGGTCTCGATGGTCTGCTTCTTGTCGATCATGGTGATACCTCTCTTGTTGTGGTGTCCCGTGCGTGTCAGCCAGGAAAAAACCGGCTTTGGCCGGGGCCTGACCGCGTCACGACGGCAAACGCGAGCATATCACGTCCGCGCGCGGGTGCAAGCGCGCGTCTTGACACGCGGGAACTTCCCCCCTAGTATTGCTTTCGCCTCTCACCCAATGCTCGGGTGGCGGAATTGGTAGACGCGCACGTTTGAGGGGCGTGTAGCTTAGCTGTGTGGGTTCAAGTCCCATCCCGAGCACCAGATAGCGCCGGATCTTCGGATTCCGGCGCTTCTTCTTGATGCCCGCCCGGCCCCTGCATGAGGGACTGCACAGCCCCGGCGGGCATGTGCTATGGTCTGAACGCATTGCTGGCGCAGCGCAGCGCGGACGCTCGAACCTGGTCAGGGCCGGAAGGCAGCAGCCATAAGGGATGATTCGCGGGTGCCGCTGCTCACCGGCAATGCTTTTTTCATGCCAACCATCAGGGGCGGCCCCGTCGCGATGTCCGGGGCCGCCCCTGCGTTCAACCGGCTGTGCAACCGGGTCGGGGGTCAGCGGGTCAGGCGGTCCAGTTCGCTCTGCGCGCCGCTCAGGCGGGCCAGCCGCACCTCGCGTTCCGTCAGGACGTGCGCCGCCCTCGTGAAGACCTCGCCGCGCTCCGGCCACGCGCCCACCCCCGTCCAGATCAGCACGTCGCCGGGCAGCTGACGGTGGGCGGGCAGGGCCGGGTCCAGCAGCGGATGCAGGGTGAGCGGGGAGATCAGCGTCATGCGCCCAGCGTGCCCCCGCCCGGTCAGGCCCGCGTCCCCGCAGGGTCAGCCCCGCGTCACGCCCACCCGCACACGTCGGCGCGCCCGGTCAGCGGGTCTTGGGCTGCAGGACCAGCGCCTGCGTCTCCTTCACGACCGCCAGGTCCCGCAGGCGCTCGCCGTCCAGATCCCCGGCCTTCACCAGCGCGTCGGCGCGCCTGCGGTCGATCGTGGCGACCTCCAGCGCGGCGGCGTCCCCGAACACCTCCCGGAAGCGGTCCAGCGGGTACTCGATGCGCCGCGAGGCCTTCAGGGTCGCGCGGTACAGGTCCGTCTCGGCGTGCTCGCCGCCCTGCAGCGCCGCCTTGATCTGCGCGCCCAGCTCGTCCCGTTCGGCTTCCAGGCCCAGGATCGTGTCGCGCAGGGTCGCGTAACGCTCGAGCAGGTCGGTCAGCGTGTCCATCCGCGCAGCATACCGGGGGGCCCGACGTGACTGGACGGGGTTCAGCGGCCGCGCCGGGCCGGGGCGTAGCATGCCGCGCATGGACGATTCCGCCACGCAGATCGCCGCCGACCTCGAGCGCCGCATCCTGGACGCCATCCGCCGGGGCGCGAGCATGGAGGACATCGCGGACATCAAGGAGTCCGACGTCGCCACGCCCGACGCCGCCATCCAGTCCCTCAAGGACGGCAACGCCCGCTTCTTCAGCGGTCAGGCCACCCGCCCGGAGATGAGCGCCAACGAACGCCGCGCGCAGATCATGGGCCAGACGCCGTACGCCGCGATCCTCGCGTGCAGCGACAGCCGCGTGCCGGTCGAACTGGTGTTCGATCAGGGCCTGGGGCAGCTGTTCGTGGTGCGCGTCGCCGGGAACGTCGTCGGCGAGGCCGGACTGGGCACCCTGGAGTACGCCATCCGCCACCTGGACGTGCACCTCGTGGTCGTGATGGGCCACGAGGCCTGCGGCGCGGTCGCCGCCGCGCTGCTGCCCGAGGAACGCGTCGCGGAGGAACCCCACCACCTCCAGAACCTGATCCGCCGCATCCAGCCCAGCCTGCAGGCCATGCCCGCCATCCGCGACAAGAAGGCCCGCATGCGCGAGGCGGTCCTGAACAACGTCCGCTACCAGGTCAGCCTCCTGCGCGACGAGCCTGTCATCCGCGAGGCGGAGGCCACCGGGCAGATCCGCGTGATCGGCGCGTACTACGAGATCGGCAGCGGCGCCGTGGATTTCCTGGTCGACGAGGAAGACCTGCGGCCCTGACCGGGTGCCGATGGCTGAAAGCAGATGGCAGATGGCCGGGGCTGGTGAGCCACCAGGCATCTGCCATGAGCCTTCTGCGTTCAGATCACGAATTCGCCCGCGCGCATGACCGCCTCGCGCTGGCCGTCCTTCGTGATGCCGTCCACGTCGATCTGATCACTGCCGATCATCCAGTCCACGTGCGTCAGGCTGTCGTTGCCACCCTTGGCATTGAAGTCCTCGAGGCTCATGTCCACGCCGCCCTTCACGTTGAAGCGGTATGCGCTGCCGATCGCGATGTGCGAGGCGGCGTTCTCGTCGTACAGGGTGTTGAAGAAGAACAGGCCCGAGCGGCTGATCGGGCTGGAGTGCGGCACCAGCGCCACCTCGCCCAGGCGGTGGCTACCCTCGTCCGTCTCGATCATCTTCAGCAGCGCGCCCTCGCCCTTCTCAGCGCTGGCCCCCGTGATGCGCCCATCCTTGAACTCGATGCGGATGCCGTCGATCAGCGTGCCGTTGTACGACAGCGGTTTGGTGCTCACGACCGTGCCGTCCACCCGTTCGCGGTGCGGGGCGGTCCAGACCTCCTCGGTGGGGATGTTCGCCGTGAACGTGATCCCGCCGGGCGTGTCGGCCGCGCCGCCGCCCCACACGTGATCGTCCGCGAGGCCCACCGTCAGGTCCGTCCCGCCGCCCCGGAAGTGCAGCGCGGCGTACTGCTTGCCGGTCAGCAGGTCGCGGCGGCGCTTCAGGTCACCCAGGTGCGCCTCCCACAGCGCCACCGCGTCGGGCTGATCGGCGCGGGTCGCGGCGAAGATCGCGTCCCACTGCTGCGCGACGGCCTGCTCGGCGCTCGCGTCGGGGAACATCAGCTCCGCCCAGCCGCTGACCGGCGCGCTGATCAGATTCCAGTTCAGGCGGTTCGTCATCACCTGCGCGGTGTACGGGCGGCGGTACGCCGCGACCGTCCGCTGGTGAGTCGCCACCCGCTCGGGGTTCACGCCGCCCAGCAGGTTCGGGTTCGTCGCGCGGATCGCCAGGACCGCGCCGCCCGCCTCGGCGGTCTCGATCTCGGCGTCCACCCGCCAGCGGCTGATCTGCTCGAACGTGCCGTCCGGTGCCAGCTCGAAGCGCGCCAGCTGCACGTCGTCATCGTCCCAGCGGACGTCCACGAAGCTCGCACCCGCCGCGTACGCCTCGCGCACCACCAGGCGCGCCAGCTGCGCCGTCTCCACCGGGGCCTGCACCAGCACGCGCTGCCCGGGCTTCACGCCCAGGCCCACCCGCACCGCCAGTCGCGCGTAGTTGCGCAGCTTCTCGTCAAAAGTCAGGGTCATGCCCGGCAGGATAGCCACGCCACCCCCACAGATACAAAGCGCGTCCCGCCAGCCCGGCATGCCCTTGACGGATTCCGGAACGCCCCCTATAGTTTTGGGGCTGGATGTCGAGGCGTAGCGCAGCCTGGTAGCGCACTACCTTGGGGTGGTAGGGGTCGTGAGTTCAAATCTCGCCGCCTCGACCAGCACGGAAGCTCCTCCTAGAGGGGCTTCCTTCTTTTTGTTCCGCACAGCTTGTTCCGTGCAGTCGAAAGCGCCGTCCCTGTTCATGGGGCGGCGCTTTCGACTTGGCCGGGCGGTTACGCCCGTTCGATCAGTGTTCCGGCGGTGTCGATGGGGAAGTCCAGCACGCGGCCCTCCAGGCCGTTGCGCTTCATCACGCCGTGCAGGTAGGCGTGCAGGGGCGCGGTGGGTTCGCGGGTGTCGTGGAAGCACAGCACGGTGGGTCCGGCGCCGCTGAGGGCCGCGCCGAGCGCGCCGTGCTTCCAGGCTTCTTCCAGGATGTCGCTCAGGCCCGGCACCAGTGGCGCGCGCCAGATCTGGTGGATGTAGTCCTGCATGGCGTGGCGCAGCAGGTCCAGGCGCCCCTGCGCGAGCGCGGCGGCCAGCAGCGCGGCGTGCGACAGGGCGTGCACGGCGTCGGCTCGGCTGTACTCCTTGGGCAGCACGGCGCGGGCCTTGCTGGTGCTCAGCTCGAAGTCCGGGATCAGGACGGTCACGCCCAGGTGGGTGGGCGGGTCCAGCCGGACGTAGTGCGTGCCCAGCTTGTCCAGTGTCGCGACGACGATCCCGCCGAACAGGGCCGGGGCGACGTTGTCCGGGTGCCCTTCCTCGCGCGCGGCGACGTCCAGCACCGCCAGGTCGTCCAGGGGGCGGCCCAGCAGTTCGTTCCCGGCGACGATCCCGGCGACCAGCGCGGCGGCGCTGCTGCCCAGCCCGCGCGCGAGGGGCACGTCGGTCTCTATTTCTATACGGGCGGGGGGCAGGGGGCGACCGGCGCGCCGCGCGGCGAGTTCCATGGCGCGGTACACGTAGTTGGTCTCGTCGGCGGGCGTGCCGTCCAGTTCCGGTCCCAGGGGAACGACCTGGGTGGTGGCCTGTGGCGTGACGCGCAGCGTGGTGTACAGCGGCACGCTCAGGCCCAGGCTGTCGAAACCGGGGCCGAGGTTGGCGCTGCTGGCCGGGGCGCGCACCGTGAACGGTGTGGTCTGGGGTGGGGGTGGTGTTCCGGGCATGTGGTGGGGCCTCCGTGTGCCCGCCATGCTACCCAGCCGCCCGCCGAGCGGGGGGGGCCGGGATAGGGCAGTGGGGTCCGGCGGGGAATAACTGTCTTACGGGTCAGGTCAGAAATGAGCGTCAGACAGGGCGTGGAGGCCCCCAGTCCTTAACCCAGGTTGGCGGGACATCCATCCCACCTTCAACCCCTCTTGAGAAAGTACGGGTCTCCACAATCGGCACTCTGGGCGGGTCGCATGCTGCTCTCACAACGAAACGGTTCACAGCGAACGCAGGAATCGTTGAATCCCATCACAAGTAACTAGTAAACGGAGGTAGGAATCATGGGTTGGATCATTACTATTCTGGTTGGTGCACTGTGCGGCTGGCTCGCGAGCCTCATCATGAAGACGGACGCCCAGCAGGGCGCGATCGCCAACATTCTGATCGGGATTGTCGGCAGCCTCCTGGCCCAGGCCATCTTCGGCAGTTGGCTGAACATCGGCGGCGCTGGCGTGGCCGGTGCGGGCTTCAGCTTCTGGAGCATCGTGTGGGGCGTGGTCGGCAGTGTCGTCCTGATCGCCATCCTGAAGGCCCTGCGCGTCCTGCGCTAACAGCCGATTCCTCTTCCGGACGGGCCCTGTGCTCGTCCGGTTTTTCATGCAGTTCGGAGGAGGGACCGCGTAGAGGCTGACCCCTTTGCCTGCTGGCCCCCTGGTGTGCTACATTCGGACGGCTTGTCTGATTTGGACCGGCGCGGCACGGCACCCAGAACGGGTACCCCCC
>NZ_SGWE01000004.1:1802500-1842500 GCF_013337115.1 Deinococcus sp. JMULE3
GCTGTACGCCTACGTCTCCCGCGGCCTGATCCGCAGCGTCCCCGGCCCGTCCGGCACCCGGCAGCGCCGCTACGACGCGGGCGACGTGCAGGCCCTCGCCGGACGGCAGGCCACCCGCCGCGACCCGCAGGCCGGCGTGCAGGCGGCCGTGCAGGGCAGCCTCGACGGGCTGCGCGCCGGGGGGACCGGGGGCGTGACGCCCATCCTCGACAGCGCCCTGACCCGCATCGAGGACGGCACGCTGGCCTACCGGGGCGTGGACGCCCGGCACCTTGCCGACACGGCCACCGTCGAGGACGTCGCCGCGCTGCTGTGGACTGGTGACACCGGCACGCGGCCTACGCTGCCACTGCGCGCCCGGCTGAACCTCAGCCGCCACCCGCGCGCCGACACGCCCCTGGAAGCCCTGGGGTACGCGCTGACGTACGCGGGCGCGCACGACCCGGACGCCCTCGACACCCGCCCGGAAACCGGTCCCCGTCAGGCCGCGCGCATCCTGACGCTGCTGCACGCCACCGCCGAACGGCACGCCCGCCTGCCGCCCGCCCCCGACCTGCCGCTGCACGCCCGGCTGGCCCGCACCTGGGGCCGCCCGGACGGCGCAGACCTGCTGCGCCGCGCGCTGATCCTCCTGGCCGACCACGAACTGAACGTCAGCGCCTTCACGGCCCGCGTCACGGCCAGCGGCGGCGCCAGCCTCGCGCACTGCACCCTGGCGGCGCTGAGTGCCCTGCAGGGCCCCCGGCACGGCCTGGGCGCGCTGCACGCCCACGACCTCCTGAGTGCCGCCCTGAGTGGCGACGCCCGCGCGGCCCTGCGCGACGCCACCCGCCGGGCCGGGCACGCACCCGGCTTCGGGCACGCCCTCTACCCGCACGGCGACCCGCGCGCCCGCGCGCTACTGGACGCCCTGGACGTGCAGTTCCCCGAGCATCCCGTCACGCGTGCCACCCACGCGGTCATTCACGCCCACGCGGGGGACACCGCCGAGCCGCCCAACGTGGACCTGGCGCTGGCCGCGCTGACCCTCGTACTGGGCCGCCCCGCCGGGGACGCCGTGACGCTGTTCGCGCTGGCCCGCGCGACCGGCTGGCTGGCCCACGCCCTGGAAACCCGCGCCGGGGGGCAGTTCATCCGCCCCCGCGCCCGCTACGTCGGCCCGGCCTGAACTCAGCGGCGGATCAGCGTGAATGCGCGTCCGCCGAGCAGGGTGATCAGCGCGGCGCTGCCCAGCGCGATGCCCAGCGCCCAGGTGAGGCCGACGTGGTCGGCGACGAACCCGATGGCGGGCGGCCCGAGCAGGAACCCGCCGTATCCGATGGCGGCGACGGCGGCGATGCCGCGCCCGGCGAGGGCGTGCCCGGCCGTGCCGTACATGACGGGCACGACGTTGCTGAGGCCCAGGCCCGAGAGGGCGAAACCGAGCGTGGCGGGCACCGGGTCGCGCCACAGCAGCGCCACGGCGAGACCAACGGCGGTGACCAGGGAGCCGATGCGGACGATCTGTTCGTCGCCGAGGCGGGCGCGGCCCAGGTCGCCGAACCAGCGGCCCAGGGTCATGGTGGCGACGAACGCGGCGTACCCGAGTCCGGCGGCGCCGCCGGGGACGTTCAGGACGTCCCGGAAGTACAGGGCGGCCCAGTCGTAGTTGGCGCCCTCGGCGAGCATGCCCAGGAAGCACAGCAGGCCCAGCAGCAGGACCGGGAGGGTCAGGACCGGTCCCGCTGGGGTGGCGGTGGTCTGGGTGTCGTCCTGGGGGGTGTCCCCGGCGGGGTCGGGGATCAGGAGGCGCAGCGTGACGGCGGCCAGCAGGAGGGTCGTGGCGACCACGAGGCCCGCGTGCAGGGGGATGGACACGCGGCCGATCAGGAGGCTGCCCGCCCCGGCGCCGAGCAGACTGCCCAGGCTGAAGTAGGCGTGCAGGCGGCTCATGATCGGGCGGCCCAGGGTGCGTTCGACCGTGACGCCCTGGGCGTTCATGGCGACGTCCATGACGCCGTTCGTGGCGCCCAGGATCGCCAGCGCGGCGATCAGGGTGGGGAGGCTGGGCGCGAGGACAGGCAGCAGCAGGCTGAGCAGGAACAGCACGGTGGCGACGCGGGTGACGGGCGCGCTGCCCCAGCGGGCGATCCAGCGGCCCACGAGGCTCATGCTGGTCACGGCGCCGATGCCGCTGGCGAGCAGGGCCACGCCGATCTGCGCGGGGGTCAGGCCCAGCCCGTCGCGCACGCCGGGGATGTTCACGGCCCAGGTGGCGAACACGGCGCCGTTCACCATGAAGACGGTGTTCAGCGCGCGGCGGGCGGCCTCGGCGCGGGGCTGGGGGGTGGTGGCGGGGGCGGCGGTGGTCATGGGTGGGACCTCAGGGGTGGGGGAGGTGCAGGTGGGATCTGAATCGTTTCAGATCGGGTCTCCATACGCTACCATTCAGGCATGCCCCCCGCCAAGCCAGTCCCCACCGGGCCGCGCGCCGCCAGCCGACCCACCCTGCGGGACGTGGCGCGCACGCTGGGCGTCAGCGTCGCCACCGTCAGCAACGCCTACAACCGCCCGGACCAGCTCAGCGAGGACCTGCGGGGCCGCATCCTGGCCGCCGCCCGCGATCTGGGCTACCAGGGCCCCGATCCGCTGGCGCGCAGCCTGCGCCGGGGCCGGACCGGCGTGCTGGGCGTCGTGTACGACGCGCCGCTGGATTACGCCTTTGCCGACCCGGCCGCCGCACTGTTTCTGGGCAGCGTCACCCGCGCCGTTCACGACCGCGACCTGAACGTCCTGCTCCTGGCCGCGCCGCACGACCCGCAGGCCGACGCCACCCTGGCCGTCCGCAACGCCAGCGTGGACGGCTTCATCGTGTACTGCGCCGCCGAGGGCAGCCCCCTGCTGCGCGCCGTGCTGGACCGCGCCCTGCCCACCGTGCTCGTCGATCAGGATCCGCAGGCAGGCAGCGCCCACGTGGGTATCGACGACGCCGGGGGCGCGCAGGCCGCCGCCGCGCACCTGCTGGACCTCGGGCACCGGCGGCTGGGCGCGCTGTGCCTGGAACTCGCCGGGGACCGCCACCCCGGTCCGGTCAGCCCCGCGCGCGAGGCGCAGGTCGCGTACCGCACCACCGCGCAGCGCATCCGCGGTTACCGCGCCGCCACGGCCGATCACCCGGACGCCGCGCTGCACCTCATGGAGGCCGGGCAGAACACCCCCGCCGACGGCGAGGCCCTGACCCTGGACCTGCTGCGCGCCCACCCGGAGGTCACGGGCGTCGTGTGCATGAGTGACGTCCTCGCGCAGGGGGCGCTGCGGGCCGCCGCCACCCTCGGCCTGAGCGTCCCCGGCGATCTCAGCGTGATCGGCTACGACGACCTGCCCAGCTCCGGCGCGCTGAACCTCACGACCGTCTGGCAACCCACCCCGGACAAGGGCGCGGCGGTCGGCGCGGCCATCCTCGCCCTGCTGGACGGGCAGGAGCCCGCCCCGGTCACCCTCCCGACCCGGCTGGTTGTGCGCGGCACCACCGCCTCGCCCAGACCGCCCGCCGCCCCCACTGCCTGAAGCGCGCTACGCTGGCCCCCATGAAGATTCTGGTCGTGGGCGGAGCAGGGTACATCGGGTCTCACACGGTGCGGCAGCTGCGCCGCGCCGGGCATGAGGTCGTCGTGTTCGACAACCTGTCGAGCGGGCACCCCGAGGCCCTGCCCGCCGACGTGCCCCTGGTCCGCGGCGACCTGCTCGATGCCGACGCTGTGCGCGCCGCGCTGAACGCGCACCAGCCCGACGCCGTCATCCACTTCGCCGCGCTGATCGAGGTCGGTGAGAGCATGCGCGCCCCGGCCCGCTACTACCGCAACAACGTCGTCGGCAGCCTGAACCTGCTGCAGGGCATCGTGGAGACCCGCAAGATCCCGCTGGTGTTCTCCTCCACGGCCGCCGTGTACGGCACCACCGACCTCGTGCCCATCCCCGAGACGGCCGCCATGCAGCCCGAGAGCGTGTACGGCGAGACGAAACTCATGACCGAGAACATGATCCACGCGTTCCACACCGCGCACGGCCTGCCGTACACGATCCTGCGGTACTTCAACGTGTGCGGCGCCGCGCCCGAGGGTGACATCGGCGAGGCGCACGCGGGCAAGAGCCACCTGATCGAGATGGCCGCCCTGACCGCCCTGGGCCAGCGCGAGAAGATGCTGATCTTCGGGGACGACTACCCCACCCCGGACGGCACCTGCATCCGCGACTACGTGCACGTGCAGGACCTCGCCGACGCGCACGTCCTCGCCGTGGAGGCCCTGCTCGGCGGGCAGCGCAGCGATGGCACCTTCAACGTCGGGCTGGGGCGCGGCTTCAGCGTCAAGGAGGTGCTGGACACCGTGGACGAGGTCGTCGGCACGCCCCTGAACCGCGAACTCGCCCCGCGCCGCGCCGGGGACCCGCCCCGCCTCGTGGCGGACGCCACCCGCATCCGCGAGGAACTGGGCTTCACCCCGCAGTTCACAGACCTGAAGGACATCGTGCAGACCGCCTGGAACTGGCACAGAAGCCACCCGCACGACTTCAGGAAATGAGTTCAGGGGGCAGGGGGAGGCGTGAGGCCTCTCCCTTTTTTACGCCTCCTGTTCGGTGCTCAGTCCGGTGATCAGGGCGGTCAGGGCGTCGGGCAGCGCGGTGTCCAGGCTGAGGTGCAGCGCGCCCAGCGGGGAGTCGCGCAGGGCCTCGCGCACGGCGGGCGAGGGGTCGCTCATGGGTTGCAGGCCCGCGATGAGCGCCTGGGTGTAGGTGAGCAGGCGCGCGGGGGCGTCGCCGCGCAGGCCAGGCAGCGCGCGCTGGAGCCGGGGCGCGGTGGCGTTCAGGTGCGCGGCGACGCGCGTCTTGTGGGCGTGGGCGCGTTCGGCGCTGATGTTGTGTTCCAGGATGCCCGCCAGGAGCGGGATCAGCCGCGCGAGGTCCGGGTGCGCCAGGGTGAGGCTGCCCAGGGTGCGGGCCAGCGTGGCGGGGGTGTGGGTGCCGCCCAGGTCGAGGTGGCGGTTCAGGTCGTGGAAGAACTCGTCCAGCAGGTCCTCGTACAGGCTGAGGAACAGGTCTTCCTTGCTGGGGAAGTACGCGAACAGCGCCGCCTTGGTGAGGTGGACCTGTTCGGCGATGGCGTTCAGGGTGAGGTCGGGGTAGCGGTGGGTGTGCCAGAGGATGCGGGCGGCGGTGAGGATCTGCGCGCGGCGTTCCTGTTTGGCGGTGTCGCTGCGGGCGCGCGTCGGGGTGACCATGGGTTAATTATATCCGATGACGTGATCGATGCTGCTAGGGTTGATGTGATCGGGCGTGTTGACAAGCTAACCGTGGGTAACTAATCTCTATTTACCAGCGGTTGCTTAAGCGTTCCGCCAGAGGAGCCCCCATGACCCAGCCCACCCCCACGAACCGGCCTGCCCCCACGACCCGACCTGCCCCCAGTACCGCCCTGATCACCGGCGCCAGCAGCGGCATCGGCGAACAGATCGCCCACCAGCTCGCCGCGCGCGGCAGCCACCTGATCCTCGTCGCCCGCAGCGAAGGCCCCCTGAACGCCCTGGCCGACACCCTCCGCGCCCGGCACGGCGTGCAGGTCCACGTCCTCCCGCAGGACCTCACCCGGCCCCACGCCGCCCGCGACCTCCTGACCCGCACCCAGGCCCTGAACCTGAACGTGGACATCCTCGTGAACAACGCGGGCTTCGCCGACTACGGCGAATTCAGCGAACTGGACGTCCAGAAGCAGCTCGACATGATTCAGGTGAACATCACCGCCCTGACCGAACTCACCCACGCGTACCTGCCCGCCATGCGCGCCCGTGGCCGGGGTCGCGTCCTGAACATCGCCAGCACCGCCGCGTTCCTCCCCGGACCCCTCATGGCCGTGTACTACGCCACCAAGGCCTACGTCCTGAGCTTCAGCGAGGCGCTGCACGAGGAACTGCGCGGCACCGGCGTCAGCGTCACCGCCGCCTGCCCCGGCCCGGTCGAGACCGGCTTCCAGGCCGCCGCGAACATGGGCGGCAGCCGCCTGCTGCGCGACCGCCTGACCCGCGCCGCGATCCTCCCCGCCCGCGAGGTCGCCCGGCAGGCCGTGACCGCCATGCTGCGCGGCGAGGCCGTCCACGTCATCGGAACCTTCAACCGCCTCCAGACCTTCCTGCCCCGCCTGCTGCCCCGCCGCGCCCTGCCCCCACTGATCCGCCGCATCCAGGGCCGCTGAGATGCCCGTGAACCTCACCGACCCCACCCCGCAGGACCTGCGCGCCCTGTTCGACCTTCAGCGCGCCGCCCGCTGGGACGTCGCCCGCAGCACCCCGCAGGACCGCGTCCGTACCCTGCGCCGCCTGCGGGCCGCCATCATCGCCCGGCGCGACGACCTGACCCGCGCCATCCACGCCGACTTCGGCAAGGCCCGCCTGGAAAGCGAGGTCACCGAGATCCACCACGTCATCGCCGAGATCGACCACGCCGCCCGCCACCTGCGCCACTGGATGGCCCCCCGCCCCGTCCCCGGCACGCCCGAACTGCTCGGCAGCCGCAGCTGGATCCAGAGCGAACCCCTGGGGCAGGTGCTGATCCTCTCCCCGTGGAACTACCCGTTCGGGCTGCTCATGGCCCCACTGGTCGCCGCAATTGCCGCCGGGAACGTCGTCACGCTGCGCCCCAGCGAGAAGGTCCCCCACACCGCCCGCGCCCTCCAGGCCCTGATCGGCGAGGTGTTCGACCCCGCACACGCCGCCCTGGTCATCGGGGATGTCCCCGTCGCCGACGCCCTGCTCGACCTGCCCTTCGACCACATCTTCTTCACCGGCAGCACCCCCGTGGGCCGCAAGGTCGCCGCGCGCGCCGCCACGCACCTCGCGTCCGTCACGCTGGAACTCGGCGGGAAATCCCCCACCCTCCTGCTGCCGGACGCCGACCCGACCCTGGCCGGGCAGCGCACCGGCTGGGCGAAATTCCTGAACGCCGGACAGACCTGCGTCGCCCCCGACCACGCCTGGGTGCCCCCCGCACTCGAGGCGACCTTCGTGGACGCCGCCCGCACCTACCTGCGCGGCGCGTACGGCGAAGGCGCCGCCGCCCAGCGCAGCCCCGACTACGCCCGCCTGATCGACCGCCCGGCCCTGGAGCGCCTGCTCGGCCTGATCGACGACGCCCGCACGCACGGCGCGACCCTCGCCACCGGCGGCCAGCACGACCCCGCCGACCGCTTCCTGGCCCCCACCATCCTGACCGGCGTCACCCCCGACATGGCGATCATGCACGAGGAACTGTTCGGGCCGGTCCTCCCGGTCCTGCGCGCCCGGCCCGAAGAGGCCCTGCACTGGATCCGCCAGCGACCCAAACCCCTCGCGCTGTACGTGTACAGCCGCTCCGGCGCCGCCGCCCGCGACGTGCTGAGCCGCACCAGCGCCGGAACCAGCGTCATCAACCACGGCTTCATCCACATGATCCACCCGCACCTGCCCTTCGGCGGCACCGGCGAGAGCGGCACCGGCCAGTACCACGGCCACAGCGGCTTCCGCACCCTGTCACACGAACGGGCCGTGCTGCACCAGCGCCGCTGGAGCCCCACCGACCTGCTGCGCCCCCCCTACGCCCGCCCCGACGTGCAGCGCCTCTGGCAGGCCCGCCGCTGGCTCGACGACCGCCGCTGACCCGACCGCCACTGTCCGGAACCCTGCGCCCCGGAATCCCGCGGTTCCGAACCCCGCGGCCCCGGACTGATACGGACTCGGATTGAACGGCTTATACAGCCGTTCAATCTGAGCGGATGCGACTCGCAGAGCTGCGGAGCAGAGAAGGAGCGAAACGCCCCTCCGGACGTGGAGTTGGCAACCCGGTGCTGTCCCGGGTTGTGAATGAAACAAACGGAACCCGTATGGGCTGCGCTCAGGGCCGCGCGGCCCGCACGGACTCCCGGACGCTCAGCGTGATGTCCAGTCCGGGCAGCCCGGCTGGGGCAGCCGGGTCGTTCAGGTGCGTCAGCAGGTGCCGGGCGGCCAGTTCCCCCATCTCGCGCGCCGGGTGATGCACGGACGTCAGCGGCGGCAGCGTGAACTGCGACCCCGGCAGATCGTCGAAACCCACCAGTGACACGTCCTCCGGGACGCGCAGCCCACGCCGGTACAGGCCCAGCCCCGCCCCGTACGCCATCTGGTCGTTCGCCGCGAAGATCGCCGAGAAGGCCGTGGCCCGCGCCAGCCAGTGCTCGACCGCCAGGATGCCGCTGCCCTCGTGGAAGTCCCCCTCGAACACCAGCGCTGGATCGAAGGGCACCCCGGCCGCCGCCAGCGCCCGCCGGTACCCGTCCAGGCGGTCCAGCGCGTCGCGCTGCGACTGCTCCCCGGTGATATGCCCGATCCGGCGGTGCCCCAGCTGGATCAGGTGCGTGGTCGCCAGGAACGCCCCCTGCACGTTGTCCACGCTCAGGCACGCGGCCTCCAGACCCGGCACGCGGCGGCCCACCACCACCAGCGGCAACCGCGCGTGCAGATCCCGCAGGTGCCCGTCACTCAGGCGGCCCCCCAGCACGATCAGGGCGTCCACCTGCCGCCTCGTCAGGGCCGTGATGGCCGCCGCCTCGTCCTGCACCGCCCAGTGGCCGTTCACGAAGATCGGCTGGTACCCGCTGCCCGCCAGCGCTGCGTCGATCCCGCGCGAGACCTCGCTGTAGAACGGACTGGCGATGTCCTGCGTCAGCACGCCCACCGTCATGCTGCGCCCCCGCACCAGCCCCTGCGCGGCCGCGTTCGGCTCGTAGCGCAGGCGGCGCGTGGCGTCCAGCACGCGCTGTAACTTGTCCGGCGCGACCGGCACCTGCCCGTTCAACGCGCGGGAGACGGTGCTGATCGACACGCCGGCCTCACGCGCGATGTCTCTGATGGTGACGTTCCGGGTCATGACGGGGCTCCTGCCGGCAGAATAGCGCCCCACACCCGTCCCCCGGACCCCCCGCCAGATGATGCAGGCGCGCCGCCCCGGATTCCCGTACGCTGCCAGGGATGACCCCACCCGACCTCACGGCCCACATCGAGCGCGGCCTGCGCGACCTCGCCGACCTCGTCGCCATTCCCAGCGTGTCCGCCCAGGACCGCCACCTCCCCGACGCCGCCAGGGCCGTGCAGACCCTGCTGGAAGCCGAGGGCTTCACCGTCCGCCAGTACCCCGGACAGGTCGCCCCGATCCTGCTGGCAGAAGCCGGGGAAGGGCCCTTCACGCTGCTGATCTACAACCACTACGACGTGCAACCCGAGGACCCCGCCGAACTCTGGGACACCCCGCCCTTCACCCTGACCGAACGGGACGGCCGCCTGTACGGGCGCGGCGCCAGCGACGACAAGGGCGAACTCGTCTCCCGCCTCGCCGGACTGCGCGCCCTGAAAGAGCAGCGCGGTACTCTGCCCCTGAAGGTCAAGTGGCTCATCGAGGGCGAGGAGGAGGTCGGCAGCCCCAGCCTGGAAGCCTTCATCGAGGCGCACGCCGCCGAACTGAAAGCCGACGGCGTCTGGTGGGAGTTCGGGAGCATCACCCCCGAGGGCCGCCCCGTGCTGTACGCGGGCCTGAAAGGCATCATCTGCGTGGAACTGCGCTGCCGCGTCGCCGCGAGCGACCTGCACAGCAGCAACGGTGCCGTCGTGGACAACCCCCTGTGGCGCCTCGCCGCCGCCGTCGCCAGTCTGCGCGGCCCCGACGGCACCGTCCTGATCCCCGGCTTCCACGACGACGTCCGCCCCCCCAGCCAGGCCGACCTGGACGCCATCGCCGCCCTGCCCGGCACCGGCGAGGCGCTGCGGGACACCTACGACGTCACCCGCACCCTGGGGGACAGCAGCGAGTACCACACCCGCCTGAACCTCAAACCCGTCGTGAACGTCAACGGCTTCCACGGCGGCTACGACGGCCAGGGCAGCAAGACCGTCCTCCCCGCCGCGGGCATGGTCAAACTCGACTTCCGCCTCGTCCCCGACCAGCACCCCGACCACATCGTGGAACTCCTGCGCGCCCACCTCGACACGCAGGGCTTCAGCGACATCGAGATCATCGAACTCGAAAGCCACCAGCACCCCGCCCGCAGCGACCTGAACCACCCTTTCGTGAAAACCGCCGTGCAGGTCGCCCGCGACGTCCACGGACACGACCCCATCCTCAACCCCAGCAGCGGCGGCAGCGGCCCCATGCACCCCTTCATGCAGCACGTCGGCGCGCCCGTCATCGCCCTGGGCATCGGCAACATCGGCGGGCGCGTCCACGCCCCCAACGAGAACATCCTCCGCCGCGACTTCGAAAACGGCGTCCGCTACGCCGCCGCGCTCATGGCCGCACTCGCCGACGGGTAAATGGCGAAGTGACGCGCTGAACGGAAAGCTCAGCGCGTCACGGTCGTCCGAACTCATACGGATTCCGTCTGTTTCGTTGACAGATCGGAACACCACCGATCTGCCAACTCCACGCCCGGAATCCGCTTTGCTCCTTCTCTGCTCCGCAGCTCTACGAGTCGCATCCGCTCGGGTTGAACGGTTTTTGCAAACCATTCAACCGGAGTCCGTATCAGGTGTCGGGGTAGACCTTGATCTCGGTGATGTGCGCCCGGTCGGGGCGGGTCAGGGCGTGGGCGACGCTCTTGGCGAGGCCGCGCGGGTCGATCATGCTGTCCCAGGCCATGCCGGCGTCGCGGTTGCCCGGCGTGTCGATGGCGCCCATGGGGTACAGGACCATGCCGCGCACGCCCTTGCCTTTCAGTTCGTCGTGCAGGCTCAGGACGTAGGAGGCGACGGCGGATTTGCTGGCGGTGTACAGCGCGGCCTTGGGGCCGCTGAGGCGCGCGGCCTGCCCGGCGCTGACACCCATGATCAGGCCGTCCTTCTGCTTGAGCATGTTGGGCAGGACGCCCTGCACGGCGTGGAAGAGGGTGCGCATGTTCGCGTCGAACATGGCGTTGTAGTCGTCCTCGCTGGCTTTCTGGGCGTCCTGCATGGCCCAGGCGCCGACGGTGTGGATCAGGGTGTCGACCTTGACCTTGCGCAGCGCCTCGATGCTGGAGGGGTCGCGCAGGTCCAGGTCGAGGACTTCCGTGGCGGGGAAGCGGTCCGCCGCGCGTGCGAGGCTGTCGCCGCGGCCGACGAGGACCATCTGCGCGCCGGCGTCGTCGAGTTCCTGTGCGATGGCGGTGGCCAGCGCGCCGCCTGCACCCGTGAGCATGATCGTGGAGGAGCCGAGGTTCGCCATGCCCCCAGGGTAGCGGTTCAGGTGTGGGGGGCACGCGCAACCCTGAGCGAAGCTTTAAGGCCGACTCATGCGGCGGCTTGCGTCAGTCCTGTCCGTACGCGCGGGCGCGGACCTGCGCCCAGTCGCCCTCGCCCAGGATGAACGGCGCGGCCTGCGTGTGCGGCGTGACGCGCGGCCCGGTCTGCGGGTCGAGGTACACGTCGATCTCGCTGCGGATGCCGAAGCCCTGCGCAGCGGGGTACGTGCCGGGTTCGATGGTCACGGCCAGTCCGGGCGTGAGGGTGCGGGTGTCGCGCGTCTCGTAGTCGTCGAGGTTCGCGCCCGCCCCGTGGATGCTGACGCCCAGGTCGTGCCCGGTGCGGTGCAGGAAGTACGGTTCCCACTCGGGGCCCATGGCGTCGCGCGCGGCGCGGTCGGCCATCCAGCCCTGCACCTCGCCCCAGCCCGTGCGGGCGTACCCGTCCACGATGGTGCGCAGCGCGGCGTCGCGCGCGGCGACCACGGCCGCCCAGGCGCTCTGGTACGCGGGCGTGGGTTGCCCGGCGTACCCGACCCAGGTGACGTCCGCGAAGGGGCGGCCCGGTTCCTGCGCCCACAGGTCGATCAGGACGCACTCACCGCCCCTCAGGGTGGCGTGGCGTTCGGGGCTGGGTTCGTAGTGGCTGTCGGCGGCGTTCACGCCGAAACTCACGTTCACCGGGTGCCCGGCGCTCATGCCCGCCGCGTCGATTTGCCGCATGATCACCGCCTGCGCGTCCAGTTCCGTCACGGGCTGCCCGGCCCGCAGGCGGTCGTGAATCAGGCGGAACGCGTCGTCCTTCGCCTGCATCAGCACCGCCACGGCCCGCTCGTGCGCGGCCAGATCGTCAGCACTCCACGCCAGGAACGACTGCAGCAGATCGGCACTCGTGTGGACCTCCGCGGCCCCGGCGGCCCGCACCCGCTCGACGGTTCCGGCGTCCACGCGGCTCACGTATGGCACCGCGCCATTCGGGCTGTACTCCATGGCGATGGTCCGTCCGGCGATCACGGCGCGCAGCGCGGCGTCCAGTTCCGCGTGCGACCCGAACGCCCGGCGCTCGGCGTTCCAGCCGCGGGTGATCTCGCCCCAGGTGCCGCCCTCGATGTGGTTGTGCAGCACGACTGCCTGCCCGCTGCGCGGCACCCACACGAAGAACCGCCGCGTCAGGAACGCCCCAGCGGGCAGGTTCAGGACGGTGCGGGCGTGCGGGTTGAGGCCCTGGAAGTCGTACACCAGCCAGCCGTCCAGGCTGGTCGCGGCGAGGGCCTGCTGCATGCGCGTGATCGGCGAGGTCATGCCGCCCAGGGTACCGCCCGGTGCGGGTCAGGCAGTCGGCTGGCGCGGACACCCGGCCCGGCAGTCGCGCGCCGCCCCTCCGGGAACAGGAGGCGCGGCGCTGAAAGGACTGAAGAGAAAGCGGGGTTGGGGTCTGGCTCGCGGTGGGGGATCACCCACCTGCCACCCGATACGCACTGTGCGCGGGAAAGGTTTCCGGCGTGTCAGCCCGTCGCCCCTCCTTTTGTGGTTACCGGTAGCGGGCGAAGGCGTCGCGGCTGGCGTAGTTCTGCCGCCCGCTGCCGTCCGTGAACTGCGTCAGCGCCTGCACGTCCAGGCGACCCTTATTGAAGTTCATGACCAGCGTGGTCGTCGCGAAGCCCTTGGCGTACACGGCGGTCGCCGTGAAGTGGTTGCTGTCACTGACGGTCGTGCCGTACGTGACCATCTGTGCGCTGCCCCAGTCGCAGTCGTTCGGGTGGCAGCGCCCGAAGACCTTCACGGTCATCTGCCCGCCGGCCGCGCGGGTCACGTTCACGCGGGTGATGCCGCTGGTCGTGACGTTGCTGTTCACCCAGGTGCCCGTCATGTCCGCCGGGGCGGCATACGCGCGTTGTGGGGCGATCAGCGCGCCCAGGCTCAGGGTCGCCAGGGCCAGCGCACTCAGGGAACGGGGGGTGAGGGGGCGGGGGGCGGCGGCGGTCAGGGTGCGGGTGGTCATGATCGGATCTCCTGTTGGGCGTGAGCGGGGCGGGCAATCGAGGGTGAACAGTCGCGGTTGGAAGGCCAGTCGGTGTCACCTCCTGCGGGTGGGGATTCCGGCGTCTGGGACGCCTTCCCGTCTGGTGCCCCCACCGTACGCGCCCCCCCGTGAGCGGGCCATGATCGCCGCGCGTCAGCCGCGCATCAGGCATGATCGGCACGCGAAACGCCCGCCTGGACGCAGCATCCAGGCGGGCGGGGGCGGGGGAGAGGCTCAGCCCGGTTGCGGTTCCGGCTGCATGTCCTGCATGGCGCGCAGCACCCGCGTCATGTGCTCGTCCAGGTCCACGCCCAGTTCCCGCGCGCCCTGCTCGACCTCTTCACGGTTCACGCCTGCGGCGAACGCCCGGTTCTTGAAGCGCTTCTTCAGGCTGCTCAGTTCCACCAGCCGCACGTCCCTGTCCGGGCGGACAAGCGCGGCGGCCTGCACCAGACCGGTCAGCTCATCCACCGCGAACAGCGACTTCGACAACCGCGACTCGCGCGGCGTGCCCGTGTAAGCCGCGTGCCCCATGATCGCGTCCAGCACCTCCGGCGGCGTGTCGGTCTGCTCGCGCAGGAACGCCACGCCCCAGGCCGGGTGCTCCTCGGGGTGCAGCTCGTAATCGAAGTCATGCAGCAGCCCCGCCACCGCGTACAGCTCCTCATCCTCGCCCCAGTGACGGGCGTAGGCGCGCATCGCGGCCTCCACGTTCAGCATGTGCCGCTGCAACGACACGCTCGGCGTGTGCGCCACCATCAACTCGTAGGCCTGATCCCGGTTCATGCCGCAGTCTAGAGGGTTGGATGGTCCAAGAGTCTCAAGGTCTGAGGGTCTAAGGGTCGCAGCCTTAGACCCTTGACCCTCTGACCTTCTCTCAGCCGCCCAGGTAGCGGGTCCACTGGGGTTGCCAGTGGGCGAACTGCCCGTGGGCGTACACGCCGAAGGTGGGGGCGCGGGGGCGGGTGCGCAGGGGCATGGCGGCCTCCTCGGGGGTGCGGTTGCCCTTGCGCTGGTTGCAGGCGCGGCACGCGGTGACGACGTTCTCCCAGGTGTGCCGCCCGCCGCGCGAGCGGGGCAGCACGTGGTCCATGGTGAGTTCCTCCGGCGAGCCGCAGTACTGGCAGGTGAAGGTGTCGCGCCGCAGCACGTTGCGGCGGTTGAACGGCACCGGGTGCACGCGGGGGCGGCGGACGTAGCGGCGCAGGCGGATCACGCTGGGGACCGGCATGACCGTGCTGGGCGAGCGGACGACGTCGGTGCTGTCTTCCAGGATTTCCGCCACGCCGTACTGCACGAGCGTGATGGCCCGTTTGGCGCTGGTGACGTGCAGCGGTTCGTAGGACGCGTTCAGCACCAGCACCCGCGGCGCGTTCAGGTCAGCGGCGACCCGAGGTGTTCGGTTGGTGTCCGGCACGTCCTTTCTGGAAGTCATGCCCGGATTCTAAATCGTGGGGGTCAGAGGATTGTTGCGCTGACACGCTTAGTTTTCCCTGGGGATCGGGTGCGGCGAATGGCGTAGCGGCCCCGCGAGCGTCAGGCCAGTCCGGCGGCGCGCAGCAGGCCGAGGCCGGTCTTCAGGCCGCCGCGCAGCAGTTCCAGCACGCCGTCCGCGACGTACTGCACCGCCAGCGCGCCCAGCAGCACGCCCAGCACGCGCGTGACCACATGCACGCCGGTCAGGCCGATCACGCGGGCGATCTGCCCGGACAGGCGCAGCGCGAGGTAACACAGCAGCAGCACCACGCCTGTCACGAGGAACACGGCGCTCAGCAGCAGCGGGGAGCCGTGCGCGTCCCCCGCGAGGATCATGATGCTCGCCAGCGTCCCCGGCCCCGCGATCAGCGGAATCGCCAGCGGGAAGACGCTGATGTCCTGCCGTTCCTGCGCCTCCTGTTCCTCCTCGGCGGTTTCCTTGCTGCCGCTGGGCCGCGCGAAGACCATGTCCAGCGCGATCAGGAACAGCAGGATGCCGCCCGCGATCCGGAACGAGCTGAGGCTGATGCCCAGGTGCTCCAGCAGCGCCCGGCCGAACAGGCCGAACAGCAGGATGATGATCCCGGCGATCAGGCTGGCGCGCAGCGCCATGCGCCGCCGCTCGAAGCTGGGGCGGTTCCCGGCCAGCCCGATGAAGATCGGCGCCAGCCCGATCGGGTCCATCACCACGAGCATGGTCAGGAACGTCTGGAGGGCCAAGCTGGAGAGTTCCGCCACATTCACCGTCCGAGCGTACCACCCGCCCCCGCCGCGCACGTCCCCCGGCTGGACGGTCACCGCCCGCCGGGAGGGCTACCATTCATGGCTACTGTTCAGGGCTGGCGGGGACGGACGTTCAGTTCCAGCGTGCCGCTCGCCGGGATGCGCTTCCCGCCTTGCGTGATCACGGCGTTCACGCCCGCCGTGTACGAGTTCACGGGCGTGTTCGGCAGGACCCGGACCGTCACCGTGAAGTCCTCACCCGCGTGCACCTCCGTGCGCGAGGTCGTCACGACCACGCCCGGCGTGCTGGCCGCGCCGCTCACCGTGAACAGCCCCGGGTGCGTCTGGCGGGTGTAGCCGCCCACACGGGCCGTCAGGGTCCGCTCGGCGCCCGCCGCGAGGGCCAGCGCGCTGATGCTCTCGCCCCGCTGGCCGTTCACCACCTCGGAGATCACCACGTACCCACCCGCGCAGCCGGTGCGGCGCAGCCCGCCGATGTCCTGCGCGCCCACGAACAGCGCAGGCATCAGGGACGCCACGACCAGCCCCAGGCCCAGCGCCGCGCGGGCCGGGCGCCGCCAGTGAAGCGCCGTGAACGCCAGCCCGCCCGGCCCCAGCAGGAGCGGCACCAGCAGCGCCAGGATCGTGTGCCCCTCGCACGGGTCGGCCAGTAGCGCGCCGCCCAGCGCCCGCACCGCGAACGTCAGCGCCGCGCCCAGCCCCCACCCCAGCAGGAACGTCGGCAGGAACGAACGGGCGGTGTACACCGGAAACTCCGCAGCGTCAGGCTGCGCGGGGGGCTGGGTGGGCGGCACGTTCACCCGCGCAGCGTACCGCCCCCGGCCCAGGCAAGGCGTCCCGCACCCAGCGGAACCCCCTCCACCTGCGCGGCAGGGGAGGGGGTCTGAACGTGAACCGTCAGTTCTGCGTCTGGCAGGCGGGGCACACGCCCATGAATTCCAGGCGCACGTCCGTCACCTGGAACCCGGCAGGCAGCGCCGAGGCGGGCACGGCCGGCACGTCCCCGGCATCCACGTCGAAGATCGCGCCGCAGGTGCGGCACACCGCGTGGTGGTGGGCGTCGCCCTCGCGCCAGTCGTAACGGGTGGCCTGCCCGGCGCGTTCCAGCGTCACGACCACACCGTCGCGCACCAGGGCGTCCAGCGTGCGGTACACGGTCCCCAGGCTCACGCTGGGCAGCTGCTCGCGCACCTGCGCATGAATCCACGCCGCGTCCGGATGGGACCGGGCCGAGCGCAGCACGTCGATCACCGCTGCCCGCTGCTTGGTCTGCCGCACCATCGTCATGCACGCAGTCTACCAAACGCCGCCTGACGCGCCGATGACGGGCATGACAAAAGGGTGCTGGGGGGTGGGTAGTGGGTTGTGGGCTGGGTGGTGTCGGTCGGGAACGCCTCCCTGGAGGCCAGTCCTGCCACCCATCGGCGTTGAGGCTGAGGCAGCCGACCCACTGCCCACAACCCACTCCCCACTGCCCCCCTCGTCCCGTCATGCGGGTCGCTTGCTTGAACCCGGTTCATTGCTTTCGTTCAGTCGGGCGCGTACAACACTGAACGACCATGCCCGAGCGCCTCCTGCCCCTCCTGACCACGCGACCCCAGACCGGGGACGCGCTGGGCGCGCGACTGGGCGTGAACCGCGTGACGGTCAACACCCTGGCCCGCCGCCTGCAGGAAGGCGGGGTGCCGGTGCAGGTCAGTCGCGCCGGGTACGCCCTGCACCCCGACGCCCCCGCGCCCGCGCAGGTCACGCCGACCGGATTGATGGGGGCCGCGCACCGCTACCACGGCACCGTGACGAGCACCCAGGATGCCCTGCGCGCCTGGGCGGACGAGGCCCAGGCCCCCGCCCCGCACGGCGCGGTCCTGACCGCCGAACGGCAGACCGCCGGTCGTGGGCGGCGCGGGCGGGCCTGGGACACCACGCACGGCACGCTGGTGTTCAGCGTCCTGCTGCGCCACGGACCCGGCGGCGGCCCCCTGAGCCTCCCGCACCTGGCGTTGCTGCCCCTCGCGGCGGGCGTCGCGCTGGCCCGCGCGGCGGGCGTGGGCGGCCTGAAATGGCCGAACGACCTGCTTGCCCCGGACCGCCGCAAACTGGCGGGCATCCTGCTGGAAGCCGACCTGCGCGGCGAGGAGGCCCGCCGGGCGGTGCTGGGCATCGGCGTGAACGTCAGCGCCGCGCCGGACGGGGCCGCGCACCTGCGCGAGTTCCGCCCGGACCTGACCCGCGCGCAGCTCCTGACCGACCTGCTGCGGGAACTGCACACCTGGCTGGACGCCCCGCCGGACGACATGCTGCGCGCGTGGCGCGAGGCCAGCGTCACCCTCGGGCAGCCCGTGCGCGTGCAGACCCCGCAGGGCCCCGTGGACGGCACCGCCCTCGACCTCGACCCCAGCGGCAGCCTGATCGTCCAGACGCCCGCCGGCCCCCTCACCGTCGGCGCGGGCGACGTGCAGCTCATCGGCACCCTCACCTGACGCCCCCACCCCCACACCGGAGGACCCCACCATGACCCTGACTCACCCCACCCTCGCCCGCCAGCTCGCCCCCACCCCCAGCCTCCTGCGCGACGTGCTGCTCGTCGTGGGCGGCGCCGCGTTCGTCGCCGTGCTCGCCCAGGCCGAGGTGCCCCTCAAGCCCGTCCCGCTGACCCTGCAGACGCTCGGCGTGCTGCTCGTCGGCGCGGCCCTCGGCTGGAAACGCGCGCTGGCCGCCCTGGCCGTGTACGTCGCCGCCGGGGCCGCCGGACTGCCCGTCCTGGCAGGCGGGTCCGCCGGACTGATGAACGCCGCTGGGACCGGCATGCGCGCCAGCATCGGCTACCTGTTCAGCTACCCGCTGGCCGCCGCCCTCGTCGGCTTCCTGGTGGAACGCTACGCGCTGGACCGCAAGTTCCTCGGCACCTGCCTCGCCATGCTCGCGGGCAGCGCCCTCATCTACGCCGTGGGCCTCCCGGTGCTGGGCGCCCTGACCGGCCTGAAAGGCGGCGCGCTCCTGACCGCGGGCCTGACCCCCTTCATCATCGGGGACACCATCAAACTGCTGCTGGCCGCGCTGCTGCTCCCCACCGCCTGGAAGTTCATCCGCAAGTAATCATATGAACTCCGGTTGAAAGGTTTGCAAAATCTTTCAACCCGAGCGGAGCGAGCAGGAGAAAAACGGGTTCCGGGCGTGGAGTTGACAACCCGGTGCTGTTCCGGGTTGTGAACGAAACAGACGGAATCCGTATCAGCTGTCCGGACACGGCCCCCACCTTCACCCGGGTGGGGGCCGTCACCATGCCGCGCGGCGGCGGATAAGCGCATGTCTCCCACCTGGAGACCCGTGAGGCTGGCGTGCCTCCACTCTGCCGGGCGCGCGGCTGGGTGGGCATCCGCCGAAAGTGGCACCCGCGCGTAGGCCGGGCGGCGTACGCTGAGGCATGCGAAGGACGACAGTGGCGGTGTGGGCGGCCCTCCTGGGCGGCGTGGCGGGGGCGCAACCGGACGCCCCGGTGCTGCGCGGCACGCTGCCCGGCTGGGCGGACGGTGCGGGTTCCGTGGGGGTACTGCTGCCCTTCCCCGGTGGGGACGACCGCCGCATCCAGGCGGCGCGCGGGACGCTCGGCGCGGCGGGTGACCTGACGCTGCCGCTGCCCGACCCGGCGCGGCTGGCGGGCGCCCAGGTGCCGCTCGTGGAGTGGCTGAATCTGGAGCCGCTGGGCTGCGTGACCCGCAGCGGAAAGATCACGTTCAGTGACCCGGCGGCGCAGGTGTTCCCGCTGAACGAACTGCGCGTGGCCGCGGCCGGGCGGACATTCCCCAGCGTGGGCAGCATCGTGGGTGAGGACCTGTGGCAGCCCGCGACGATCCTGAACAGCGAGGTGGACCTGCTGGCCGGACAGGACGGGGCGGACGGCCGTCTGCGTTTCCAGCGGCTGGTGTTCAGCGCGGCGGACGTGACGGTCAGTGGCGAGGCCCGCTGCGTGCCGGACCGGGGTATGCCCGAGCAGCTGAGCGTGAACCTTCCCCTGCGCGCCGGGTGGAACGTCGTTCAGGAGGACGTGAACTACGCCGGGGAGGACGCGGAGCGCAGCCTGACCCTCGCCCCGCCGGACACCGTGACCGTCTGGCAGGCCCGCTAATGTACGGCGCGAAATGAAGATATTGAATCCTGGAGATAAAAAGTGTCGAATGAAATAATTGAAGATTTCGCTCATTCGTATAGACGTGAATATGACTTCTATTTTGCTGCATCCAAGTATTTGGCCGATTATGTAGAGGAAGGGCTTAAAGGAATTGGAGTGAGGGCTATAATTACATTTAGGGCTAAATCGCCGTCTAGCCTTAGGGATAAACTGATTCGGCGAAACGAAAAAATCCCCTACGAAAATAGAGATCAAATTTACGAAGATATATGCGATTTTGCTGGCGTAAGAATCGCACTCTATTTTCCAAGTGATAAGTCTATTGTTGAAGAATACATAAAGCAGGAACTGGATTTACAGGAAGTGAAAAAATTTCCCCAAGAAAATAATAGTTCAGTTTTTCCTGGATATGTGGCTGAACACTACAGAGTTAGGATTAAGAGCGACAAAGTTCCGCAGGAATTTAGTAGATTCTGCGATACTCGTATGGAGATACAGGTTGCATCTGTTCTTATGCATGGCTGGTCTGAAGTTGAGCATGACATAATATATAAGCCCTCGTCCGGTGAGCCTGATAAAGAAGAAAAAAGAGTATTGGAAATCATAAACGGTATCGTAGTTTCGAGCGAAATGGCTCTCGATCATTTAAAATTTTTAATAGATAAGAGGGCAAATGATAGAAGGAGAAAATTCAGGAACGTATATGAATTTGCTGGATTTGTTCATGATTTTGTCAAATCTAGGGATGGATCAAATTCAAGCTTGGCTAGTATACGTAATCCAGACTTCTTGTTTGAGGCGCTAAGCTCAAGTGGCATCAACACACCGGATGAATTAAAAAAAATACTCAATGCTACCCGATTCTCCTCGAAAAACTATCTAATTAATGTCCTTATAATTGAAACTTGGTTATCTCTGGATCCAGGAAGGTCTGATAATCTGATTTCTATAATTAACAAAAGATACGGTGGGTATTCCCGTTTGTCGGAAGACGAGAAAAAAGATATCAATCAATTTGTCAGGCTATACAGTCATATGATATCGTTTATAAACAAGTATAGTATTGACAATCTATCTGGAAAAAAGAGAAAATCATATAAAATAATCAGCAAAAGAAGACTGGAAGAATTGGGGTTTGATGCCAGCAATGTTAAAGATATAACTGAGCATTCGCGAGTAGTATTTGCCAACGTAATAAACGGCAGATTTAATTCAGTTTACGGTGAAATCGAGACATCTATGATAGAAATATATAATCTTCTGGTGGAAAAATCTGACTACATTCAGAGCTATGAGGATATAAGAACTATAAGTGAAATATTGTCGGAATATCAATTGCACTTATGAAGGAATGTGAAACCGCCCATATTTAAAAATGGGCGGTTGAGAAGAATGTAAATTTTATTCCGCGACGGTGGGCACGGCGGCGAGCGGGTCGCGGCCTTCCTTGATCGCGCCGAGGACGCGGGTGCGGATCTCGGCTTCCATCTCGGGGCGCTCCGCGATGTACGCGATGGCTTTTTCCTTGCCCTGGCCGATGCGTTCGTCGTTGTAGGAGTAGAACGACCCGGCCTTCTTGATGATTTCCATGTCGCTGGCGAGCGTCACGAGGTCACTGAGCTGGTCGAAGCCCTTGCCGTACATCAGAGTCAGTTCGACTTCCTTGAAGGGCGGCGCGACCTTGTTCTTCACGGTCTTGACCTTCACGGTGTTGCCGATGGCGTCGTTGCCCATCTTGACGGGCTGGCCGATCTTGCGGACGTCCAGGCGGACGCTGGCGTAGAACTTCAGGGCGCGGCCGCCGGTGGTGGTTTCGGGGTTGCCGTACATCACGCCGATCTTCTCGCGGACCTGGTTGATGAAGATGGCGGCGGTGCCGGTCTTGCTGAGGATCGCGGTGAGTTTGCGCAGCGCCTGGCTCATCAGGCGGGCCTGGAGGCCGGGGAGGCTGTCGCCCATCTCACCCTCGATTTCCGCGCGGGGCGTCAGGGCCGCGACGGAGTCCACGACGACGACGTCCACGGCGCCGCTGCGCACGAGGAGTTCCATGATCTCCAGTGCCTGCTCGCCGTTGTCGGGCTGCGAGACGAGCAGTTCGTCGGTGTTCACGCCCAGCGCGCGGGCGTACACGGGGTCAAGGGCGTGTTCGGCGTCGATGAACGCGCAGGTGCCGCCGGCCTTCTGGGCCTGCGCGACGATGGCCAGCGCCAGGGTGGTCTTGCCGCCGGATTCCGGGCCGTAGATCTCGGTGATGCGGCCCTTGGGCACGCCGCCCACGCCCAGCGCGAGGTCCAGGCTCAGGCTGCCGGTGCTGACGGCCTGCACGTCGAGTTTGCTCTCGGCGCCGAGTTTCATGATGCTGCCCTTGCCGAACGCCTTCTCGATCTGGCTCATGGCGGTCTCGATGGCCTTGGCGCGTTCCTTGGCGTCGGTGGGGGCGGCGGTGATGTCTTTTTCTTTGCTCATGGCGTCTCCTGAATAGCCTCGTCCGGGGCCGGTTCGGTCGCGGGGGCGGGGGTGGCGGGGGTGCCGCGCAGGCGGAAGGTACTGACGGTTTCGTGAATGGGGCCGGTCTTGCGCAGGATGCTGCGGTGCAGCCCGGCGCTCCCGGCCGTCCAGTGTTCGGGGAAGAGGATCGGGGGGACGCGCGGCGCCGGGCCCTTCTTGCGGGCCAGCGTGACGTGCGCCTTGAACGGGAGGTCGTCGGTGCTCAGGCCGAGCGCCTGGATTTCTGCGCGCAGCGCGGCGGCCAGTTCGTTCAGGCCCTCGGCCTCGACCTTCACGAACCACACGCGGGGGCTGCCCTCGTTCGGGAAGTACCCGGTGCCGCGCAGTTTCAGGTCCAGCGGCGCGGCGTCCGTGAAGAGGCGCGTGCCGAGTTTCTTCAGGTCGTCCACCCGGTCATGCGGGACAGCCGGGAGGTACGCCAGCGTCACGTGCATCTGGTCGGCGGGCACCGAGCGCCAGTTGCCGCGCAGTTTCCCCTGCGCCGCGACGAGCGCGGGCGTGACGTCCGCCGGGACGGGCAGCGCGAAGAAGAGGCGCTGCGTGGTGGGCGTATGGGTGTCGGGCGCGCCGCGTCCCTTCCCGGCAGCTTTCGCGCCGGGCCGGGCGCCGGACTTGCCGCCAGCTTTGGGTCCGGGCTTTTTGCCGGGCTGGCTGGTGGGACGGGCAGGTCGTTTCGGGCGGGGGTCGGTCATGCCGTCCATCCTGGCAGGGTGCGGGCCGCGAGGGCCAGCGCCGCCACTGCCGCCCGCTCGCGTAGCTGCGCCGGGTCGCCCGGCCAGTTCACGCCTGCCACCGCGACCTGCGCGCCGTCACTCAGGGCGACGTGCGCCCGCCCGGCCCCCTCGCCACTGGTGCAGACGACCACCGCGAGGCCCAGGTCGGCCCCCAGGTGCTCGCGCGCGCCGTCGGCCAGTTCCCGCGCGCCCGCCTCGCTGACCAGTCCGTCCCCCTGCAGGGTCACGGGGGTCAGGCCCAGCGTGATCAGGCGGCGGTGATCCTGCGTGACCGCCGCGTCCAGGAAGCCCGGCTGCTCGGCCAGCAGGGTGCACAGCACGCCCGCGCTGCCCGCCTCGATCACGCCCAGGGTCCGCCCGGCCAGGGCGGCCTGCACGGTGCCCGCCAGGGTCTGGTCGTCCTCGCCCCAGGTCCACTCGCGCAGCACGCCGCGCACCTCGTCCAGCACGGGGGCCAGCAGCGCGCGGGCCTCATCGGGGGTGGGGGCGCTGGCCGCCACGCGCACGTCCACGCCGGTCAGGCGGGCGTACGTGGCGACACTGGGGTTCGCCTGCCGCGTCAGGTGCCCCAGCCGCTCGGCGATCAGGCTCTCGCCGATGCCGTGCGTGTGAATGGTGACGTGCTCCAGCGCCGTCGTGGGCAGCGGCAGGCGCGGCAGGACCTGCTCGGTCCACATGCGCCGCATCTCGCGCGGCGGGCCGGGCAGCGCCGCGATCAGTTTCGGCTGCCCGCCGCGGGTGGTGCGGACGAACCAGCCAGGCGCGGTGCCGACCGGGTTGGGCAGCGCCTCGGCGGACGGGATCAGCCACGCCTGCTTGCGGTTCGTGTCGGGCATGACCCGGCCACGTGCCTCGAACAGGCCGCGCAGGTGGGTCAGCTGCGCCTCGTCCACCTGCGGCGTCTCGTTCAGCGCGGCGGCGATGGCCTCGCGGGTCAGGTCGTCGTCGGTGGGGCCCAGGCCGCCGCCCAGCAGGAGCAGGTCGGCGCGGTCCAGCGCCCGTTCGATGGCCGCCTGAAGTCGCCCGAGGTTGTCCCCGACGACGGATTTATGGTGCAGCGTCAGGCCGCGCGCGCCCAGTTCACGGGCGACGAACGCGGCGTTGCTGTCGACGATCTCGCCGAACAGCAGTTCTGTGCCTACACTGATGATTTCTGCTATGGGCATAACAACCTCACCGGAGTATAGGCCAAAGCGAAACTCGCGTCCACCCCTGCCCAACCCGGCACACCCACCCCCGCCGCCCCCCTGACCCCAGTCAGGACGCCGGGTTCAGGCCGCCATCTTCCGGCACACCTCCGCACACTGACGGCAGGCCTCCGCGCAGCGCTGGCAGTGGTCATGGTGGTGCTGGCCGCACTCGGCCGCGCAGGCCTCGCACGCCTCGGCACACAGCGCGCACGCCCGCGCGTGCAGGTCGCTGCCGCGCATCAGCAGTCGCGCCGTCAACGCGCACACGTCCGCGCAGTCCCGGTCCAGGCGGACGCACGCCCGCATCATGTCGAGATGCGGCTCGGCCAGACACGCCGTCGCACACGCCTCACAGGCCGCCACGCAGGCCAGACACGCATCGATGCACTCCCGGATCATGGCTTCAGTCATGCCCCACCGTCCCACCCCCGTCCCGGCCGGGGATGGGAGCCGGATTCAGACCCCCTTCACGCCAGCGGCAACTCGAAACACAGGCTGTTCTCCACGCCCACGGACACCCCGCGCGGCAAGGGCAAATAGGGGAGTGGGAAGTGGGTTGTGGGGAGTGGGGGGCCTTGATACGGGCGGGGGCGTCTCGCACACGCTGTTGACCATCACCCATCACCCGCTGATCAGTTCCGCTTCCCATTCGCTGGCGGGCGTGCGGTCGTCGCGGGTCTGTCCGGCCTGACTGGCATGCTGGGTGAAGCGTGACAGGGTCCAGCTGTGGTCTCCGGCGCGCAGGGTGTACGTACCGTGCTCGCCGGGTCCGGCCACGCGGCGGCCGCTGTCGCGGTACGTGACCTCCACCGCCTCCCCGACTGGGAGCGCTTCCAGTGTGGACGTGAGAACCGCTCCGTGAAAGGAACGCTGCGGATCCGTGGCCTCCCCCTGCCACGCCCCGCTGAGGCACACCACCACGTTTCCGGCCGCGCTGCTGTTGGTCATGCCTCATCAGGACACGTCCACCCGCGCGTGGGGTGAGGACCACCCCACCCCCCCTTCATGAGATGGCTGCCGGGTCAGCACGGGTCATACGGATTCCGTTTGTTTCGCTGACAATCCGGAACTTCACCGGATTGCCAGCTCCACGTCCGGAACCCGCTTTGCTCCTTCTCGCATCCGCTCGGGTTGAAAGTTTTTGCAAACCTTTCAACCGGAGTCCGTATCAGGTCAGGAACAGCCGGTACGCCGGGTTCGTCGTGACCTCGGTCGCCGGGTACCCCACCCCGGCCAGGAACGCCGCGAACTCCGGCGCGTCCGCGGGCGGCACCTGCACGCCCGCCAGCACCCGGCCGTGCGCCGACCCGTGATTCCGGTAATGGAACAGACTGATGTTCCAGCGGCCATGCAGGTGCGTCAGGAACTCCAGCAGCGCCCCCGGCCGCTCCGGGAACGTGAACGAGTACACCCGCTCGTCCGTCGCCTCCGGCGCGCGCCCCCCCACCATGTGCCGCACGTGCACCTTCGCCAGTTCGTCGTCCGTCAGGTCCAGCACCGCGTACCCACGCGACACCAGCTCGCCCCGCAACTCCGCCCGCTGACCCGGCGCCGCCAGCTGCACCCCCACGAAAATCTGCGCCTGCGCACGCGGCGCGAACCGGTAATTGAACTCCGTGATCGCCCGCGCGCCCACCACCTCGATGAACTCCCGGAACGCACCGGGCCGCTCCGGGATCGTCACCGCGAAGATCGCCTCCCGCCGCTCCCCGATCTCCGCCCGCTCCGCCACGTGCCGCAGCCGGTCGAAATTCACGTTCGCGCCGCACGTCAACGCCACCAGCGTCTCACCCTGCACGCCCCGCTCCTGCACGAACCGCTTCAGGCCCGCCACCGCCAGCGCCCCCGCCGGTTCCATCACCGCGCGCGTGTCATCGAACACGTCCTTGATCGCCGCGCACACCTCATCCGTGTTCACCCGCACCCAGTCGTCCACGTACCGGCGCGTCAGGTCGAACGTGAACGCCCCCACCTGCTTCACCGCCACGCCATCCACGAAGATGCCCACCGACTCCAGCCGCACCCGCTCTCCGGCCTGCACCGACTGGAACATCGCGTCACTGTCCTCCGGCTCCACCCCCACCACCCGGATGTCCGGCCTGAGCGCCTTCAAGACCCCCGCCACGCCCGCGATCAGACCGCCGCCCCCCACCGGCACGAACACCGTCAGCGGGCCATCCGCCTCCACCTGCCGCAGCACCTCCAGCGCCACCGTCCCCTGCCCCGCCAGCACCAGCGGATCATCGTACGGATGCACGAACGTCAGGCCCAACTCGCGCTGCAACTCGAACGCATGAGCTTCAGCGTCACTGAAGCTGTCCCCGAACAGCACCACCTCCGCCCCGCGCGCCCGACACGCCCCCACCTTGATCTCCGGCGTCGTCGCGGGCATCACGATCACCGCCCGCACCCCCAACCGCTCCGCCGCGAACGCCACCCCCTGCGCGTGATTCCCCGCCGACGCACAGATCACCCCCCGCGCCCGCTCCACCGGCGTCAACTGAGCCATCTTGTTGTACGCGCCCCGCAACTTGAACGAGAAGATCGGCTGCTGATCCTCCCGCTTCAGCAGCACCCGGTTCGCAAGCCGCGCACTTAGCCGCGGCGTCTCACTCACCGGCGTCTCCACCGCCGCCCCATACACCTTGCTCGTCAACGCCAACCTCAACACGTCCATCGCGTCCAACTCACCCGGCACCCACTCCCGAACCTGCGTCACACCCGATCACCCCTCTGTGGTCTGAAAAGAAAAACCCCCACCAGTCGGCGGGGGACGATTGGCAGCGCGCAGGCCGTCAGGCGTTCACCCCTGACCAGCGAATAATTCGCGCATCTCTCATGACGGACAGCTTAGGGGCGGCGGACTGAGTGTGACGGGGAAGGGGTAGACAAGGGACGGTGTTTTTCGCCTCGCGGCGGGTGGCCCACCCCCCAGCCCCCATCCCCAGAGGGGACGGGGGAGCGGCGTTGCACTGGGCAAGAGTTTTGTTCGATGCGGCGGCTTTTGTTCGGGCGTTGACGGGTCTGGCCTCGACGCCATTCTCCGCCCCCCGCAAGGCCCGCGCGCTGCGCGCACGACGGCCGGTGGCGGTCGGCGGTGACGGGCAGGGTGGATGGTGCGGGCCGCTGATCGACTTTGTTTCGCCTCGGCAGAGGCATGTGTTCAAGGCTCCCCTTGAGGGGAGCTGTCAGCGCAGCTGACTGAGGGGTCCCGCTGCGCAGCAGCCTCCCTTCCCACTTCCCCCAACCCACTCCCTACTGCCCCCTTCCCCCCGCGATCTCTCGCGCCAACTCGTCGGCCTTCCACAACCCGAGGGTGTCGGCGTGGGGGCCGCCGAGGAGGAGGTGGGTGTGGTCGTCGAGGCGGTCGTGGGTGGGGGTGGCGTCGGGTTGTCCGTGGGGGAGGGCGAGCCACGCGCCGGGGATGTCGGCGAGGCTGCGGCCCAGGTGCAGGTCGCTGGTGGCGAGGGCGGGGAGGGCGTCCATGAGGCCGACGAGGTCCTCGAGGGTTTCGCGGCGCAGGCCGGTGGGCACGCCGGTCAGGTGGCCGCCCTGTGGGGTGTAGCCGTGCGGGTCGCGGTGGTGGACAGCGGGGATGAGGGTGTACGCGCCGTGCTGGGGGCGCAGGGTGAGGCCGCGGGCGTGCAGGACGGGCGCGTCAGGGGTGCTGGGTGCGTCGAGGTGCGGGGTCTGCCGGTACGCGCGGGCGTGGCGGGTGTGGATGCCCAGGTGGTGTTCGGCCTGCGCGGGAGCGTGGGCGCCGGTGGCGAGGACGATCAGGGGGGCGTGGATGGTGTGGGTTGCGTGCGTGACGACCGCGTGGGTGTTCGTGACGGTCAGGCGGTCCAGCGTGACGCGCCCGCCGGGGTGGGGGGTGGCGCGGGTGTTCAGGAGGAGGTCGGTGCCGCGCCGGATGGCGGTCTGCGCGGCGGTCTGCGCGAGGGTGCCGGGGCGGTACAGGTGCGCCTCGTGGGACTGCGCGTGTGGGAGGACGCCGGGGTCGAGCAGGGCGAGGCTCTGCGGGTGCGTGGCGAGCAGGTCGCGGGTGGGCTGCGTGCCAGGGGCCGGTTCGGCGTGCAGGGTCAGGTACGGGCGGGCCTGGAGGTCGTCGCCCAGCAGCGTCCGCAGCCGCTCCAGCGTCCAGCGGGCGGCGTCGTGCTGCGCGGCGGGCAGGTGCGCCCGCGTCCAGATGCCCGGGGCGAGGATCGTCGCGCCGTCCTCGTTCGGTAGGCCGCCCTCCTCGATCAGCAGGGTCTTCAGGTGCGGGGCGTGTTCGGTCAGGGCCAGGGCCAGGGCGCTGCCCATGCGGCCCGCGCCGAGAATCAGGACGTCGTAGGCGGGCTGCGGGTCGCTGCCGGGCGTGAAGGGCTGGCCGACGTGGGCCCACACGCGGCCAGGGGTGGGGGTGGTCATGCGGGCATGATCGCCCGTTCTCACGCGCCTGTCAGGCGGGTGGGGGTGGGCGTGCGTATACTCGACCTTGATCATGCGTTCATTTCTGCGTGTTGGCGCTGCGGTGTGCGGCGGGCTGCTGCTGGGCTCTGGGGCGTCGGCGCTGAATGTGCGGGTGCTGGTGGCGGCGGCGCCGCAGCTGACCGTGCGGGTCGCGGCGCCCGCCCCGGCGCCGGGCGCCCTGAACGTGCCCGGCGCGCCCGGCGCGGCGCCGCTGCCGGTGCAGGCGTGGACGGTGGGCGTCAGCGGCGCGCAGCTCACCCTGAACGGCCAGCCGACCGGGAACGCCAGCCTGTACCTGCCGCCCAGCGCGGGCAGCGTCGTGGAGATCGCCGGGAAGACGTACCGCGGCGGCGTGCAGCTTCGCATCGAGAAGGGCGGCGTGCAGGGCATCAACGTCGTGGACCTGGAGGACTACCTGCGGGGCGTCGTTCCGGCCGAGATGCCCGCGTCGTGGCCGTCGGCGGCGGTGCAGGCGCAGGCGGTGATCGCGCGCACGTACGTCACGGCGCGCATCAATCCCGCCACGCCCTTCGACACCTGCGCCACGGACGCCTGTCAGGTGTACGGCGGTGTGGCTGCCGAGAAGCCGCAGGCGGACGCGGCGATCGCCGCGACGCGCGCGCAGGTCGTCGCGTTCGGCGGGAAGCCCGCGAGTACCTTCTTCAGCAGTGACAACGGGGGGTTCACGGCGTCCAGCGGCGAGGTGTGGGGCCGTGACCTGCCGTACCTGCCCGCCAAGGCCGATCCGTTCACGGCAGGCGGCCCACGCGCCCGCTGGCAGCTGCAGGTCCCCCTGACCCGCGTGCAGGAGGCCGCCGGGAACGCCGGGGTGCGCGTCGGGCCGCTGAAGGGCGTGTCGGTCACGCGCGTCAGCGAGTCGGGCCGCCCGCTGGAGATCACCTTTGTCGGCGCGACCGGAACCGGGAAGCTGACCGGGGCCAGCGCCGGGGGCTTCGTGCGGGCGCTGGGCGCGTCCGGCACCCGCGTGACGCTGTCCGGCCTGAACCCGCTGGTGCTGACCGGCAGCGGCAGCGGGCACGGCGTGGGCCTCTCGCAGTACGGGGCGCTGGGTCTGGCGAACGCTGGGTACAGCCACCTGCACGTCCTGGGCTTCTACTACCCCGGCACGCAACTGGCGACCCTGACCGGCGACGCGGGCCCGGCCCGCCCGGCGCTGAGCGTGCAGGCGGCGCTGCCGGTGCCGCCCCTGGCGCAGGTCTGGGCCGCCGCGCAGCCGGACGGGTCGGGACAGTGAGCCGCGCCGCCCGCCGCCGGGGCGCGCGGGTCCGCGCGGCGCTGCTCGCGCTGGGCCTGCTGGCGCTGGGCGGCGCGCAGGCCCGCACGGTGAAGATCGTCTCGGCCGACACGCTGGAACTGCGGCAGGTGGACGGCCAGGAACTCGTGATCATCAGCGGCGAGAACGTCGAACTGCGCGTCGATGACGACGTGGTCCGGGCCAGGCGGGTGGAATTCAACCGCACGCGCCGCACCCTGACCCTGATCGGGGCCGCGTCATACCGCAGCGCCAAGGACGGCGAGGACCTGCGCGGCGAGAACCTCGTCGTGGAACTCGGCAGGGAGCAGATCAGCGGTGAGGACGTCCTGATCAGCGACGCCCGCCTGGAAATCCGTGGGCAGGAGGTGGACCGCATTCCGGGGCAGCTGCGCGCTGCGGGCGGGTACTTCACGACCTGCGCCCGCTGCGGCCGCACCCCCAACGACTACGCGTTCCGCGCCGAGCGGCTGATCGTGTACCCCGGCGACCGGCTGGTCGCGTACAACGCGCAGCTGCTGCTGGCCGACATTCCCGTGCTGTTCCTGCCGGTGCTCGTGCTGCCCCTGAACGACAGGGACCGCCAGCCGCGCCTGGAGGTCGGGCGGGACGCCGTGGACGGCCTGACCGTCCTGGCCGACCTGCCGTTCAGCGTCGCCGGGAACACGCTGGGCACCACCCGGCTGCGCTACTACCAGAACCGCACGCCCAGCGTCGGGGCGGGCGTGACGCTGCGCTCTTACGCGCCGCTGCCGTTCGTGGACCGCGTGGACCTGGACCTGCTGGCCGAACCACGCCCGGTGGGGCAGACCGGGCGGGACGTGAACCTGACCTTCGGCGTGAAGGGCCGCGTGCCCCTGGCGCTGGCGGTGCGGGACCTGGACTACAGCCTGAACGTGACCCGCAGCGATACCGGCCGGAGCGCGACCGACACCCAGCGCGGCCTGACGAACGTGCAGTTCAGCGCGAAGGTGGAGTACCCGCTGTTCACGGCGGCGCTGGATTACGTGGACCGCTTCGGACCCGCGCCTACGACCGCGCTGAGTACACCCCTGAGACGCCCGGAGGTGACGGTGGACCCCAAACCGTACACGAACGGCCCGCTCAGCGCGGACGTGAAGGTCACGGCCGGGAATTACACCGCTCAGAGCAACCCCCGCTCGCCCAGTGCGACCGCGCAGGGCGTGAACATCACCACCAGCCGCCTGGAGGAGCAGCACAGCCTCGCGTACACCGTGAAACCATGGACGGACGCGGACCTGAGCCTCAGCAACACCTTCACCGGGCGGTACTACGGCACCGGGGCGCGCACCGTGCAACTGGACGTGACCGGCACCCTCACGCAGCGCTGGGCGGGGTCGAACACCTTCAGCGTGAGCGCGAAGTACCTGCGGACCGAGGGCACCAGCCCCTTCGCGTTCGACGCGCTCTCGGGACGGCTGCTGTCCGCACCGGTCAGCCTGAACCTCTCCACCGTGCCGGTGAAGGACGTGAGTTTCGGCGTGGCGTACAGACGCGACCTGTTCCTGAGCAGTCAGGAGCAGGGCAACGCCACCTTCAGCCTGGGCGTGAACCGCAAACCCCTGAGCCTGACCGCCAGCGCGCAGGTGAACCCGGACAAACGCACCCTGGAGGACGTGACCTTCAACGCCACCCTGGCCGATCCGGACAGCGGCAAGGTCAAGGTCACGCCCGCGCAGCCCGCCACGGCGACCACCCCGGCCCGCCCGGCCACCGCGACCCGCACGAGCGCGTGGCCCGCCCCGAACCTCAGTCTCAGCGCGTCGGGCGGGTACTCGCTGGCGACCGGCCCCAGGCCGCTGACCGTCACGGCCGCCGTGACCGGTGACGTGCGCAGCAACCTCTTCAGCGCCACCGTCGTGCACAACGTCCGCACGCCCGAGATCACCTCCGTGGGCTTCCGTTACAGCCTGACCCGCACGCAGGACACCGTCCTGAACGCCCTGGCGGTCAGCGGGGACGAGACGCTGAATCCGGTCACGGGCCTGCTGAGCGGCAGCCTGACGGCCCAGTGGCGCGGCCAGTACCAGTTCCGGACGTCCCACAGCCTGCTGCTGCAACGCCCGGACACCGCCACCAGCAGCGGCACCCTGGACTTCAGCGTCGGCACGCTCAGCGGCAGCCGCGACTCCTGGACCGTCAGGTACGGCGGCGCGTACGACCTGCGCCGCGGGGGCTTCACCGCGCCGCAGCTGAGTGGAGAACTGACCCGCACCCGCAGCGGCCAGAGCCTCGCCGTGACCGCCGTGATGAACACCCCCGGCCTGGACCAGAAACGCACCGAACTGACCCGCGCGCAGCTCAGCGGCGCCGCGCAGTTCGGCAGTCGCTTCTGGGTGTCCGGCAGCGCCCTGTACACCCGCACCCGCAGCGGCACGTACCCGGACGACATCGCCACCGACACCCTGCAACTCAACCCGCTGCGCGTGAACCTGGGCCTGGGGCGCGCGGGCGAGCGTCCCGGCGCGTACCTGACCGGCACCCTCACACAGAACTTCACCTGGGTGGACGGCGTGCGCCAGACGCCGGGCCCGCTGACGCCCGTGTTCGGCCTGACCATCGACCGCTGCTGCTGGGCGCTGCAGGCCGAGGCGGACCTCGTGAACCGCCGCTACCGGATCGCGGTGGGCCTGCCCGGACAGACCGGGTACCCGCTGTTCGAGCTGACCCCCAGCGGCGCGAGCGTGCCCCTGATCTCCACGCCCTGACCCGATCCGCCTGATCCGTCCTGCCTGACTCCACGGAGGTGCCCCTCATGCGCCGACTCCTGCTCCTGCCCGCCCTGACCGCCGCCCTCCTGACCGCCTGCACCGGCACCGAGGAAGTCACGTACGCCGTGCAGCTGAACGTCCTGACCGACACGGACACCTCGGGCCGCGCCACGCAGTTGCGCGCCCTGAACACCGACGGCGGCGCCGTGAACACGGTGGCCGTCACGGGCGGCGTGCAGGTGCTGCCCACCAGCAGCACGCGGCGCGTCATCACCGTCCGCAGCGACGCCGCCGAGACCCGCGCGCCCGACGGCAGCGACCCGCAGGCCTTCGCGGACCCCGGCTTCACGCCCTGCTACACCCGCGCCGCGCAGGACGCAGGGCGCACCCGGCTGCTGCTGCTCAGCGAGTGCAGCGGCGTGCAGCGCGCCGCGCTGTTCGACAGTGCCAGCCGCACGCTGGTCTGGTCGGCGCTGCTGCCCACCTATCTGCCGCCGGTCACCACGAACGACACGCCCCCCACCCGGCTGGCCGTACAGGGCGACGTGGGCCTGGTCACCCGCGCCCGCCTGAACGGCGGCAGCGAGGTCATCCGCGTGGCCGTTCCCACCACTGGCGGCAGCGCCGAGGCCAGCGTCCCCCTCGCCATTCCGGCGGTGTTCGACCTCGCGCCGTCAGGGGCGCGCATCCTGGCCGCCACCGACACCGGCATCCAGGCGCTGAAGACCACCGGGGAACCCGACAGCGCCACGACCCTCACCGCGTTCGGCGCGACGCGCTACGACCGGCTGTGGACCGGCGGCACGCTGATCGCCGCGTGGCGCAGCAACGTCCTGGCAGGCACGGGCGATACCCCACTGCGGCTGTGGGATAGCGCCCCCACGGCCGCCGCCACGACGGCCGCCACGGTCGCCACCCTGTCCGGCATCCGCGACCTGACGCTGCCCGGCGACGGGAAGGCGTACGTGCTGGCCGGGCAGAACCTGAACCGCTACGACGTCACGCTGGGCCTCTCGACCGGGAACTGGGCCGTGAAGACCCTCAGAACGCTGACCGAGCCGCTCAGCATCGCCTGGACGGTGCCGGTCACGACCCCCTGATCAATGGTGCGGACAGGGTCATCACTTCAGGGCAGACCGACGACGAACACGCCGTGTTGACTCCTCCCCCTTGAGTGGGGAGGCTGGGAGGGGGTGAGCAGGAATGGCGTCACAGAAGACGTTTTCCATGCTTGTCCCTTCTGGTGCCTGAACAGTGTTCGCACCATTGCTGATACGGATTCCGTTTGTTTCGTTGACCGATCGGAACGACACCGATCGGTCGACTCGACGTCCGGAACCCGTTTTTCTCCCACTCGCCCTGCTGAGTCGCTCTGCGAGTCCGCTCGGGTCGAAAGGTGGTGCACACCCTGCCACCGGAGTCCATATGACCTCCGGCTGCGCGTCAGCGCCTTCTGGGCACGGAGATGTTCTCCGGCGGGTCGGTGACCGGTTCGGTCGGGACGGGCAGGCGTAGCGCGGCCTGACGGGCGCGGGCGTGCGCGAGGGTCCAGGCGCGCGGGTCGCGCGTTTCCGCGTACCCGTCCCGCAGGTACCGGGTCAGCGAGGAGGCCCCGATGCACTCCAGCACGCCGCTCGCGCCGGGGTTGGGCGTGCAGTCGGTCAGGACGTCCAGGTGCGCGGCCATGACGGGCACAGCTCCCGCGCCCAGGCGCAGCAGTTCGGCAGCGTTCGCCCGCTGCGGCTCGGTGCGCTGCGCGTTCGTGACGCCCGACAGGTCCCGCGTGATGTTCACCCGCGCGATCAGGTCCGCCGGGTTCAGCGCGGTCGTGACGAGCAGCGTGCCCAGGCCCAGCAGCAGCGCCGGGTACGCGAAGCGGCTCGCCCGGTCCCGCCAGAGGGTCACCGCCAGCCACGCCAGGGTCAGCGTCACCCACACGAGGAACGCGGCGCCCAGCACGCGCGTCTCGCTCAGGCCGTACGCCTGGGTGTACAGCACCCAGCGCTGCGCGGCGGACGCCAGGATCACCGTCTGCGGCAGCAGCACGGCGGCGTTCAGGGCGCGGAAGGCCGGGCGGCGGCGGGACTGCGGGGTGCTCAGGGCGTACGCGACGCGCAGCACCGCGGCCGTCAGCAGGGCGACGGTCATCAGCTGCCCGAAGCCCTCGCGGATGTACGCCGCGTACGTCTGCCCGCCCGGCAGCGCGCCGCCCAGCAGCAGCGGCAGCTGCCGCGCCGCGAACGCCGTGAACAGCAGCGCCAGCGCGCCCAGCGGCACGCCCGTCTCGATCAGGCCCAGCCGGCCCTCACGCGGGCGGGGGGGAAGAGGCTGGGCCGCGCGGCGAGCAGCGCGCCGTACACCAGTCCGCCGGTCAGGATCAGCCAGCCGATCAGGTGCCCCAGGGTGCTGATGGACTGCCCGAGGTTCACGTCCAGATGCAGCAGCGCCTCCAGCGCCCGCGCGAACGACGCGTCTGCCCCGGCCAGCAGCGGCGCGAACACCGCGAGCAGCGGCACGGTCAGCAGCGCGCCCACGCCCACCCTCCCCCAGGTGCGCGGCGCGTCGGAGGCGGGTTTCAGGTGCGCCCACGGGAAGCGGTCGAGCAGCACGGCCAGCCCGTAGATGACGTGAATGCCGCTGCTCAGCGCCGCGCCCAGCCCGTCGAGCACGCCTGCCCGCGCCAGCCCCGGGAAGCGCAGCGCCGCCGAGCCCAGCCCCAGGCACAGCGTCAGCGCCAGTGCGTTCAGGAAGCCCAGGTCGGGCGTGGGGTCCCACAGCGTGAACGTCACGCCGAACAGGGCGGCCAGCGTCAGCAGCGTCACCCCCTCACGGCTGGGGGGCGTGCCCTCCCGCCGCGCCCGCCACGTCACCACGCCCAGGTACAGCGCCGTCCACACCGCCAGATTCAGCCCGAACGCGCCGCCCGCGCCCTCGGTCAGCAGCAGCGCGGACAGGGCCAGTCCGGCGGCGGTCAGCAGCGGCCACGCCAGCCTCGGCGCGGCGGGGGAGGGGGCCTGGGGAACATCGGCGGGCGCACCGGGGAGGGTCATGCCCGCACCGTACTCACCGGGCCCTCACGCGGCGTCCACCGGAGGGTCTACAGCGAAAGGAGGAGAAGCCCCCTCCTCCCGACCGGGCCGGGCGCTACCCGCCGCGGGCGAAGCGGCGTTCCAGCAGGCGCTGCACGACCTCCAGCAGGCTGCTGACCGCCCAGTAGATCAGCGCCGCCGCCAGATACGGCCCGAACGGCTCGAAGGTCCGCGCGATGACCAGCTGCGCGCTGCGCAGCAACTCCACGACCGTGATCACGCTGACCAGTGACGTGTCCTTCACCAGCCCGATCAGGGTGTTGCTCAGGCTGGGCAGCGCCACGCGCGCCGCCTGCGGCAGGATGATCAGCCGCATGGTCTGCGCGGGGCTCAGGCCCAGGCTGGTCGCCGCCTCACGCTGTCCTTTAGGGATGCTGAGGATCGCGGCGCGCATCGTCTCCGAGAGGTACGCGGCGGCGTTCAGCGTCAGGGCGATCACGCCGCCCGCCACCGGGTTCAGCGTGACCCCCAGGCTGGGCAGCCCGTAGTAGATGACGAAGATCTGCACGAGCAGCGGCGTGCCGCGCATGAACGACACGTACAGGCCACTCAGGCCCCGCACCCAGCCCAGCCGCGACAGCCGCGCCAGCGCCACCAGGAACCCCAGCGGGAGGCCCAGCACCATCGCGCCCAGCGCGAAGCCCAGCGTGACGGGCAGCGCACCCAGCAGGGTCGGCAGGGACGTCCAGGCGCTCTGGAGGACGAGTTGCAGCTGTTCGGTGTTCATGGGATCTCCAGGGGAGGTGGACGGCCGGGCAGGGAAAGAGCTGTGGGCGACAGGCTCCGAGGATCACAGCCTCGCATGTTGTCGCTCACAGCTCACGGCCCAGAGCTTCAGGGTTTGCTGACGTCCTGACCGAACCACTTGCGGCTGATCTTGGCGTACGTGCCGTCGGCCTTGAGTTGCAGCAGGGCCCTGTCCACGGCTGCTTTCAGGCTGGTGTTGGTCTTTTTCATGGCGATGCCGACCGCTTCGGGGTCGCCGATGACGCCCGCGCCGCGCACGGGGAGGTTCTGGGACTTGATGAGGTACCCGACGAGCAGGCGGTCGTTGTAAGCCGCGTCGAGGCGTCCGGCGGCGAGGTCCGCGAGATACTCGGGCGCGCCGGGGTACGTGACGACGTTGATGCCGCCCGCGTCGCGCAGGCTCTTCTCGAAGTTGCTGCCCAGGCCCACGCCCACGCGTTTGCCCTTCAGGTCGGCCAGGGTCTTCGGCGCGAAGCTGCCGGTCTTCTTGACGATGATCTGCGGGCTGGAGTACGCGTAGGGTCTGCTGAAGCCGATGGTCTTCTGGCGTTCGGCGGTGATGCCGACCTGGTTGACGATCACGTCGTACTTGTTCGCCTGGAGGCCGGCGAGGATGCCGCTCCATTCGGTCAGGACGAACTCGGCCTTCAGGCCCAGCTTGGCGGCGACGGCTTTGGCGATGTCCACGTCGAAGCCGGTGAGGTTGCCCGACGCGTCCCTGTACGTGAAGGGGGCGTAGGTGCCTTCCATGCCGATCTTCAGCACGCCTTTTTGCAGGGTGCTGGGGGTGGCGGCGTGGGCGCTGCCGAGGCCGAGGGTCAGGGCGAGCAGGGGCAGGGTGACGCCGGTGATGTGCTTGGTCATGGGACTCCTTGGGGGGCTGCCGGGGCAGCCGGGTGGGTGGGGGGAGGGGGGCGGGGAGCGGGACCTCCGCGCTGATCTCAATAGCGTACAACTTCGGTCAACTACTAGATAGTGTCGTGTCTACACTATCCGGCCAGGGCCGCCCGACCGCTCCTGCGACCACCGGGGGAAACCTCGTGCGCGGGTACGGTTGCCCCGCCCCCTGCCCTCTACACTCGGCGCATGGCCTTCCCGGACATTCAGAGCTTCATGCGCCTCCTCGAACAGCGCGGCGAACTGATCCGCGTCACGACCCCGGTCAGCCGCGAGCTGGAAATCACCGAGATCGCCGACCGCATGGTCAAGCGGGGCGGCCCGGCGCTGCTGTTCGAGAACGTGCTGGGCAGCGACTACCCAGTCGCCATCGGCCTGCTGGGCACCAAGGAACGCGTGGCGCTGGCCCTCGGCGTGGACGACCTCGACGGACTGGCCGAAAAGGTCCGCAACCTCATCGACCTGTCCGGCGGCGGCAGTAAACTGGGCCTGCTGAGCAACGTCACGAAACTCCGCGACGCCATGAACCTCCCCCCGCGCCGCGTCCGCAACGCCCCCGCGCAGGAGGTCGTGTGGCGCGGCGACGAGGTGGACCTCTCGAAGATCCCGGTCCTGAAATGCTGGCCGCTCGACGGTGGGCCGTTCGTCACGCTGCCCCTCGTGATCACGAAGGACCCGGAGACCGGCGAGCGCAACATGGGCATGTACCGCGTGCAGGTCATGAGCAAAAACAGCACCGGCATGCACTGGCAGCGGCACAAGACCGGCACCAGACACCTGGAGAAGGCCAGGAAACTGGGTCAGCGGCTGGAGGTCGCGGTCGCCATCGGCGGCGACCCGGCCCTGATCTACGCCGCCACCGCGCCTCTGCCCCCTGTGCCGGGCCTGGACGAGTTCGCCCTGGCCGGGTACCTGCGCGGCCAGCGCTACCCCGTCGCAAAGGGCGTCACGGTGGATCTGGACGTGCCCGCCAACGCCGAGTTCGTGCTCGAAGGGTACGTGGACCCCAGCGAGGACTGGGTGATGGAGGGGCCGTTCGGGGATCACACCGGCTTCTATACCCTGCCGGACCTGTACCCGCACTTCCACGTCACCGCCGTCACCATGCGCCGCCATCCCGTGTACCCGGCGACCATCGTGGGCCGCCCCCCCATGGAGGACGCGTACCTGATCGAGGCGTCCGAACGGCTGTTCCTCCCCGCCGCGCAGCTGATCATCCCCGAGATCGTCGATTACCACATGCCGCCCGCCGGGGTCGCGCACAACCTCGTGTTCGTGAGCATCAGGAAGTCGTATCCGGGGCAGGCGTACAAGGTCGCCAACGGCCTGTTCGGTCTGGGCCAGATGATGTTCGCCAAGGTCATCGTGGTCCTCGACGAGGACGTGACCGTCACTGACTTCGACGCCGTCTGGCGCGAGGTCACGCAGAAGGCCGTGCCGGGCCGCGACACCCTCACCACGCGCGGCCCCATCGACGTGCTCGACCACTCCAGCCGCGGCTGGGGCTACGGCGGGAAACTCATCATCGACGCCACCACCAAACGCCCCGAGGAGGTCGGCAGCGCCGCCAGCAGCCGCCCCGACCAGGCCGGGGACGTCCTGTCTCCCGAAGGCTTCACGCCGCGCGCCGCGCAGGACCTGCCCACCTTCGACGGCGTCCTCGCCCAGCAGCAGACCCCGGACGGCTACTGGCTGGTCGCGCTGCACAAGACCCGCGCCGGACAGGCCCGCGACCTCGCCGCCGCGTTCGCCGCGCACCCCGCCGCACACGGCATCCGCCACCTCCTGATCTGCGACGACCAGACCGACGTCAACGACATTCAGGATGTCTGGTGGACCATCCTGAACAACATCGATGCCGAACGCGACGTGACCCTGCACGGCCACCTGCTCGCCTGGGACGGCGCGCAGAAACTCCCCGAGGAAGGCTTCGTCCGCGAGTGGCCGCCCAAGATCGTCATGGACAAGGACATCGTGAACCGCGTGGACCGCCTGTGGAACGTGTACGGCCTGCCGGAATCCCTGCGGTAACACAAGGATGGAGCGGGGGTCAGGGCTGACGCTCTGGCCTCCGCTCCGGTTGTTGGAGGGCCTGATCTACAGCCGCACCAGTGCCGGGGTCAGGTCCCCCACCCGCGCGGCGCCGCACAGGGCCATGGCGAGGCGGAATTCGTCCTGCAGCAGCTCCAGGGTGCGTTCCACGCCGGGCTGTCCTCCGGCGGCGAGGCCCCACAGGGCGGCCCGGCCGAGGAACACGGCGCGGGCGCCGAGGGCGACGGCTTTCAGGACGTCCGTGCCGCGTGTGACGCCGCCGTCGAGGTAGATCTCTGTGCGGCCCGCGACGGCGTCCACGATCTCGGGCAGGGCCTCGAAGCTGCTGATGGCGGTGTCCAGCTGCCGTCCGCCGTGGTTGCTGACCCAGACGTGGCAGCCGTGCTCGGCGGCCAGAATGGCGTCCTCGGCGGTCAGGATGCCTTTCAGGATTATGGGGAGGGGGGTCTGGCCGCGCAGCCAGTCGAGGTCGCGCCACGTGAAGGTCTTGTCCACGAGGTTCTGGAAGTAGTTGGCGAGCTGCGAGCCGCGGTCCGTCTCGGTCTGCGCGAGGTCCTCACGGCTGGCGACGTTCGGGGCGCCCAGGTGCGCGGGCAGGGCGAAGCGGTGGCGTTCGTTCGCCTCGCGGCGGCCCAGGAACGGGGCGTCCACCGTGAAGACCAGCGCTCGGGCGCCCGCGGCCAGGGCGTGGTCCAGAATGGCG